>NZ_KE332518.1:17489-317489 GCF_000413055.1 Treponema maltophilum ATCC 51939 | reverse complement strand
TTCCCGAATACCTCGTCGTGCAAAGGCTCGGTTTAATGGGATCGAAATGGGCGGTTATTTTAGTTACGGCCGTCAATGTGTATTATCTGATTATCATGATGCGGTACTTTGAACAGGTGCCGCAATCGCTTGTTGAAGCGGCCGTTATAGACGGATGTTCGCACATACGGATGCTTTTTTCGGTCTTTTTTCCGCTCGCAAAATCGGGCGTTGCGACGATAACGATGTTCTATTCGGTTGTAAGATGGAATGAATATTTCAGGGCGAGCATTTATTTAACGAAAAAAACGACCGACACCGTTTTGCAGGTGATTTTGCGGCAATTCGTTGTTTTGGGCGACACCGTGTCCATTATCGGGCAGCAAAACCTGTATGATTACAATGAATTGGCGCGCATCGATTACGGCGCCCTTAAGGCCGCGACCATCGTCGTTGCGGTCATCCCGATTTTAATACTCTACCCTTTCGTTTTGAAGTTTTACAATAAAGACGTTATGGCCGGAGGAATAAAGGAGTGAAGCGCCTTTGCGTTTTAATTAACGCTTGAAATACTTAAAACTTTTTTATATAGGAGGATTTTATGAAAAAGGTTTTATCGGTAATGCTTTTTGCGGCATGCGCAGCCGCATTGTCGTTCGCAGCCGGAACAAAAGACGGCGGCAAACAGGGCTTGGGAACGCCGGACTCGCCGGTTAAGGTAACGTATTTGTGCAAAGACGTCGACCCGGTAACCGACAAGGCTTCGGTAAGCGCCTTGGAAGAAAAAATCGAAAAGGGCTTGGCGGCGCAGGGAAAATATATCGATTTGGTTATTCTTTCGGCGCCCACGGGTTCTTACAAGTCGGTTGTTCCCATCGCGTTCAGAACGGGACAGATTTCGCCGGACATCATCTATTTTCAGGGCGGCGATTTGCAGATTGCGCAGGAAGGTTTGCTTGAAGATTTAACGCCGTACATAAAAAAATCGGAAAACGTAAAAGCGATAATGTCCGACCACAACAAAGCGGCCATGGCAAATTATCCGTATTTGATGTGGCTCGCACCCGCGCGCGTTCAAATTCCGGTTATGCGCGAAGATTGGTTCAACAAATTAAAAACAGGCAAAACGCTGCTGCAAAATCCCACGGCGGATAATTATTACGCTTTATTCAAAGAAATGAAAGACACGGGCCTTTGCAAATGGCCGATTACGACCGACGGCGGTATTTTAAAACTCGACTCGGTTTTCAATCACGCATTCGGCGTAAGCGCCACGATTGTTAAAGACAAGGGCAAATGGGTCTATTCGGTTGCAACCGAAGCCAACAAAAACAAAATCGCTTTTTATGCAAAATTGTATAAAGACGGTTTGTTGGACAAGGAATACGTAACCAAAGCGTGGGACACCATGGAACAGGCGTTCTATGAAGGAACGGCCGGTTTTGTCAGCGGTACCGCCGGAGATGTTATCAACGTATACAACAACAAAATGCTGAGTACGCAAAAACAAAAGCTCGTCGTGCTTCCTCCCGCAAAGGGCATAGGACAGGCATACCAAAACGTCGACGTTACCAAAGAGCCGCGCGGCTTTGCCATCAATGCGGCGTCGGAAGTTAAAGACGCGGCTTGGGCGGTTTTGGAATACATGGCGGGTCCCGAAGGCCGCATTTTGGATAAACTCGGTTTGGAAGGCGTGCATTACAACGTCGTCAACGGCAAATACGTGCTTACCAAGGATTTCCCCTCATGGTGGGCAAAATTCTGGCCGACGATGAACGGGCTCGATTTAAGCAAGGTGCAGGGCGAAGTACTTACCGCGCCGGCAATCGAATCTCTTAAAGCGGCCGAAAAATACTTTGCGGCGGATACGAACGTTATTTTGCCGGAAGACTTAACGCCTTTAAAAGACGCTATGGATAAACTCTACACCGAATATTCGACCGACATTATCCGCGGCGTACGGCCGATTTCCGACTACGACGTATTTATCGAAAAATGGAACAAAGCCGGCGGAACCAAAATTTCCGAATATTTGGCGAAGGTATTAAAATAAACAAAATTAAATAAAATCGGCGGGCGCCGAGAAAGCCTTTTAAAAAGTCTTTGAGGCCCCGCCCTTTTTGAAACGGCTTCGGGAGAGTTAAGCTATAATGAAAAAAATATCGCAGCAAATGTATTTGGAAAAAATATATGCGGGCTTTTTGGGCAAAAATATCGGCATACGGCTGGGGGCGCCCGTCGAGCCGAGCTTGTGGACGCGCGAACGCATTAAAGAATTTTACGACACCATAACCGACTATGTTAAACCGTTTAAAAACTTCGCCGCGGACGACGATGCGAACGGCCCCGTGTATTTTTTACGCGCGCTCGAAGATTCGCGCGAATGCAGCGCCGAGTCGGTAGGCGAAGCGTGGCTCAATTATACGAGAGAAGGCATCGGTATGTTTTGGTGGGGCGGCTACGGCATATCGACCGAACATACCGCCTATTTTAACCTGTTAAACGGCATGCGCGCTCCGCTTTCGGGAAGCGCCGCCGTCAACGGAAAAGTGCGCGCCGATCAAATCGGCGGCCAGATTTTTATCGACACGTGGGGACTTATTCATCCGTCGGATCCGGAACGTGCCGCATCGGATGCGAAAAAAGCCGCTTCGGTTTCGCACGACGAAGAAGGCTTGGAAGGAGCGGCCTTTATTGCCGCCTGTATTGCAGCCGCCTTCGACACGGACGACGTATATAAAATCATCAAAACGGGACTGCGTTATGTGAAAGCCTCGTCGGTGTATCGCAAAGTCGTAAAAGCGGTTCTCTCATTTCAAAAAGAACATCCCGCTTCCGACTGGGAAGACTGCCTTGCTTTTTTGCACGCGCAATACGGCTACGATAAATACCCCGGAGCATGTCACATCGTTCCGAATGCGGGCGTCTGCGTTATGGCGCTCATTTACGGCAAAACTTTTTCCAAGGGAATTGAAATCGCCACGATGGCCGGTTGGGACACCGACTGCAACGCGGGAAACGTCGGCACCATTCTCGGTGTTGCCGGGGGCATAGAAGCGATTCCGCAGCATTACAGAAAACCGGTAAACGATTCGATCGTGCTGTCGGGAATCAGCGGTTATTTGAACATCCTCGACATTCCGTCTTACGCGCACTATTTATACTCGCTTGCTTTTAAAACCGAAAAGACTCCTTATGCAAAAGGAGAAATCCGTTTCGATTTTTCTCTTCCCGGCAGCACGCACGGCTTCAGGCTGTCGAACGAAAATCTGTTCGCACTGAAAAACAGCGGCAAAGGCTTGGAAGTGCTTTTTGACCGCTTGGTTCGGCCGCAATCGACGCGTTTGTTTTATAAACCGTTTTATCGCAGAGAAGATTTCGACGACGAAAGATACATGCCGGTTTTTTCGCCGACCGCCTATCCGGGACAAACGGTCGAACTTATTTATTCGCTCAACAGAATACGGGGCGAAGCGCTCATCATCTATCCGTACGTGCGCGCGACGGACGGCACGATAGTAAAACTCGACCGCTGCATACGGCGCGACCGCGAAGAAGGAGATACGCTCATTTCATTTAAAATACCCGAAGTCGGCGGAGCTTTGATAGACGAAATCGGTTTGATTATCGAAGGAACTTCTCCGGCAAAGGTAAAGGATTTCGGTATTTTATATTTGAAGCGTTTTTCCGTAACGGGAAAGGCGGCATATCGTATCGATTTCAAAAAACAGTATGCCGAATTCGCATCGATTACGCCGTTTTCGTTTAACCGGGGCGCATGGACTTTGGAAGGCAAAAAACTTTCATGTCTTTGCCTGCACGACGCGCAAGCCTTTACCGGCAATTATTTTACCGAAAATGCGCGGGTGAGCACCAAGGTTTGCATTCACCGCGGAGATTCCGCGCTCGTATCGCTTCGGGTTCAGGGAGACCGGCGCGGCTATTATGCGGGATTCGACGGCGACGGAATTTCCATCCTCGCAAAAAAAGACGGAAAGCTTGTCCGGCTTGCGCATAAAGTGTTCAAGTACGAAAACGAAAAAGCGTATACGTTTACGTTTTCGGCCGCCGCCGATGCGCTCAGCTTTGAACTCGACGGAACGGAAGTTTTAACGGCAAAAGACGCCGATATAAAATACGGTATGACGGGCTTTTATTTAAGCCGCGGCGGCCGCTGTTCTTTCGAAGGACTTTCCGTTACGGAACTGTAAATAATTGAGAAGTTTTTATTGGAGTACGATAAAAAGCACCGTCTGAAATGGCGCCGGTGCTTTTTATCCCGAGTTTGCTTGGCAAACTCGCTTATTTATTGGAGTGTGTATGCTTAAAAAAGAAGATGCGTTAAAAGATCGGAACGAAATAAAAAAACGGGCGACGGGAGCCCTTATCGGTTTGGCTGTCGGCGACTCTTTCGGCGATGCGTCGAGAATGCAGGCAAACAGAGAAAACTACGGTTTTATCACGGACTTTTCCGCCGGTTCGGCATGGAGTACGGACGATACCGAATTTGCGCTGCTTACGGCAAAAACGCTTATACGGTGCAAAGGAAAGCTCACAAGCGAAGAAGTCGTAAAATCGTGGATGGAGGACGTTGTCGTTCAGGACGAATATAAACGCGGCGGCGCAAGCGAAAAAGCCGCGGCGGACAACCTGAGAGCGGGATTGCTCCCGCCGTTGACGGGAAAGTATTCCACCTTTAACACGAGCGACGGCAGCGCGATGAGAATTCCGCCGATAGGCATTATGTGCGCCGGAGATCCCGAAAAAGCGGCCGCGCTTGCACAAATAGAATCGGAAATCAGTCATGCCGGCGACGGAGTATGGGGCGCTCAAGCGGTTGCGGCCGCCGTTGCCGTCGCGATGGCGGACGGAACAATCGACGAGATTTTCGAAGCGGCAATGGCGCCCATACCGCAGGATTCGTGGTTGTATTATTCGATGACAAAGGTGTTCGAAATTATCGAAAAAGAGAATTACGACATCGCTTCGTGCTGGATGAAAATTCACGATGCGACCCGCGCAAGCACGTGGGCAACTACGGCCGAAGCGGTTCCGGCGGCTTTCGGGTGCTTAAAACTTATGCACAAGGATTTTAAATCGGCGGTGCTGCTCGCCGGAAATTTCGCTCGCGATGCCGACACGATAGGCGCTATCGCCGGTTCCGTTATGGGCGCAAAATATTCAATCGACGGCATCCCCGAACATTGGGTAAAAAAAGTGCGTTACCCGAGCGGCACCTGTCTGCAATTTACCAAGGGCTTGGATATTATCGAAATTGCCGAAAAACTCGCCGAACTGAATTACGTGTAATTATGTTCCGCACACGCGCATAAGACGCAAAATGTCTTTGAACGTGTGCTCCAAATCTTTTTCGGCGCGGTTTTTCGCTTCGCTGAAGGGAACGGCAAGGCGATTTATGCTGAAGATTGCGCTTACGCCGCAGTCGTAGGCATTTTCGCTGCCGTCGGCCGCATCTCCCACTACGGCAATAACGGGCACTCCCGCTTTTTGTGCGCGACGCGCAACGCCGATAACGACTTTTCCGCGCAAACTTTGACTGTCGATTTTTCCTTCGCCCGTAAAAACGCAATCGGCACCCTTGAGTTTGCATTCAAAATCAACCGTATCCAAAACGGTTTCGATTCCCATCTTAAGGCCCGCTCCCGAAAAGCACAGCATGCCGTACCCCATTCCGCCGGCGGCTCCGGCGCCCGGAACGAACGCGGCATCCGCTCCTATGTCGCGCTTGACGATTTTTTCAACGCGGCGCAGTCCTTCATCCAATTCGTGCACCAGCTTTTCATCGGCGCCCTTTTGCGGACCGAAAATATATGCGGCTCCGTTTTCGCCGTACAGCGGATTGTCTATATCGCACATGGCCGTTATACGGGCGCGCTTTAAAAGCGGATTAAGGCCGGACACGTTGATGCGGCAAATATCTTTGAGCGTACCGCCTACGGGCACAAAGCTTTTGCCTGCGCCGTCAAAAAATTGTACGCCCAGTGCGGCGGCGGCCCCGCAGCCGGCATCGTTCGTCGCGCTTCCGCCGAGCCCGACAATAACGCTCGTACAGCCGTTTTTCAGCGCGTCTTCGATGAGCTGGCCTGCACCGTAAGTTGTCGTAAGGGCGGGATTCAGTCTCCCGGAAGCAAGCGGAAGACCGGCACACGAAGCCATTTCTATAACGGCGGTTTTTCCCTCAGAGCCGGCATCCGCGGCATCCAAAATTCCGTAAAAACTTTCCATGTCTTCAAAAAAAGGATTTTTGACGCGCACGTATTTTTTGATTCCGCCCAGCGCTTCCAAAAAAGCATCGACGCTGCCCTCCCCTCCGTCCGCAACGGGAATCGAAAGCGCTTCGCAGCCGGGAAAAATCTCGCGGACGGCCTTTTGCATTATCGAACAAATACGGGCGGAACTCATGGTGCCTTTAAACGAATCGGGGATAAGCAGGATTTTTTTCATAACAATTCCGCCGCGCTCCTTCGGAACGGCCGATCAATCCGTCCATGCGGATCAATCGGCTCGATGTTTTAACCTGATGAGGTTTTTAATCAGAAGAATAAAGACAACAGGAAAATTCCGATCATAGCCGCTATGCCGATGACAAGGGTCATAAGCGTTTGCGTTTTATAACCGTCTTCCGTATCCAAACCGCCGAAGTTTACGACGACCCAGAAATAGCTGTCGTTTGCATGCGACACGGTCATAGCGCCCGCGCCGATCGCCATAACGGTGAGCGACGACAGTATAACGCTGTCCAAGCCCAAAGGTGCCATAAGCGGAGCAAGAATTCCCGCCGTCGTCGTAATGGCAACCGTCGAAGAACCCTGTGCCGATTTGAGAATGGCGGCCAAAACAAAGGGGAAAAAGATGCCGACGGTTTTTAAAGCGGATGCGTTGTCGGTAATATAGCCTACCAAACTCGATTGGGCGATGACGCGGCCCAAAACGCCGCCTGCAGCCGTTACAAACAAGATCGGACCGACGACTTTAAGCGTGTCGTTTGTCAAATCGTAAAAGCGCTCTTTTATTTTTTGCGTATGAATCAGCAGTACACCGAATAAAACGCCCACGCCGAGCGCGATAATGGGCGCTCCGAGGAATTTCAGCACTTGCGCAAAAACGCCGTCCCACTTTGCCATAGAAGCGATCGACGACAAAGCCATGAGCAAAATCGGAACGACTATCGGTGCGAGGGCGGCAAAACCGTTCGGCAGTTTTCCGTAGCCGGCAACCAGCTGCTCATAGGTTTTTACCGTTTCGGCGCCCGAGCGCTCCTCGGAGGCCGTAACTTTTTTGCCGATATATTTTGCAAAAAAATAGCCGGCAATAAGCGGAAAAATCGAAGCCAATGCGCCGATACCGATAACCAAAAGCAAATTGTCGCCGATTCCCAGCGCATTTGCCGCAGCAATGGGGCCCGGCGTCGGCGGAATAAACACGTGCGAGATATACAAACCTGCAGACAAAGCGATCGTCATGGCGACGCTTGACGTTTTTGTGCGCTGCACCAATGCTTTGCGGATCGGGTTTAAAATAACGAATCCGCTGTCGCAAAAAACCGGAATCGAAACAATCCAGCCCATAATCAGTATCGCCAACTCGGGATTTTTCTTTCCGACCAGTTTTACGACCATGTCGGACAGTTTTAAAGCCGCGCCGGTTTTTTCAAGAATAACGCCCACCAAGGCGCCTAAAATAATCACAATACCGATACTGGTAAATGTTCCGCTAAACCCGGCTCCGATTATTCCCGGAATCTTATCCAGCGGAATTCCGGCAACAAATGCCAAAAGCAAAGAGACTCCCATAATAGCCAAAAACGGATGAATCCTCAGCTTCGAAATGGCAAAAATCATCAGTGCGATCGCGGCTATAAAAGCAACAATCAGCGCAATACCCTGCATATGTTCCTCCTTATATGCATAATAAAGACTGTAAAAAGCCGCCGCTTTTTGACAATCTTCAGAGAAGTATAAGGCTGTTTTCTTTTTACGGATATGTTACAAAAACCTAAATTAATATGATTTTTATGTCTTGCAAAACAAATTTTGTATATTTTTATCCGCCATGCGCCGGCAGTCGGATGAATGATGCGTCCGGTCGGGCGACGGACGGACGAGTGCATCTGAAAAGTTTACTTTTCAAGGTCGCGGTAAAAATGAATCGCGTTGTAAAACAGCGACGAAAAGCGAATGGAGCGCGGATCGTAGCCGGTTTGCTTTTTTAATTTATTCAGCCGGTATTGGAGCGTGTTTTTATGCATAAACAATTTATCCGCCGCGCGCGAAATCGAACCTTCTTCCAAATACAGCGTGTCCAAAACGGTTATCCAGTTTGAAATTTCTTCTTCGCTGCAGGATTTAAAAATACGCGAAATATATTCTTTTTTTACCGGATCGGGAATTTCGCCCGAAAAGATTTCCATATTGATTGTGTCGTATAGGCGCGGCTCTTTGCTCGGCGAACGCAGGCAGGTTCTTAAAGCTTTTTCCGCCTTTAAGCGGGCCGAATTTATCAAACGGTAATCTTCCGTTCTGCCGTCGAGGCCCGCCGCCAAAATCAGCGGAAGGCGTTTGTCGGCCGAATCGCGGATCGTGCGCACGAGCGAAAGAAGCTGCTTGTCGGAACAGTCGGCGACGGCGCATATAAGTTCGTTCCCCGAAACCAAAAACACCGAATGCTTTTCGTGACGGATCAGCGTGCGCACGGTTTTCCATGCACTGTCGATGCAGCTTTGCACGTCGGCAGGATTGAGCGGCGCATCGAACGCTTCTTCTTTTACGACCGGCTCAAAGATAAATACCCGGCGCGGCACGGTTATATCGAAGCCCAAAGACTGCCCCTGTTTTTCCAACCGGCGGTTTATCGATTCGGCATCGCCGTACAGCCATTCGTTCAAAAAACGGTTTTTTATGCGCTCGTCCATATCGCTTTGCTGTTTGTAATATTCATCGAGCATAAGAATTTCGGTCATCTTTTTGAGCATGCGGCCGTATTTGATAACTTCGCGGTACGGCCCCGTAACGCCGATAACCGCAACCGGTTTGTTTTGAAAACGCACGGCGATATTCGTTCCCTGTAAAGCACCCGGATATTCGGTATTGGAATACACGACGATTTCGTCCAAGTCTTCATCGATGATTTTCTTTGCCGCCGCATGGAAGGTATCGAGGCGGGCGGGATCGGTCGTTGCAATAATGATGCCGTCGGCATTCATCATGTTTATCCTGCGGCCGATAATGCCGCTTATTTCTTCGACTATAACCTGCGCGGTTTTTGACGATAAGGTCATGATTATATTATATCCGTATAATCACTTTTATAAAAGTAAAAAAAACGCTATAGTACGGATATGCATAAATCGATACATACCGCGGCGGCGTTTGCCGCGCTCACGGCAGTTATTCTGTCTTTGGGCCTTGTCTCGTGCAGTAAGAACATAAGTCCTTCCCAAACACGCCCCGTACTCGGCACCGTCTGCACGGTTCAGCTTTTCGAATACGGCAAACAAAAATATTACGATACGCTGTTCGAATGCCTTGAACAAATAGAAGCGCACATGAGCATGAACATTCCCTCGTCGGATATTGCGCGCATAAATGCGGCTTCAGGCGAGCAAAAAATTGCGGTACACGAGGATACGTTTAAAGTTATACGGCGTGCGCTCGACATTGCGCAGTTGTCCGACGGAGCCTTTAATCCGGCCTCGGGAGCTTTGGTAAAGCTGTGGAACATCGGAAGCGACGCTCCGCACCTTCCGTCGCAGGAAGAAATAGAGGGCGCGCTTGCGCTGTGCGATTGGCGCTCGGTTGTGTTATCGGAAGACGGAGAAGAAAAATCCGTATACCTGCCCGTAAAAGGAACGGCGCTCGATTTGGGCGGTATCGCAAAGGGTTTCGCCGCCGACGAACTTGCCGCTTTAATAAAAAAGCTGAAAATACCGCGAGCCATTATCGATTTAGGCGGCAACATCTATGCGGTCGGCGAAAAAAAGGGAAAGGAAGCGTGGAAGGTCGGCATAAAAAATCCCTTTGACTCGGCCGCGGCGCCGGTTATCGCCTTAAGCGTCAAGGATGTTTCGGTTGTAACGTCGGGAGTATATGAACGCTTTTTTGTGTACGAAGGCCGTCTTTTTCACCATCTTTTAGACTGCAAAACGGGATATCCGGCCGACAACGGCCTTATGTCGGTAACCATCGTAAACGAGTCTTCAATGGACGCCGATGCGCTCGCCACGGCCGTATTCGTTATGGGTAAAGAACGCGGCATGGATTTATTGCGCCGCATAAATACGCAAGGACTGTGCATCGATACCGAAAAAACAATCGACGCGACCGACTCGATTAAAACGCAAGCCCTTTTACTGAACGAGGAATTTTCAATCCGCTGACGGTTTCACACGCACACAACCGAATTTTCGGCGTCGGAAAACGGGGCGGGAACGTATTTATCGGCTTTCCAATCGTTTTCCCATTTTTTCCCGTCGATAAGGTAGCGGAATTGATATTCGCGGCCGCTTTCAAGCGTGAGTTTTACGGAAAAAGCACCGCTTTTTTGTTTTTTCATCGGAGTTTCGACCGTGCTCCAATTATTGAAGTCGCCGCACAGCCATACCTTTTCCGCCCCGACTGCGGCCTTCGCATCGAGCGAAAACGTAACGCCGCATTTTTTTCCGCTTTTGTCGTATGTTTTTTTCAGTGCCATAGGTCCTCCTAAAAATGTTTTTCTTAGGGGAAGGAAGACACTTTTGCGACTAAAAGTTTCTTCCTTCCCCTAAAACCCCTTCCATTTTCCAAATAACGCTTAAGGGCTACCGCCCTTAAGAATCCCGCCTTACAGCTATTTTTCCGGCACGGACGCCGGAAAAACCGTAGGTAATCGACGTTTTTGCAAAGCCGGGAGGATTTGCAAAAACTCGCGTTAAAAATCGGACAGGGAAGTCCGATTTTTAAACCCTTCCTCCTTTTCCAAAAAGTTCAAATACAGTATACTGGCAAAAATCGTTTTTGTGTAGTTTTTTTTACGATTTTACGTGTTTACTTGATTTACAGGAGTTATCTATGGCGGAAAAATATTTATTTACGTCGGAATCGGTCGGAGAAGGCCATCCCGATAAATTGTGCGATCAGATTTCGGATGCGGTATTGGATGCGTGCTTAAAGGACGATCCGGAAAGCCACGTCGCATGCGAAACCTTCGCTTCGACGGCGCTGATTTTGGTCGGCGGAGAAATTACGACGCATACCTTTGTCGATGTGCCGACCCTTGCGCGAAAAATTGCGGGCGATATAGGTTATACCGATGCGGCCTACGGTTTGGACTGCGATTCGATGGCGGTGTTGAATATTATTCACGCCCAATCGCCCGACATCAATCAGGGCGTGACGGGCGAAGGCTTAAAGGAATTTAAAGGACTGCAAGGGGCCGGAGATCAGGGAATGATGTTCGGCTTTGCCTGTACGGAAACAAGCGAACTTATGCCGGCGCCCATTATGTACGCTCATAAAATATTGCGCCATGCGTCAAAAGTACGCAAAAGCGGTACCTTTGATTGGCTGCGCCCCGATGCAAAAAGTCAAGTTACCGTCGAATACGAGGGACATAAACCCGTCCGAATCGACAGCGTTGTCGTATCGCACCAGCACGGCCCCGACGTAAAATACAAAACGATAAGCGAAGGTATTATCGAAGAAATCATCAAACCGGTGCTCGAAAGTTCCGGCTTGTTGGACAAAAAAACGAAGTTTTTCATAAATCCGACGGGGCGCTTCGTTATCGGAGGACCGGCGGGAGATACGGGGCTTACCGGACGGAAAATCATAGTCGACACTTACGGCGGCATGGGACGCCACGGAGGAGGAGCGTTCAGCGGTAAAGACCCGTCGAAAGTAGACCGATCGGGCGCCTACATGGCGCGCTATATCGCCAAAAATATCGTTGCGGCAAAATTGGCCGAACGCTGCGAAGTACAGCTTGCCTACGCAATCGGCGTGCCCTTCCCCGTTTCCGTTATGGTTGAAACCTTCGGCACGGGCAAGGTTCCCGAATCGAAACTTGCCGAAGCGGTAACAAAGGTGTTCGACTGCTCGCCTTCCGGCATCATACAAACGCTCGATTTGAAAAAACCGATTTATCAAAAGACCGCCGTCTACGGCCATTTCGGACGAAAAGAATTCAGCTGGGAAAAAACCGATAAGACGGACGCATTAAAAAATGCCCTCACCTGACGATTTCCGCAAACTGACGCCGGAAGAAATAACCGAAGTATTCCGGCGCTTCGAAAAGCAAAATCCCGCCCCCGCGACGGAATTGAAAGCGCAAAATCCGTTTACGCTTTTGGTGTCGGTCGTGCTTTCGGCGCAGGCAACCGATAAAAGCGTAAACAAGGCGACCGAGCCTCTGTATAAAATCGCGGACACGCCCGAAAAGATTTTGGCGCTCGGCGAAGACGGCCTTATCGCGTACATTAAAACAATCGGTCTGTACCGCTCAAAGGCAAAGCACGTTATGGGTTTGTGCCGCATGTTGATTGACGAGTTTGACGGCAAACTGCCCCGCACGCGTGAAGATTTGCAACGGCTGCCGGGCGTCGGGCGCAAAAGCGCAAACGTCATTTTGAACGTCGTCTATTCCGAACCGACGATGCCGGTCGACACCCACCTTTTGCGCATATCGCCGCGCATAGGCTTGTCGGAGGGAACAACGCCGATCGAAGTGGAACAAGACCTTCTCGCATGCATTCCCGCCGAATTTTTAGGACGTGCCCACCACTGGCTTATTTTGCACGGTCGCTACGTGTGCGTCGCGCGCAAGCCGCTGTGCAGTCAGTGCCTTATTGCCGATTTGTGTAAGCGCAACGGCGTTACCGAACACAGATAAAATCGTGCCGGTTGCCCCGCTCCCGTTCAAAATCATGCCCGTCACCCCGTTCAGGTCATCAAGCCTTGTCCGGTTTGCCCGAAATATGATAGGCTGAATCGTGCGTATTGTAACGGTTATATTTCAGCTTGCCGGCAGCCTTGCCCTGCTCATGTACGGCATGAAAATGCTCGGCGAGGGCATTCAAAAAAGCGCGGGAAACAGCTTGCACCGTTTTTTGGCAGTTATGACAAGCAACCGTTTTGCCGCGGTATTTACCGGCTGTCTTATTACCATAATTATCCAATCGTCCGGCGCCACCACCGTTATGGTCGTGTCGTTCGTCAACGCGGGTTTAATAACGCTGCAGCAATCCGTAGGCGTTATCTTCGGCGCAAACATCGGCACAACGGTTACCGCATGGATTGTCGCTCTGTTCGGTTTTCAATTCAACATTGCCGCCGCGGCCATCCCCGTCTTCGGTATCGGCTACCTTATAAAATACGTACGCAAAATCAAAAAAGAAAGCGCGGGCGAAGCGCTCATGGGTTTCGGCCTGCTTTTTTTAGGCTTGGATTTTTTATCGGCGCTGTCGCCCGGCGCGGACAACGCGGCTGTTTTGAACGTTTTTCAAAACAACGGCACGGTAAGCATCCTCTTGGGAATGCTCGGCGGCTTGCTGATTACGGCAATTATCCATTCGTCGAGCGCGGCTACGGCCGTTATTTTAACCCTGTGCCGCAACAGCGTCTTGCACTGGGAATTTGCGGCCGCAATGGTGCTCGGATGCAACATCGGTTCTACGATTGATGCGGTATTGGCATCGATGGGCACAAAGGCAAATGCGCGCCGCGCGGCCCTCGTTCACGTGCTGTTCAATGTTGCCGGCAGTATTCTCGCATTTATTTTTTTCCGGCCGCTATTGGCACTCGTCGACTTTATTACCCCGGGCACGGTTATGCAGACACTGCCTTCCCACGTTGCCATGCTGCATACCTTATTCAACGTGCTGAGCACGCTTTTGTTTTTACCCTTTACCTCACAAATCGCCTTGTTAACCGAAAAGCTGATTAAAACCGAGCCGAACGAAATTCCCGGTGAATACCGTTTGGACTTTATTTCAAGCGGTATAAAAGAATCCGTAGAACCGCACATTATACGGGCCGAAAAAGAAATCTCGGATATGATCATGCTGGCGATTGCAATGTTCGCGCGCATACGGGAAGGTTTTTCCGACAGAACCGAACGCTTTATTTCGCAGCAAATGGAATTTATTGAAGAACGCGAAGAATATGCCGACCAAATGCAGGAGCAGCTTTCCCTCTACCTGTACAAATGCACGGAACTGCCGGTTACCGAGCGCCAACGCAACAATCTTGCCGCCATGCTGCATATCGTGGACGAAATAGAAAATATTACCGACGATTGCTGCAGCATAGCCATTCACTTAAAGCGCAGCATAGAAAAAAACATGCAATTCGACAAAGCCGATATGGACGCACTGCAGCCCTACGTGGATTTGGTTGAACAATTATTGAACTTTGTAAACGCGCATATAAACCGCCCGCTTTCGCCCGAGGAAATGGCACAAGCGGCGGAGACCGAAAACAAAATCGATTCGTTCAGGAAAGAATTAAAAAAGGTTGCGCGTAAACGGCTCGAAGAAGGCGCGGACGTTAAAGCCGAACTTTTATACATCGATTTGGTGCGCAATATCGAAAAAATAGGCGACCGCGCATACAGTATTTCCGAAGCCCTCACGCGCACAAAATAAGCCCGTTGTACTATTTTTTCTTTTGATTTATGATAGACGAATGCTGGGTTTATCCGATGAATTTTTGGGACAGGCAGCCGTCCTGCTGCTGCTTTTGCCGGTACTGTTCCGCCCGTTTTTCAAAAAACACGCATACGCGGATTCGACCGTTACGCTTTCGCCGCTGAGCGTCGTTCTCGCGCTCCTGCTCATCGCCGTGTACGGGCTGTCGTATGCACTTGCGGCAATCACGGTAATTGCGCTGTCGGTGCTGCTGATCAATATCCGCGCTCTGCAGCGTTTTAACAGCCGTCTGTATGTGGACCGCTACAGCATGACCTTTCGCATTGCGGCCGTTATCGAATCGATTGTCGTGCTCTTTGCGCTTGCCGCCCTCTTCGTTTTGAGGCCGGAACCGGCTCCGACCGAGCCGCAGCGGACGCTGTACACGGGGTCGTTCAGCCGGGGCTTTGTACCTAAACGGGAATTTTTTCGCCGCACAAGCCTTATAACCTCACTGTACGAACCGCGCGGCAACAATGCTGCAGACGGGAATAATACCGCTGCCGGCACTGCCGGTTCGACACCGAAAAAAAAGCGCATAGCGGTCTTTGTGCCCGACATAAAAAACGTCAGCGGCGATTCCGCGCTGCGTTTAAGCGCCGCATCTATGCAGGGAATTACCGTTTTTACCGGTGACTTTTACGAACCGAGCCTTTTAAAAAACACTCCGAACAAAATGCTTTTTAACCGCTTTTATACAAAGGCCTTCAGCCTGCACCGTCTGTACCGAAACCCAAAGCGTTTCGGCGCGGTTAAAGCCGATTTGCTTGTGCAAAAAGAGGCCGAAACCGAAGCGCTTCTTATAAAGGCCGGCGAGTATGCCGACTCGGTCGTCCTGGTAACCGAAGGCGATTCGCTTTTATGCGCAAAAGAACTGTACGCAAAATATCCTTCGTTTGTACGGGGAATCTTCGATTCTTCAACGCTGCAGGGCATTGAAAATGCACCCTCCGGGAGCCGACCCGATACTTTTAACTCCGGAATTTCCCTTTCGGCGGAATTTAAAAAAGCGGCCGATTACTATTCGGCTCAAAGGGCCGATTTACTTTTCGTAAATCCGTCCGATTCGCTCGCGCTCTTTTATACGGATTTTAAAAACATAGGCGGCTTTTTTGCCGCACGTCGCGCCGAAAAAACAAATCAAAGCCCCGTCCGCTTTGCCGGCGCACTTAAATCATATATGGAGAAGCTGCCATGACCTTACATGAAATCGACACATGGTTTCGTTCGGTTTTGAATCCCGACGCATACGCACAGGACCCTTCGCAAAACGGCATACAGGTACAAAACGAAGCGCCGGATGCAACGCAAATCGTAAAAGCGGCCTTTGCCGTCGACGCTTGCGCCGAAACGATACGGCGCACCGCAGCTGTCGGCGCCCGGCTTTTGGTTGTCCATCACGGCATATTTTGGAACCGCGAACAGGTACTCACCGGCGCCCACTATCGGCGCATAAAAGAACTCATCGTCAACGACATCGCTTTGTACGCGTCCCATTTGCCCCTGGACGCACACGAAGAAGTAGGGAACAATTACGGACTTGCCCGCCGCTTACGGCTGAACGACTTACGCCCCTTCGGCACGTGGAAGGGCATGACGATAGGCGTTTTCGGCGAATTTTCAGAGCCGGTCGATCTTGATGAACTCATGCGGCGATTGTTCCCGAACGGAGAAAAGGTGCGCACATTGTTGCCCTTCGGCACAAAAGAAATTAAAAAAGCCGCGATTATTTCAGGCGGCGCGGGGAGCGATTTGCCGCAAGCAATCGCCGAAGGCGCCGATGTTTTTATCACGGGCGAAATAGAACACGAACAATACCACGAAGCGCTCGAAAACCGCATCAACGTTATAGCCGGCGGCCACTACCAAACGGAAACGGTAGGCGTTTCGCTGCTTGCCGAAAAAATGCGCAAAGAGCTTGGAATCGAAACCGTTTTTATCGACGTTCCCACGGGCTTATAGGGCACTTTTCCGTTTATGCCGAATCCTTTCCCGCTAGGCGTTTTGTAAAAAAAATGCTATAGTGAATGTCATGGTAAAAGATTCCGTATTAAAAGACAAGAAAGCCTTATTCAAAAAGCTTGTGCCGCTGCTGCTGACAATCGCCGTCATCGCGGCGGATCAAATAACAAAACACCTTGTCGTACAAAACATTCCGCCGTATACGGTCGGTGCCGGCTTTTTCGGCGACCTCGTGCGCATCATTCACGTGCATAATCCGGGCGTCGCGTTCAGTATCGGCGTCGGATTGTCGCATCCGGTCAGACGGCTTGTGTTCGCCTTTTTGCCCTTGATTGTCCTCGTATTGATTTTGGTGCTGTATTTCAAGTCGAACGATTTTACGCCCTTGCAGCGCTGGGGCATCTGCGGCATCGTCGGCGGCGGGTTCGGCAATTTGATCGACCGCTTTTTCAGGGCGGAAGGCGTTATCGACTTTATAGACGTGAAGTTTTTCGGCATATTGGGCTATGACCGCTGGCCGACTTTTAACGTAGCGGATATGTCGGTCGTCATTTGCGGCATTTTGCTTTTGATTTCCTTTTTTGCCGCCGGCGCAAAAGCAAAAGGAGAAGACGCATGACAAAAAAACAAACGACCATCGTATTCCTTATAACCGCGACGATTGCCAACATTTTGCTGATTCTTATTTTGCTCGTTTTATTTACGGTTGCAGGCGGCCTTATTTTTAAAGAAAATTTGGGAACCGCCCTGCCCTTTTTGTTTTTGGGCGCGATTATCTCCGGAATTTTTATCTATCAAAAAGCGGTAAAATTCGTTATAAGAAAATTCAATTTGGAAGATAAAATGGAGCCGCTTTTTTCGCACAACCGACGCGGCCCGCGCGACTGAAAACAATCAATATCCGTCGGACATGGCGCGGTTAAGGTCGCGCTGATACAGTTCCTGATACACAAGGCTTCGCGTGCGCAGTTTTTCTTTTACCTCTTGAGCAAAAGGCATGTGGCGCCAAAAAATCCCGCGGATGTCCTTTTCGAGGCGCTGCACGCCTTCGCTTTCCTTAGTCATCCACAAAAGATAATCTTTTATAAAATAATCTTTTATGTCGCCTTTCAGTTTTTCCGACACAAACCACTGATAATACTGTCCGGTCAAGCCTTCTTCCATCCAATAATATGAGGCCTTTTCCTTTGCAACCTGCCAGCGTAAATCGGCAACGGCCATAAGCAAAGCGGCTTTTAAACTTTTCGGGTACATCGGAATAACGATGCGGCCGCGGCTCGTAATGCGGTTGTAGCGGTCGAAGGGCTCCCAGCAAAAGCCGAATTCGCCGTAGGTCGGAATTAAAATAACGAAGGGAACGATTCGGTTCAGCACGTTTTTATGCATGCGGCAAAAAGCGGTCGGGTCAACCGATTCTATCCACGACATAATATCGATGACGTTTTCACGGAAGCCGGTTTCGCGCGGAATACAGTGAAAAAACTCGCGCGTAAAAATCGGAAACTGATTTCCCTGCCGCCCGACGGTCATCTTTGCCATTTGGCGTACCGTCGTTATTTCGGTATCGATTTCGGAACTGCTTACTTCCACGTTTTGTTCGGCGCCGGATGCAAGCTTTTGTTCCAACGAATTGGAAATTTCTTTCGCTTCTTCAAACTCGGCGGCATAAGAAGTCAGTTCTTTATCGTTTTTTAAAAAAGCGCGCAGCCGTTCGTTTATTTCGAATACGATTCGTTTTTGCATTTCGGAAAGCGGCTGCTTGTGAGGTTCGGCACCCATAATCGGCGGATGATCGAAGACGATGTCTATGCGGGATCGTATTTCCGCCTCAAGCATGGCGCGCTCGCTTTCTTTCATCGTTAAAAAGTTTTCGGCCGATTGCAGTTTTCCCGCGTTCTTCGTTTTAAGCTGCATAATGCGCGCGGCTTCTTCGGCGCTTCCCGCAGCAGGTTTTTTGCGCACGGGCGATTCGTCGGTAGCCGAAATCTTTATGCGACCCGCGGCAATATCGCGGAACCATTCGTCAAGATAATAAACCGGTTCGTTCGAAACGTTTTCCACAATCGCTTTGGAAAACATATCCTTTTGCTCGGTCGTAAATAAAGACGGCAAAACAACCCCGTAGCGCAGCACCATCTTTTTTATTTCGGGAGTCGAGCGGCTCGCCATCTTCGGCGCGAGGGAACGCACGAATTCCCAATAAGCCGTAACCAGCTGCTGGCGCAAAACCGTACGGTCTTTTGCGTCCTGACAATTCAAATATTTGGACAAAACCGTGTGCAGGCGCTGAGCGCCTTCTTTTTCACCCGAGAGCGCAACCTTGTAATAGGACGCGTCGTTAAAAACCTGCGTCGTGTACGTATCGGAAAAAAAACGCTCTACCGGCTGAAAATGTTTGATGAGCAAGTTGACGGGCGCCCACGGAGCGGTCGGTTTCAGGTTTGCAGGATCTACGGTAAGATCTTCTTCGTGATTTTGTTCGATTTCTTCGTCCGCCGCCAAATCAGCTTCGGCATTTTCAAGCAAAGCCGCAATTTCGGGAGCTAATTCATCACTCATATCAACGTCCTTTTAAAATGCTGACCGCATGGTTTTAATCAGTGTAACATGTTACGCTTTCTTGTGCAAGGACAATGAAGTAGTGCAGATGAGATGACGGGAAACAAGATTGTCTGGACGATACTGGATTTGAACCAGTGACTTCTACCGTGTGAAGGTAGCACTCTACCGCTGAGTTAATCGTCCGCAAAAAGTACGATACCATAAAACGCCGTTTTTGTAAACAGGGTGCATAAGGTATGCATAAGGTATTCCTGCTCAACACCATTGATTACCGATTTTTTACAATTCCGGGATTCCGCATTATAAAAATTTCCAACGGAACCCCTCTTGTAAAATTCTTTTCCTGTGATACAATGGACTGTATGAACGATTACATTTTAGCCCTCGATCAGGGAACGACCAGTTCCCGCGCGATTTTATATAATGCGGACGCGCAGCCGCTGCTTTCGTGCAACAAAGAATTTACGCAATACTATCCGCAGCCCGGCTGGGTCGAACACGATGCCGAAGAGCTTTTTGAATGCCAGCTCGCCGTCATGAAAGAAACGGTGCAAAAAGCCGAACAAAAATTCGGCATACGCGCTTCGGATATTGCCGCGGCGGGCATTACGAATCAGCGCGAAACGGTTGTGCTGTGGGACAAGGCGACGGGAAAACCCGTATACCGCGCCGTCGTGTGGCAGTGCCGCAGAACGGCCGGCTTGTGCGAACATTTGCGTAAAGAAGGCATGAATGAAGTTATCCGCGAAAAAACCGGACTTTTGCTCGACGCGTATTTTTCGGCAACAAAAATAAAATGGATTTTAGACAATGTTGAAGGTTTGCGCGCTCGCGCGCAAAACGGTGAAATCCTTGCAGGCACCATCGATACCTGGCTTATATGGAAACTCAGCGGCGGGAAACGCCACGTTACGGACGTTACAAATGCAAGCCGCACCATGTTGTACAATATTTATGCAGGCGGCTGGGACAAAGATCTTTTAAACCTGCTCAACATACCGCTTTGCATGCTGCCCGAAGTACGCAATTCCAGCGAAGTGTACTGCAATACAAGCGAACAAGTGTGCGGCTTTTCGATTCCGCTCGCTTCGGCCGTCGGCGACCAACAGTCGGCTTTGTTCGGGCAAGGCTGCTTTAACAAGGGCGACGTCAAAAACACGTACGGAACGGGCTGCTTTATGCTTATGAACACCGGCTCGGTTCCGGTCGTATCAAAAAACAAGCTCCTTACCACCATTGCGCTCGGCATAAACGACGAAGTGCAGTACGCTTTGGAGGGCAGTATTTTTATGGGCGGCGCAACGATAAAGTGGCTGCGCGACGAACTTGAACTTATTTCTTCGGCTCCCGAAATCGACCGCTTGGCCGAATCGGTTCCCGATTCAAACGGCGTATACATAGTGCCGGCCTTTACCGGTTTGGGCAGCCCCTATTGGGACATGTATGCGCGCGGTACGATTATCGGCCTTACGCGCGGCGTAAAAAAAGCGCATATTTGCCGGGCGGTTTTGGAAGCGATTTGCTATCAGGTAAAAGACGTTATAAACTGCATGGCCGAAGACGCATCTCAGCCGGTTGCCTCGTTAAAGGTCGACGGAGGCGCGAGCGTAAGCAATATTATGCTCCAGTTCCAAGCCGACATAATGAACACAAGCGTGTGTCGCCCCAAAAACGTTGAAACGACGGCGCTCGGAGCGGCTTTTTTGGCGGGTTTGGCGGTCGGATTTTGGAAAAACAAAGACGATATTTTGGCGCATTGGCAAACCGACCGTTTGTTTACGCCGCACATGAGCGATGAAAAGCGCGAAGAACTGTATGCCGGCTGGAAGCGCGCGGTCGACCGTTCGCGCGGCTGGATAAAAAAGTAGCGAAAACCGGCGGCTTTAAAATAAAATCCGCATACGTTCCGGTTCGCGCCGCACGGTTTTATACATCAAAAGCGGAGGGTTCTTCTTTCGGCTTGTTTTGCCGCAATTCGGCAAGCTCCGAAGAAGCTTTAAGCGAACCTTTGTGAGCGAAAAAAGCGATTGCGGCCAGCGCAAGCAAAATAAGTCCCATCGCGGCATAAAACCAGACGGGCGGCGTTCCTTCGCGTATCGCTTTCCACATATTGTACGCCATAAACGCTAAAGCCAAAAAACAGATATTCCGGCTGCGTTCGAGAGAACGCTTTTTTTCTTCCAGAGCGGCGGCGCGCTCATTCAATTCCGATTCGGTCATAGATTGTTGCGTTTATAAAGCGCGGCGAAGGCGCGTTTGTTCGATGTCGGTGCTGAAGAGGTCGCGCAAATCGTTGATACCCAGCGCCATAAGCGCCATGCGGTCTATACCGATACCCCACGCAAGAACGGGAACTTCAACGCCCATTGCTTTCGTAACTTCGGAACGGAATATCCCCGAACCGCCCAGTTCGAACCAGCCCAAAACGGGGTGTTTTATGTGCACTTCGATTGAAGGCTCGGTAAAGGGGAAGTAGCCGGGAACATATTTGACGTCCGTTGCCCCCGCAATTTCGACGGCGAACATTTCCAAAAAGCCGAGCAGCGTTTTAAGGTTTACTTCTTTGCCGAGTACGATGCCCTCGGTTTGATAAAAGTCCGACAAGTGGGTTGCGTCAACCTTATCGTAGCGGAAACAGCGCGCAATGCCGAAGTATTTTCCCGGAACCGAGGCTTTCGCAAGCTGATGAGCCGACAAAACCGTTCCCTGACTGCGCAAAATAAGGCGGCGCGTAAAATCGCGGTCAAACGTATAATTCCAGCCGCGGCTTCCCGTATTGCCGCCGTTTTCGTGTGCGGCGGCTACGTTCGACAAAAAAGGCTCGTCGATTTTTTTTGCGTACATCGGATTTTTTACGTAATAAACGTCGTGAATGTCGCGCGCCGCGTGGAACTGCGGCATAAACAGCGCGTCGCTGTTCCAAAATTCCGTTTCGACAAGCGGCCCGTCGAATTCTTCAAAGCCGAGCGAAGCGAGTTTATCTTTTACGCTTTCCAAAAACGACACGTAAGCGTTTGCGCGGCCGGGTATGACGCGCGCCGGAGGAATGCCGATATTGTACGAGCGGAAGCTTGCGTTTTTCCATTCGCCGGAAGCGAGCAATTGAGGCGTTACTTCTCCGATTTCGTTTCCGGTAATGCCGGCTTTTTTAAGCGCTTCGGCAACCGGCGCAGATGAATCGGTCAGTTTATACGTAACCGTTTCACGCTCGACGATTTTAAACGGACTGTCCGCCGCACCGCGCTTTTTTGCAAGTCCTGCAATAATGTCCTGTTCTTCGGGCGAAAGCGAATCCCGGTCGAGCTGACCGTTTTCCGAAGCGGCGGCCCTTTTTAACAATTCTTTGACAATCGAAATGCGCTTCGGAAGCGGCTTGTCGGTTACGACAACCTGCTTTTCGTCGTTCATCGCCAAAACGCCGTCTTTTGAAAGCTGGCCGAATGCGCTTCCGATGTCTTTATTTTCGATGTGCAGCGCCGCCGCGATTTTCGGCAGAATGTGCGCGCCGTGTTCTTTTATAAAGTTCACAAACCGCTCTTCGATCGTGCTGCCGATTTTTACGACGCTGCGGCCGAGTTCGGTAATTTCGTAATACGTGTGCGCCGTCCGTCCGGTTTCTTCGGCAAGTCCTTTTCCCGTAAGCCACGAAAACGCCTGGTTCGCATGTCCTTCCTTGTAGCCGAGGTCTTTTTCAAGCCGGGAGGCGGTAAGTTCGTCTTTTGCCGTATAGGCGAGCAAAACCTTCACTTCAAGCGGATGAAGGTTTTTTATGAGAGCTTGTATGTCCATGTCGATTTAATATACCGTTGCCTGTTTTTCCAAAAACCGAATGCGCGAAGTATAATATACTTTCTTTTTTGCACCGTCGTATTTTGTGGAATCGGCGCCGCGGTACACATAATGATAGTACTTGCGCACGCCTTTTTCTTCGGTTTCCTGAATGAATTTCATCGCACGGTCGCGAATTGCAATCATCGCATCGGCCTGATTAAACATGCTTTGATTAATCGTAAACGTAAAAAACGCTTCACCGGTCGCGGGAAGATATTCAATCGTCATCGTGTACGGAAGACCGGCTTCCGTTTTTGCTTCTTCTTCGATTTTTACGACATTCAAGTCTTCGGGAATCTGAGCGCACAAAACGGTTCCGACGCACAAAGCAAAAATCACACCAAAAAGTATCTTTTTCATTCAATCCTCCTAAGCAAAACAAAAACTTCCGTCTGTACCGAAGTTTCATACGGTTTTCGGCCGCAGCCGCATATCGAATTAAAATTGCGTATACTCGTCTATTTTACTCACAAACAGAAAAAAATCAAGGTCGGCGCAGTACTTTCCGCTTTTTATATAATAGCGGGGCAAGTCCGTTAAAAGTACGGTGCCGCTTATTTCTTTCGGCTTATTTTTTAAGAGGCTTTGCGCATAAGAGCGCACCGCGTTTTTAAGCGCAATGCGGCACGCTTCTTTTATGCCGTCTCCGCCTGCGGAAATCGGCGCTTCTCCCCTGCCTGCGATTTTCGGGTAGGCTGCCGACTGCCAGCGAAGGCGCCTGATGCGCATCGCTTCGCTGAGCCGGTACTCAACCCAGCATTCAAGCCGGTTCGATTCGGGAACGAAAACGGCATCGGTATAGGAAAGCCGTTCGTCATCTGCGTCGATGCGGACAATCGGCTGCACTTCGAAAAATTCGGGAACGGCGCGCAGTTTGTCCGACGGAGTATAGGAAAAGCGCCAGCCGTACACCAAGCCTTCGGTCATAAAGGGCGCAAGCGCTTTAAGTTCGGCAATGGCCGGCTCATAGGCTTTTTTGCCCTTTCCGCCCGTTTTTTGCAAAGAAGGAAGATCGTCGATCGGATACCACAGCGGGAAGCGCAAAAATTCATAAGATGCCGCGTTTTGCGCATGGGTGCAAAATGTGCCGGAGAAAAATCCGTACAAAAACATCAATACGCCCGCTACGAAAAAAAACGGCGCGCGCTTTCGCAATGTTTTTTGCGGCGTGTTTTTGAGCGACAAATCTTTCGGCGCCGGTGTAAGGATTTTCAGCGCCGGTATGCGTCTTTCCATATTTTCCACGGGCTTTGTCCCATACGGATTTTTATATACGCCCACGCTGCCGCAAAGCCGAAAAGGTGTGTCATGTGCGCGACTCCGGAGCGGGCGCCGAAAAGCTGATTGGCGGCTTCAATAAGCGCAAAGCCGACAACGAGCAGGGGCGCCGGAACGGGCAAAACGCCCCAAATATATATGCGCGAACGCGGAAACAAAACGGAAAACACCAACAAAACGCCGAACACGGCACCCGAAGCGCCGAGCAAAAACACATTGTGCATGCCCGCCGCAAGATACACGGCAAATGACAGCGCCCCGGACGCGATTCCCGTAAAAAAATACATAAGCACAAATTCTTTCGAACCCAAGGAACGTTCAACGGCAATGCCGAAAAACACGACGCCCAACATATTGCCGATCAAATGCATAAGGTTCGCATGCACGAACATATACGTTACAAACTGCCAATACATATGGGCGCGGACAATCAAAGCCGTATTCAAAGACAAGTAGACACTCAAGCGCGGGTACGCTTCGGTTAAAATAAAAACGAGCACGTTCAGCGCGGTTATGATTAAAGCGCAGTTGCGGTATGAATACGAAAAACGTCGGCGTATATTCGGTTCCAAAGCATCCTCCTATCGACGCCCGATACTACTATCGGTTTGCTTTTGCGGGAAGTTCCACCTGCCCGATAACCGCATAGTTTTTCATCACGAGCAAAAAAGCCGCCCACTGCGGCAGCGATTGTTCAAGAAAATCGACGCGGCTGCGGTTGCGCGAAGAGGTAAACAAAAATTTTATATTCGACATAACTTCCGGAACGGACTTTTTTGCATCGTCGGTAAGAAGCAGCAAATAACGGTATAAATCGTAAAAATACGATACCTGCGTTTGCACGAAATTCTTGGCTTCCGCATTCACATTGTTCACCATGACTGCCAAATTGCGCGAAAATTCGGGATCGCGGCGCCCGTCGTTCATGTAGCCGATAATCAGGTTTATATCGTTTTTTGCGCCTTTCGCAAAGGATTGTTCAAACGCGTTCAAAATCCGCTGAGCATCGTTGCATGCATACACGGTTGACGAAAAATCCGTTTTTTGCTCCGGATTGTTAAAAAAACCTTCGAGAATAATGTCGTTCAAAAGCCCTTTTACCTGTTCTTCAAAAAAGCGGCTTAAAAAGGTTTTTATAATCTGCATCGGCGTTATCCACAAAAACGAAACCGCCGAATCCTGCTTTAACAGTTTGTTGTTTTCTTCGTTGTATGAAGCCAAAGTCAAAAGCGGCGTATCGCCGAACAGGTCCTTCGTTTCGCGCTCAAGCTGACTGTCCTGCAGCTCGACTTTTATACGCTCTTCTTCCGACTGAAAACGCGTGCGCAAACGCGATGCATAATCGGCAAGCGGCGACGATTTTACAAAAACGGTATCCGGCTTAAAAGAGGCGTCGTCTTTGGCGATTAAGATACATGCTTTGAGCGTTTCGCCGTTCAAAAATTTCGTAAGCACGGCGGCGATTTTTTTTACGTGCACGACCACTTCGTCGGTAGGCAACTTGGCATCGTTTTGGGCGGAAGAAGCAATCGCCATAAGGGCGCGCGCCAACGAAGCGTTTATTTCAAGGCCGGAAGTAATATAATACAGATCCTGCAAAAAAGTTACCGTTTTGTCTATGAGAACCGGCGCGAAGGTGTTTTCGGGATTCAAAGAATCGAAGGCCGGATTGAACGCTTTTAAAAATGCGATAAAATTAAACGCGCACAAATCGTAAAAAATTTCAAGATTTTTTAATGTGGCTTCTATTTGAATAAAGGCCGGCGAACGCAGCATGTGTATGAGTTCTTCCAAAGTATGGTTTTGCGATTCGGCCTCCCGCTGAATGTTACCGCTTTGCTCGAATCTATGCTTGCGCTCTTCGTAAGAAAGCGAGGCGAGTTTTTGCCGATCGTTTTGCATATAGCCGGTTTCTATGAGCATATCGTACACGCGATTTTTAATGCGGGCGTTTTCGCTCGCGCGCATAAAACCGAGCAGTTTAAACAGGGGCGTCGTGTGCGTATACAGCAAAAAGATAAGCTCGCCGAAAGCCGGAAGCAGCTCGCCGTTTTTATACAGGGGCGGATTCATTTGCCGAAGCTGCGTTTCAAGCTTTCTCAGTTGCTGCTTTTGGGGCATGTCGGATTTTTCCTGAGCGAATAAGGATTTAAAAAAATCGATAAGCTGCTGTAAAATACCCATATGTTTATTGTAAAGAGATTATTCCGTTTTGACAATAAGCGCTTGAAAGATTTCCCGATAATCGTCGGCGGTTTGCGCCGAAACAACCTGTTTGCGGTACTGCGCGCTGCCTTCAAAGCCTTTTATGTAAGCGCAAAAGCGCTTGCGCATTTCGCGGCAGGCAACGTCTTCGCCTTTGTCGGCGCATAAAAGTTCCAATTCGGAAAAAGCGGCCTTTAAGCGCTCTTGCAGCGGCACCGGCTCATAAGAACCCGTTTGCAAAAAATCGCGGGTTTGGCGGAATATAAAAGGATGGCCCATGGCGCCGCGCGCAAACATGACAGCCGCGCAGCCCGTTTGCTCAAAAGCCGCACGCGCGTCTTCGGGGCTGAATATATCGCCGGAAGCGAACACGGGAATTTTTCCTTCCAAAAGACGAACGCAGGATGCGATAACGCTTTTGTCCGCCTTGCCCTCATAGCCCTGCGCGCGCGTGCGGCCGTGAACGGTTAAAGCGGCCGCTCCGGCCTCACAGGCGGCGCAAGAAGCTTCGTGCCACGTTAAATGTTCGGCGTCCCAGCCGGAACGTATTTTTACCGTTACGGGAATCGGCACCGCTTCAACGGCCGCGCGCACGATTTCGTAGAGCTTTTCGGGATACCGGGTTAAAAAAGAGCCCGCCCCGCTTTTAATGATTTTAGGCACGGGGCAGCCCGCGTTTATGTCGATAAGTTCGGGCTTTACGCGTTCGTACACAAGGCGCGCGGCCTGAGCGACAACCGCCGCATCGCCGCCGAAGATCTGCACCGCATAAGAGCTTTCGTTCGGCGCGCGCTTCATAATCGCTTCGGTTTTATCGGAACCGCGCACCAACGCTTCGGCGGACACCATTTCCGTGTAAGCAAAATCGGCGCCGCCGAGCCGGCACACGCTGCGAAAAGCGCGGTCGGAATAGCCGGCGACGGGCGCAAGAAACAAATTGCCCGCAATGCGCAGCGAACCTATATCGACGGGACGGTACAAAGACTGCATAAAAACCGAAAATCGGCGTTACTCGGGCAAACGGAAAAAAGCGCAGCTGTTTTTCCACAATTGAGCGGCAAGCGCTTCCATGTCGGTTTCGAGCATTTCAGCCAAAAAGCGCACCGTAGACGGTATGTACGAAGGCATATTGCGCTTGCCGCGGTATTGCGCGGGAACCATAAAGGGGCTTTCCGATTCTATCAGAATACGGTCAAGCGGCAAAGCCAGCACCGTTTCGTGCAGGTTGCGCGCATTGCGGTACGTAAGGTTGCCGGCAAACGAAAAATATAAATTCATGTCGAGCGCTTTTTTTGCATACTCGGCGTTTTCGGAATAACAATGCAAAACGCCGCCGGCCGAAGGAATGCGTTCCGATAAAATATCGAGCACGTCTTTTCCCGCATCGCGGTTATGGATAATGACCGGCATATTCATCTTTTCGGCAAGCTCCAGCTGCGTAATGAACAATTCTATCTGCGAACGCTTGTCGCCGAATTTACGGAAATAATCCAAACCCGTTTCACCGAGGGCGACGACGTTCGGCAGTTTCAGGCTTTCTTCTACGGTTTTAAGCCAATCGCGGCCCGGATTGTTCACCTCCGAAGGAGCGACTCCGACTGCATGATACACTCCGGATACGGACTTCAAGTTGCCGTACACAAGGGAAAAATCATGCAAACTGTTGCAAATGCTTACGATCCGCGTAACTTGGGCTTGCTTCGCTTCCTGAACGACGCGCAACTGTTCAATGGGATCTTCGTAAATAAGCCCGATGTGGGCATGAGTATCAAAAAACTGCATGGCTTTCTTCCAAAAAAGATAATACGGGACAACACGGATCCCGGAGAAGCGCGGGCATCAAGAATTCCCGCATCTCTACCGATAAGAATAACATAGGAATTGTGTATCGTCAACAAATATTTATATTTGACATGATTGTTTTCTGATGATATACTGAAGTATCGTATATATTGTGGAGAAAAGTGTGGCACGGATCCGTACATATAAAAGATTGGAAAAAAGCCTCGTCCATTCGATAATGGTGTTTTTCGGGGGCGTATTCCGTAAAGTTGCCGCGTTTTTCGTTTCGGCCTTTAAATTCTGCGACCGCAAACTGACGATTATGATCGTTCCGCATTCGCAAAGCAAGGTTATCAATTTCAGAACAAACATCTTTTCTTTAGGCGCGGGAACCTTGCTGTTTTTCGGCATTCTCGTTTCATTCTTTTACTTTAACCGCCGCACGGCAACTTCAGCGGCCGAAATAGCACGGCTCCAAGACGAAAACCGCAAAACGCTTGCAAGCTTGGACGAACTGCGCGACGAAAACAACAACCTTTTGCAAACCGCCGAACGCTTTCAAAACACGCTGAGCCGGGCGCTTTCGCTTATCGGTATAAATCAGACGGCGGTTACGCGCAATTCGAATCAAAACAGCGACTTGTCGTCTCTGTTCGGCATGCGTGAAATTGCGCGCGGTTCGGTAAAAGAAAGCGCCGACGTACGCGAGCTTTCGGATTATCTTGAAAATACCATTCAGCCCATAGAACAAATCGGCAAAATGCTTCAAACGCAGGGCGCGATGTTTTCCGATACGCCGAACATTTGGCCGATTAAAGGCGGTTTGGGACATTTTTCGATGCCGTTCGGTCAAGCGCTCCATCCGATTACCGGCCAGTGGTATATTCATAAAGGGCTTGATATTTCGACCTACCGTTCCGGCGATCCGGTTATTTCAACGGCAAACGGACAAGTCGTTACGGTTACTTACGACGCTTCTTTCGGCAACTACGTTATTATTCAGCATAAATACGGATATTACACACGGTACGCCCACATGCAGTCCGTCCGCGTAAAAACGGGACAGTTTGTTTCTCAAGGCGAAGTAATCGGAACGATAGGAAATTCGGGCGTTTCGACCGGACCGCACTTGCACTACGAAGTGCACATCGGTTCGGATGTTGTGGATCCGGCAAAATACGTTAACATTAAGCTTAAAAATTAATCCCGCCGGCACAACGGGAGTTTTCCATGAGTTCACAGTATGATGATATTTCCGTAAATACGCTCATTGCTCCGGGCACTTTTATCAAGGGCGACATGCACTTGGAAGGCTTTATCCGGCTCGACGGCGATATAGACGGGAATATAGATACTTCCGGCAAAATCATCATCGGGAAAAACGCGCGCGTACGGGGCAATATAACGGCTCTTGCCGCGGTTATAAACGGCATTGTCGAAGGCGATATTGTCGCGCCGGAAGGCGTTCAGCTTTTTTCTACGGCTTCGGTTCGCGGCGACATCGTTACAAAAAAAATATCGGTTGAAGAAAATGTTTTTGTGCAGGGACAGTGCATTGTCCTTGACGACGAAAACGCCTTTAACGGGGCAAAAAGTTTATGGCAAGACAAAAAAGCCATCCGCGAAAAAGCCTTTGCCGAAACACGGAGCGCTTTTTAATGGCCGCAGTGGACCCGATGCATATATCGCCGTTTTTCAACGTTCCGGACGCACAGCCGCGCAAAAAGGTTAAAGACGAACGAACGTCGGCAAAGGGCAAAAACGCCGGTTCGGTTTTCGGTACCCTGCTTAAAGAAACCGAAAAAGAAGCCGCGCTCGAAACGGAATTTGAAACCGAAAGCGAAGTTCGGGAAAATCAAAACGTGCGGGGAAAGGCGGGTTTGTCGTTCGACGAGCGGCTTACCGAATTGGTGGATGCCGTCTATGCGGCCGGCGACGAGTTGAAAAAAAATCCTTTTACCGATACCTTTATAAGATATAAAAAACAGCTTTCGCGTTTTATGAAGTTCGTTGTGCAAAATGCATATGAACTGGAAGTGCGCGAACGGCGGAAAGGAACCAAAAGGCAGCAGCTTGTAACCGTGCAAACGATAAACGCGAAGCTGGACGAGCTTGCCGCCGATATTCTGTACAACCAAGCGGATCAGCTGAAAATTCTTGCCAAGATCGAAGAAATAAACGGCCTTTTGGTGGATTTTTTATCCTGAATCCGGAATTTTACAAATTAAGGAAACGTCATGTTTGATGAAGATATAGAAAAACCGAGCAGCGAAGAAGACCTTTTGGCGCTGGAAGATTCCGATGCGCGGCAGGACATTCAGGGCGATGCCGGCAACTTTGTTTTTCCTTCTCCTTTGTATAAACTCGCGCTGGATTATTCGGGTGAAAGTTTATACGCAACTGCGCCGCAAGACTGCACTTTGGCAGCCGGCGACTTTATTGCCGTGTCGACCCGCTACGGAAAAGATTTGGCAAAGGTGCTCGGAATTGTAAAAAAACCGATCGGGATCCGAGCACAGGATATTGTCGAAGCGGAATGCAAAGCTTCGCCGGAAGATTTAAGCCGTGCCGCCGATTTACGTAAAAAGGAAAAAGAAGCCCTGCGCATCTTTAAAGAAAAAACGGCGGCGCATAAGCTCGACATGAAACCGCTCGGCGTTCATTACCTTTTCGACGAACAAAAAGTGCTGTTCTTTTTCAGCTCCGATAATCGCGTGGATTTCCGCGAACTGGTTAAAGATTTGGTTTCGGTGTTTAAAATCCGCATAGAACTGCGTCAAATAGGTGTGCGCGACGAATCGCGTTTAACCGGCGGCTTGGGAGTGTGCGGGCGCCCGTATTGTTGTCATTCGGTTTCCGATAAATTGCGCCCCGTTTCGATCCGCATGGCAAAAGAACAAGGCCTTTCGCTTAATTCCATGAAAATATCCGGTCAATGCGGGCGGCTTTTGTGCTGCCTGTCTTACGAATACGATTGGTACGCCGAAGCGCGCAAAAAAATGCCGGGAGAAGGTTTGCAGATTTTTTACGACAATACGAACTTCCGCATAAGCGAATCGAACCCTATTACCGGTATGATAAAAATGTCCGGAGAAGACGGGCGCGTGCTGGAAATCCCCTCTTCGCGTTTTAAACATACGGAAGGACGCTGGCGCCTAACCGACTGATTCAAAGCCTGCGAAACGGCACGGCCTCGTCTTACTTAAGCACCCACACGGCGGCCTTATCGGCACCGCAGCGCTCGCCTTCCCAATCCGTATAAAAATCGACCGAATCGAATCCCGCTTCTTTTGCGAAACGTTCCGTTTCGTCCGCGGGCGGCATATACACCGGCACATCGGTGCGCACGGGGATAAACTTTTCGCCTTCACGCTCCAAGTGCTGCGAAAGCAAAAGCGTGCCGTCATCGTCCTTTTTTAAGACGGAAAGCAGTTTTACGCGTATGCTTTCGCGCACCTGCGGAAATCCCGGCATATGCAGTACTAAGGAACCGCCGGGCGCAAGCAGCTTCCGACAATCGAAAAAGAATTTGCGGAATAAAATCTTATCGCCGATAAAATACAGCGCGTCTTCGAGCATGTATAAACACTGATAAAAACTTTTTGCCAAAAATCTGCCTATTTCCGAAGGCGTCATTTGAAAAAAGCGCACGTCGGCATTCGGGATCCGTTTGCGGCGCACGGCCGTATCGATAAAATCCCGCGAAGCATCCGTACCCGTCACATCGTAACCGTCGCGGGCAAGCGCATGCTCAAAAGCGCCGGACGCACAGTTTATACGTAAAAGCCGTGCGGGCGCTTCATAGTGCCGTAAAAGTGTACCGAAAAAGCTTTTTTGCCCGTCCGAAACGGGATATAATTCATCATAGTATTCGACAATATTTTCCAAAGATTCCATGTGCATGAATATACTATATTTTTTGAAATAATACTACAGTTTTTAATAAATATTAAAAAACCGTAATGAATCGGACACGTTAACGAATTTATCCTGAAAAGTTAATCCGTTGACAATAGAATCTCCTATATGGTAGTATCTAATTGCTACTATATAGGAGAGTTTATATGAAAACGAACGGCGGCTTTCTTGTAACGAAGATTAAACAGCTCGGAGATCGAATTTTTGAAAAGATTCTCGGCGAAAAGAATATTGACGCGTTCAACGGCGCGCAAGGTCGAATTCTCTATGTACTGTGGCAGAAGGACGGGATTCCAATCAAGTCGCTTTCGGAGAAATGCGGATTGGCTATCACCTCGCTTACTACGATGCTGGAACGAATGGAAAATCACGGGCTTATAAGCCGTGTGCAGGCTGAAACGGATAAGCGAAAAACGCTCCTGTATCTGACCGAAAAATCCCGCTCCTTAAAAAGCGAGTATGATGCCGTATCCGAAAAGATGAGCGCAATTTACTACGAAGGTTTTTCAGATAAAGAAGTCACTCAGTTTGAGCATTACCTTGAACGTATCAGAAAAAACCTGGAGGCACGGCAGGGAACATGAGTATTTGCATAAAGGATCAAATCCAAAATATAAATCTGGTCATCGGCTGCACAGTAGGCTGTGCTTATTGCTATGCACGAAACAATGTAAAGCGGTGGCACATAATTGACGACTTTGCATATCCGGAGTTCTTTCGCGGCAAACTCAAGATAATGGAAAAACAGCGTCCGCATAATTTTCTCCTGACGGGTATGAGCGATTTGTCAGGGTGGAAAGAGGAATGGCGGGAGGAGGTTTTTGACAATATCCGTAAAAATCGGCAACACCGGTTTCTCTTTTTGACCAAGCGGCCCGACTTGCTGGATTTCGATACCGACCTTGAAAACGCATGGTTTGGCGTTACGATCACACGGAAATCCGAACTGTGGCGGATCGATGTCCTGCGAAAGAATATCCGGGCAAAACACTATCATGTCACCTTTGAGCCGCTGTTTGACGATCCCGGAAAGGTTAATCTGACAGATATCGGCTGGATCGTAGTCGGTACGATGACCGGAGCGCAAAGCAAAAAGGTTCATACGGAGCCGGATTGGGCATACTCTCTGACAGATCAGGCACATACACTTGGTATTCCGGTTTTTATGAAAGAAGATCTTGTCCCTATCATAGGTGAGGAAAAAATGATTCAGGAAATGCCTGAAGAATTTAATAGAGTATTGGAGGCGCAGAAAACATGGCACAAGCGGAAATAAACGGCATCCTTATCGGAAACGTTGATACCAAGAATATTATGACCAAATCCGGCCTGCCGGTAGGCGGATATTCGGTCAACCCTTATGTAGGGTGTACTCATGCCTGCAAATATTGCTATGCATCATTCATGAAGCGCTTTACAGGACATACCGAAGCGTGGGGCACTTTCCTTGATGTGAAGCACTGGCCTAAGCTGAAAACCCCGAAGAAGTATGCCGGACAGCGTGTGGTCATCGGGTCTGTAACGGACGGCTATAATCCGCAGGAGGAAACATTCTGTAATACCAGAAAGCTGTTGGAACAGCTCAGGGGCGGCGGCGCAGACATCTTGATCTGTACAAAATCGGATCTTGTGGTACGCGATATTGATCTTTTGAAGGAATTGGGACGGGTTACGGTGTCATGGTCAATCAATACGCTGGATGAGGATTTCAAAAAAGATATGGATAGTGCCGTAAGCATCAAGCGGCGCCTTAATGCTATGAAGCGGGTATATGACGCAGGTATACGTACCGTATGCTTTGTTTCGCCTGTATTTCCGGGCATCACGGACTTTGAAGCAATATTCGAAAAGGTAAAGGATCAATGCGACCTGTTCTGGTTGGAAAATCTTAATCTGCGCGGCGGCTTCAAAAAGACAATTTTGGATTACATCGCGGAAAAGTATCCTGATCTGGTGCCTCTTTATAATGAGATCTATAATAAACATGACCGCAGTTACTTTGAGGCATTGGAAGTAAAAGCCGAAGAGATGGCGAAAAAATATAACTGCCCGTTTGTAGATAACGAAATGCCGTACGGCAGAGTTCCGCAAGGGCATCCGGTGATTGTGGATTACTTCTATCACGAAGAAGTCAAAGGATCGGATAATACGGGGAAAAGAAAGCGATAACCTCCGGTTTGTTTAAAAAAAGCCATCGGTTTATTTTCAGTAAGAAATATTTTATTTTTTTGCCCGCTTCGCCGAATTTGACAAAAAATATTTTGTTTTTCTTTCTTTTGATGAATCCGGCAAAAAATATACAGTGCAGACACTAAAGTCTTTAAAAACGGGCTTTGGTACGTAGTTTTCCCTCTAAAATTATATTGTCTGCACCTATAACATAGATGAGCAGTTATCTGTCCAAACTATGTTCCAAGGAGGCGTGTATGGATTATCTTCCCCGGCACAAAAGTGTAGAAGAATTGACTTTTACCGAAAATTGCATGCCTTGCTGCGCTATCTTTGTAAAAAGCAGGCAACAAGTTATTTTACGCAGAGCATCGACGAACTTGTTGAAACGACAAAAAACAACGAAAAGTTAGAACTTCGTAACTGTCACTGAATATTCATAAAGATGACTTACTCAGACAGGGTTCACAAATAGGAGAGAAAATAGGCTTTGAAGAAGGTATGCGCAAGGGGGCATATCAAGCAAAAATAGAAACGGCAAAGATTTTGTCAACCATGCATTTATCTTGTTCGGACATAGCAAAAGCCACCGGCCTTGCCGAAGCGGAAATAGAAAAGCTGTAAATTCCGATAAATGATAAAGCTCCGACAATGAGTTCTCGCCGCTCGTTGACCGGCGCGGGGGATTTGCGTATAATCGGGATATGGAAAAGCAAAATACTCAAAAGCAGTGCCCGTGCGGCTCGGGTAAGCTTTTTGCGGACTGCTGCGGGCCCGTTATTGCCGGAAAAACCGCGGCGAAAACAGCCGAAAGTTTAATGCGTGCGCGCTATTCGGCCTATGTTATGCATGACATAGACTTTATCGTTTCGAGCTGTGCGCATGAAAAAGGCGAAAATAATATAGATACGGAAGAAACGCGCCGCTGGAGCGAAGAATCCGAATGGCTCGGCTTAAAAATAATCAACACCGAAAAGGGCGGCGAAAACGACACGCAAGGTATAGTGGAATTCGGCGCGGCGTACAGCCGCAAGGGGCTGAAAGACGTTCATAAAGAAAAAGCCGAATTCGTAAAAGAAAACGGCCGCTGGCTGTATAAAACGGGAACGATTACCCCCGTTACGATTGTGCGCGAAGGCAAAAAACCGGGCAGAAACGAAAGCTGCCCCTGCGGTTCGGGCAAAAAATATAAGCATTGTTGCGGGCGATAGCACACAGCAATGCGTGCTGCTGCGGACAGTAAAAACATATGCAGATAAAAACGGGCTTCCACGCCATAGAAGAATACCTTAAAAGTACCGAACATCTTTTAAAAACAAAACCCGATGCGGCGCACGGTATCGAAATCTTATATTCGAAAGCGGGTCCGCGCGTAAAAAAAATTTTGGAACGCGCCCGCGCTTTGCACATTCCGTGCACGCAAACGGACGACGCACACCTTGATTCGCTTGCGGCGCACCTGAACGCTTTGTCGAGGGAACACCGCGGCATTGTGCTTTCGCTGCCTGCGGGAAAAGAAGAAAAAACGGTCGATTTCGACACCTTTATCGACATGCTGACCGAAAGCTGCGCAAGCGAAAAACGCAGCGCGTTGGTCGTTATGCTGGATTCGGTTACCGATCCGCATAATGTCGGCGCGGTTATCAGAAACTGCGACCAGTTAGGCGCCGATTTACTCGTCCTGCCAGAACGCCGCGGAGCAAACGACGCTTCCGTTATCGAACGGGCAAGCGCGGGAGCTTCTTCATGGGTTCCGACCGCGGTAGTAACCAATTTGGTGCGCAGCGCAGAAAAACTGCGCGAAAAAGGCTTTTGGGTATACGGCGCGGCGGCAAACGGAACCGGCGCCCACACGCTTGATTTGACGGGAAACGTCGCCTTCATTATGGGAAGCGAAGGGTCGGGCATAAGCCGCCTTTTAGCGTCCAAGTGTGACGATTTCGTGTCGATTCCGTGCAGCGGCAAGCTCGACAGCTTAAACGTATCGGTTGCGGCCGGCATTTTACTTTACGAACGGCGACGCCAGCTTTTAAATAAAGCGTAAAAAGCGTGCAACCTTTTGTTCAAAAAACGCTCTAAACTATGAATGCCGAGGAGAACTCATGAACGATTCACCGGATAAAGACAGCGAACTTTCAATCCGCGAAGAAGCGGAACAGAAAATCAAAGAAATAAAGCGCAAGGCAAAACAGGATATAGACGACGTAAAATACGAAATGCAGCTGAAGCTTTTGGCCGACAACCGAAAAGCCATAGATCGCGCGTGCAAAAAGGAAAACAGGCGGCGCTACCGTGAGGCAAAGCGCGAAGCGTACCGCAACCGCACCAAACGCTATTCGCTCGGCGAAGAAATATTCAATTCAATTACGCACGGCATAGGAGCTGGTCTTGCAATCGCGGCTTTGGTGCTGCTTATCGTAAAGGCGGCCACGCAGGCGCCGCACGGACTCAAAGCGTATTATGTAACGAGCTGGACACTTTTCGGTTCCTCTTTGGTTATCTTGTACCTTATGTCGACGCTCTACCACGCGCTTACGCCTCCCAAGGCGAAGAGCGTTTTTTCCGTATTCGACCACGCATCGATTTACGTGCTCATAGCCGGAACATACACGCCCTTTTGCCTCGCATCGCTGCACGGCGCACTCGGCTGGACCTTATTCGGCATTATTTGGGCGCTTGCGATAACGGGCATCACGCTGTACTCCGTATTCGGCAGCAAATTGCGTGCAGCTTCGGTCATCACGTACATTCTCATGGGATGGCTCATCGTTTTTGCGTTTAAGCCGATGTACAATGTGCTTCCGCCTGTAAGCATCGTTTTTTTAATAAGCGGCGGTATCGCATACACCGCCGGCGTCTTTTTTTACTCGATGAAAGACCGCAAATGGATGCATTCGATTTGGCACTTGTTTGTCATGGCCGGAAGCGTCTTGCACTTTTTTTCGGTGTATTTTTCGATTTAACCGCCGCAACTAATCGCGGCAAAAGAGTGTAGCGTCGGCCGAACCGGAAGCGAGGTTTTCCAATATGCGCTCTTTGCCTCCGTTTGCCAAAATCATCGGTATGCCGCAGGCGAACATTTTTTCGGCGGCTTGAAGCTTTGTTTCCATGCCGCCGGTGCCGAACGCGTTTGTTTTGCCGATGCTGATGTGCTTTTTTAATTCATCGATGTCCGAAACTTTTTGTATCAATTCGGCGCCGGGGTTTTCTTTGGGATTCGCCGTATACACGCCGTCTATATCGCTGAACAAAATCAGTAAGTCGGCCGACCACAATTCGGCGGTAAGCGCGCTCAAATTGTCGTTGTCGCCGATACGGATTTCTTCGACGCACACCGAATCGTTTTCGTTTATAACGGGGAGCACGCCTTCATCGACGAGCGTAAAAAGCGTGTTGCGCATATTCAGCGTTCTGTAGTCGTGGGTAAAATCCTCTTTGGTAAATAACAGCTGACCGATGTGAATTCCGTACTTAAAAAACGCGGCGCGCCATTGATACATCAGTTCCACCTGCCCGATCGCACAGAGCGCCTGCCGATAATGGATATCTTTTTTGCGCGTCCATCTGTTCAGCGCGGACATGCCGGCAACCTGAGCGCCGGACGACACAATGACAAGCTGTTTGTTCCGTGCAATCAAATCGGCACACTGAGCGGCAAAGCCGTCCATAAAATCGGTATTGATTGTACCGTCCGCTTTTGCAAGCGTATTCGAGCCTATTTTTATAACGATTTTGCGCGCACCGGCTATCGCATCGGCAACATTCATCGAACCTGTCCTTCTCCGTCTATGCAGTATTTTGTCGTCGTAAGCGCGCTTAATCCCATGGGACCGCGCACGTGCAGTTTTTGCGTGCTGATTCCCCATTCGGCGCCGAAGCCGAATTCTCCGCCGTCGGTAAAGCGCGTGGAAGCGTTTACATATACGCAGGCGGCATCGACTTGCGTTTGAAAAAACCGCGCGTTCGCAACGCTTTCGGTAATGATCGATTCGGAATGTCCGCTGTTGTGTGCATTGATGTGTGTAACGGCTTGTTCAACCGAATCGACGACTTTTACGGCAAGTATATAATCCAAAAACTCGGTACCGAAATCGCCGTCGGACGCAGGCACAAGCTTTGTGTTCCGCACCGAAGAAAGCGCGGAGTTTTCAACGGCGGCATTCAGTATGGGAAAAGAACGCTCGCAGCAGCGCAGTTCCGCCCTGCCGGCAAAACGTTCGGCCAAAGCGGGCAAAAAACATTCGGCGAGGTTTTTGTGCACCAACAGCGTTTCGATCGCATTGCATACGCCGGGGCGCTGCAGTTTTGCGTTTTCGGCAACGGCGAGCGCCGCTGCGATATCGGCGCTTTCGTCGACAAACAAATGGCATACGCCCGTTCCCGTTTCTATAACGGGCACCGCGGCGTTCGCGCACACCGTTTCGATAAGGTTTTTACCGCCGCGCGGAAGCACGACGTCTATTTTCCCGCGCGCTTTAATGATTTGATTGACTTCTTCGTGTCCGCCGCAAGCCAGCTCGAGCGCGTGCGGAATCGGCAGCGCTTTTTTTATCGCGTTTACGAGCGCCTTATTCGATTCAAGCGCGCTCGAACTTCCGCGCAACAGCAGCGCATTACCGCTTTTCCACGCTAAAGAAAAAGCTTCCGCGGTAACGTTCGGCCTCGATTCGTAAATGATGGCGGCAACGCCCATCGGAACGCAAACCTTTTTTATGTTTAAACCGTTTGCCGTTTTCCAGCCTTCGAGCACGCGCCCGATCGGATCAGGTTGAGCGATGACAGTCTGAATGCTTCGGATTATTGCGCCGATGCGCTCCTCGGTTAAAAGCAGGCGGTCTGCAAGAGAATCTTTGATGCCGGCCTTTCGGGCTTTTTCAACATCGATTTTATTTGCAGCTAAAATTTCGGAACGCGCATCGCCGATCGATTCGGCCGCTTTCGCAAGCGCCGCATTTTTTTGCGCCGTACAAAGGCCGGCCAAGCCGAAAGAAGCTTCGCGCAAGCCTGCAAAAATTCGTTCGTCAATCATAGCGGCAGGTCAATAATTTGCCAAAAAACACATACCCAGCAAAATGTACAGCCGGGCAAGATTTTCGGAACACTTTTTTTTCGGCGATACGTTTTGTAAAAACTGCCAAAACACGCCGAAGTCCGGGTCGATGCGCAAAGCGTATTCGGCAAAGTCGTCTTTTTTCGACTGCGAACCGAAGAGCAAATATACGACATCGTGCAGCAGCAGCATAAACTGCTCGTAGACACCGCCGTAGGCTCCTTTTTCCAAGGCGGAACAGATTCCGTCAATCTGAAAAAGAACCTGTTCCTTTAAAGCTTCGTCCGATTTTTCCACCCACGTTTTTTGTACAAGCAGGGCCGAATTGCGGTGGAAACTTTTTATGAGCTTTTGTTCGGCTTCTTTTCTGATGCCGGAAGACTTTTGCGTCAAGCGCGCAAATACATGGTCGGAATCAAAAATGCCGGCAACGACGGAAGCGCTTTGTGCGAGAACTCCTTCATCGCCGCTTTGCGAAAAATTTTCCAAAGCGGCGGCAACTTCGTTGTTGACGATTTGAGCCAATAGTTTTTTTTGTGTGTTTCCGGAATTCCGCATACCTAAGGGTGCCTTTTTCCGGCGGTTTTGTCAAGGGTGTGCCGGCAGGGATTCGGCATAAACGAAAAAACGGTGAAAAATAAAATACATTTATAGCGAAACTTCGCCCGTACTCGGCATGGTTGCGCTTTTAGGGCAAAATTACCCGTGATAAACGCGCAAAACGCCTCGCGGGCGGGTTTCGCTCTGACCGTGTTTTTATTTGCATTTTTTTCATTTCTCTACTCATGCCGAGCCTCTGCCCGTCGAAGCATCGCGAACAGTCAAATCCGGCAGCTCTGGGCCGCGACCTCCAAAAAAGATTGTGCAGGGACGTACAATTCTTTCTCCGAGTTTTGTTTGCACAAAACTCGCCTATCTATAACTCTTTCCGGCTTCCTACCAGGACAATTTGAATGTTGCGGCAAGGATGCCGCTGAAACGGACCGTCTTGTGAGTTTTCAATGTGTCGCCGGGCAGCGATTCGGTATGAGCAGAAAGTTCAAAAGAGTCGTGTTTATGGGAAATGGCGTGAAAAAAGTACCCGTGAACGGCTTGTGAGCGCAGCGAATTGCCTGAACGGGTGCTTTTTTTTCACGCCTTATCGAAAGCTGATATTTTTTGTTTCCCTTCATGCTGAAGCCCTGCAAGCGTACTTCTTGACCCGATTTTTATATTTGTATACTATAATAGGGATATGAAGATTTTTAAATTAGGCGAAGACGTGCTCAGACAAAAGGCGCTTCCGGTGGAACATATAAACGACGATATCCGTTCTTTAGCCGCACAAATGCTGACGGCAATGCAGGAAAACAACGGCATCGGATTGGCGGCTCCGCAAGTCGGTATGTCGCTGAGGCTTTTTGTCGTCGATACCGGAGACGGAGTTCAGCGCATATTTATAAATCCGCAAATAATCGAAACGTCCGAAAAAACGAGCCTGTACGAAGAAGGCTGTCTTTCGATTCCGAAAGTATACGAAAAAATCGAACGCCCCGAAAGGGTAAAAGTTCAGGCATTTGACGAAAAGGGCGCCCCCTTTACGCTGGATGCCGACGGCCTTTTGGCGCGCGTCATTCAGCACGAATACGACCACTTGGACGGCGTTCTGTTCATCGATCGCGGAGATCCGGAATTCAAGCAGGCAACTATAGAAAACTTTAAACGGCGCGAAGAACGCAGGCGCGAAAAAGCCGCACAAAAAGAAGCGCAGGCGCGAAAAATCGCGGCAAAAATCGCTCACAAAAAACAAACGGCACAAGAGGCGACAAGCCGGTGCTGAATATTGTTTTTGCGGGAAGTCCCGCCATAGCCGCAATTTTGCTGAAGGGGCTTATCGAATTAAAACAAGTCGGCATTGCCGCAGTCCTTACAAACGCGCCTTCTCCGGTCGGGCGCAGTAAAACGCCGGTGAGCACGCCGGTCGCGCAGCTTGCGCATGAAAACGGCCTTACCGTTTTGGAGCCGGAAAAGCTCGATACTTCCGTGCGCGAAAAAATCGCCGCGCTCAAGCCGGATCTTTTAGTGTGCTTTGCCTACGGCAAAATATTCGGCCCCAAATTCCTTGCGCTTTTTTCGAAAGGCGGCATAAACCTGCATCCGTCGCTTTTACCCAAATACCGCGGGCCTACGCCCGTTCCTGCAGCAATCCTTGCAGGAGAAACAAAAACCGGCATTACCGTGCAGCGTTTGGCGCAGCGCATGGACAGCGGCGATATCCTCGCCCAAAAAGAAATCGTCCTGGACGGAACCGAAACGGCCGAAGAAGTGCTCATGCATGCCGCGCGCGAAGGAGTTCCGCTCGTGTCGGACGTGCTTGCCCAAATTGAATCGGGGACGGAACGGGCGGTTGCGCAAAACGAAGAAGAAGCGTCGTACTGTAAAGTTTTTTGCAAAGCGGACGGTCTTTTGGACTGGACAAAAAGCGCGGCAAGCCTGTGCGCTCAAGTACACGCCTTTCAGCCTTGGCCGGGAACGTTCACCTATGCGGGAAACGCCAAGCTCTACATTCATACCGCAAGCGTATACCGCGGCGACTGCACATTCGGCGAAGCGGCGGCGGGGACCGTTATCGGTATAGACAAAGACTGCGGAATTCTGGTACAAACAGGAGACGGAGTTCTTGCAATACAAAAACTGCAAAAGGAAGCTAAAAAAGCCATGTCGTGGAAGGATTTTTTGAACGGCAGCCGGAACTTTATCGGCACGCAATGTTCGAGTTCTGCGTCTTCGAACGTTCCGTCCGCGCAATAAGGAATACAAGATGAATTTAAATCATTGGAAAAAACTGAGTTCTTTCGGAATCGATTTGGACAAAACCGAAGAAACGATACGCACAAACCGCAAGTTGATTTTTACCGTTGCGGCGCTCATGCTCTGTTTTATGTTTTTGGCGGCTCTCGCGGCATTCTTTATAAGCGTAAAAAGCCCCGAACGCGTTATGGTTCCCGACGTTACGGGAAAAGATTTGACCGATGCGCTGCAGGAAATGCAGGCGAAAGAACTGTACCCGAAAATACGTTTGCGCTATTCGAAAAGTCCCGAAGAAAAAGGCAGCGTTCTTGAACAAAGTCCTTCCGGCGGAACGATTGTAAAAGCCGGCGAACGCATAAACCTTACCGTAAGCCAGGGCGTTGTGCTCGACCGCGTGGAAAACTACGTCGGAATGAAAATCGACGATGTGCGCGCGCAGCTGCAAACCCTGTTTGCGTCTTCATCCGTTCAAATGATAAAATTGCCCGATGTTCCGATTTATAAAGAAGATGCCGCCGAAGCCGGCACTATTTTGGAACAAAACCCGCTGCCGAACACAAACCTGAGTTCGCCCGTAACGCTTGAGCTGGTCGTTTCCTCCGGCCCCGGCCGCGAAGAAGTGCCCGTTCCGAATATCGTCGGGCTTTCGCTGAACGACACTTTGCTGCAAATGAGCCGCAGCAAAATCATCTTTAACTTTACCGCGCAGCTTCCGGCTGAAGGGCAGAAAGCGGGAACAGTTGTATCGCAAAAGCAGAGCGGAAATCGGCAAACTCTTCCTGCCTATTCGCGCGTAGACGCCGTTATCGCGATTCCCGATTCTCCGAAAGGGAACCTTGTATACGGCCTCTTGGATGAAAGGCTTCCGCCCTACCCCTACGCTCTTCCCGTCGAACTGAAAGCGGAAACACCGGAAGGCAACGCGTACAGCATTGTCGCCCTGCAGCATACCGGCAACCGCTTGACGATTCCCTATGCCGTCCCGCACAATACGCGCCTCATTCTTACCGTTTCCGGCAACGAAATACGGCGCTTTACCGTGGAGTGAGGGCAAGATATTATTATGCCGAAGGGAAAATCGCTTCTGGCTCATGCCGACGTAAAGGACGTTGAATCAGTTCGTATGTAATACCACATACATCTTCGGTGTCTAGATATGCGAAGTGTCCGTCGTTATCAAGACCGAAACCGCCACCTTCCATAATAATTGAAAACCCGGCATCAAAGGCATTTTTTAAAGCTTTTTGAATATCTTTAACATAAATACCGAGGTGCTGCACTCCATATCCGTGTTTCTTTATGAAGTCGGTATAGATTGTATGTCCTTCTAAGTTTTGGATAAGTTCTATTCTGGTATTTCCAAAATACCCCAAAGCAATCCGAGCTCTATATGTTATAGGCTTATTTTTATAATTCATAAATTTCAAAAGTGGTGGCCCGTATGTATAGATATGCCATCCGCCCATTCCAAATTTTTCATAGTAAGCCTTAATAGTTGCATCTACATTTTCAACTACATAACCAATCTGCCCAATAGATTGATTTAGAAAATCAGCTTGCATCATAAGTTCTCCTCAAATTGAAATATTAAATCAAGGGAAGCGTCCGAAAACTAAAGTTTTGGGTAACATCCGATGTCGATTCATGATAGGCATGAAAAATAAAAAAGTCAAGTAAAGTTTTTTTCAAGCTTACCTTCGACAATACCTCCTCTCATTGCATGTTTCAGATAATTTAATATATTTTGTTGCGTGTTGTGACATATTGTGATATTCTGGAAACAATAAAAGCTTTAATATAATAAAAAACTTTTTAAAGACTCTCGTAGATACTGATTAGGAGGAAAAATGAAATTACAAATCGCTGTGGATATTACCGACACTGCAAGGATTTTAGAGATCGCAAAGGGAATTTATGATATAATTGATATCTTTGAAATAGGTACTCCTGCTATCATAAAAGAAGGTCTATCCCCTGTACGAAAACTAAAAGAAAAATACCCTGATTTATGTGTATTGGCTGACAGCAAAATAGTCGATGGCGGTAAAATTGAAGCACAAAATATATGTGAAAGCGGAGCCGATATCATGACAGTATTAGCCTTTGCAGACAATACAACTATTGCAGAGGTAGTGGAAACTGCACATGCATACGGCCGCAAAGTACTGGCTGATTTAATTTGTATAAAAAATATACGAGGGCGTTCGGCTGAGTTAATAGACTTAGGAATTGATTATATAGGGGTACACACAGGTGTCGATATGCAAAAAAGCGGACGAACCCCTATAGGAGATCTGCATGAATTACTTGCTTCTGTTCCGCGAAACATGGTAGCCGTAGCAGGAGGAATCGGAATTAAAACACTCCATTCTTATGTGATACAAAAACCGGAGATTATCATTGCGGGGAGTGCTTTATATAGTGCCCCGGATATCCGTACAGCCGTTCTTAATATGAAGGAGGCCATGAAATGAAAAATGAAAAGGAAATTCTATTTTCTATTTTAGAAGAATTAAAAACGACTTTCTCTGCACTAAAATGGGAACAGCTGACTTCATTAAAGGATCATATTTTAAAATCAGATAAGATTTTTGTAGCTGGTGCGGGACGTTCGTTGTTAATGATTCGGGCTTTTGCCATGCGTTTAATGCATATGGGACTCACTACCTATGTTGTAGGAGAAACAGTCACTCCTGCAATAACAAAAAAAGATTTATTAATTATCGCATCGGGGAGCGGGAAAACAGAAACACTTGTGGCTATTGCAGGAAAATGTAGAAAAATTGGAGCAACTTTAGCTCTGATTACGGCTATTCCCGATTCTCCTATCGGAACTATTGCGGATATTATCATTCATATCCCCGCTGCAACGACAAAAAATGATAAGAGTGTAAAGTCTTCTATTCAGCTCGGTTCCGCTACTTTTGAACAAAGCGTCTTATTAACCGGCGACACGATCATTCTTTCCATTGCTGATAAATATTCTCTAGAAGACAGTAATAAAAAACTTATGATAAGGCATGCCAATTTGGAATAATATCAATAGTCTTCTACTCTGTAAGTATTGTATTAGTAATATTGATATACACTTAAATAATGTTGACAGCCTAAATTTTCCATGGTAGAATTATTTTAATGATCACAGTTGCATTCGTAATTATTAAAAATTAGGCAAAGACTTTTATAAGGAGGTTTCTAATGAAAAGATTTATTACAATCTTCGCAGTCTTATCAATGGGTGTGTGTATTTTTGCTGGCGGAAAGGGAGAAAAGGCTGATTACACAATGGTTACTATTCCTAAATTAAAATCGGCATGGTTTGAACCTTATGATGCTGATGCAAGAAAAGCGGGCAAAGAATTTAATACAGAAGTTTATATGCAAGCACCGGCTGCTGCGGACGAAGCACAACAAGTAAGAATTATTGAGGATGCCATTAATCAGGGAGTCAATGCGGTTCTTGTTGTCCCCAATGATGCTAATTCATGTATACCGGCATTTAAGCGTGCCAGAGAAAAGGGAATCGTTGTCCTTACTCATGAGTCACCGAATCAACCGGAAGCAGATTTTGACATAGAGATGATTGATAACGTTAAATTCGGAGAGCGGATGCTTGAAGAGATGGTTAAAATATCGGGAACGAGTGGAAAATACGCAATTTATGTAGGATCTCTGACCGTACCGGCTCATAATATTTGGGCAGATGCAGCAATCACTCTCGCGAAAAAGAAATATCCAAACTTGATTATGGTGGATAGTAAATTTCCCGTTTCTGAAGATAGAAATGCCGCCCGCCAAAAAACACTGGAACTATTGACGGTATACCCTGATCTCAAAGCTATTTTGGCATTCGGAAGTCAAGGAGCCCCTGGGGCAGGTCAAGCCATACGTGAAAAAGGGCTCAATGATAAAATATGTGTCATCGGAACAACCAGCCCTCTTGAAATCGCGCCTTTCTTAAAAGATGGGTCAGTTGATATGGCCGTTCTCTGGTCATCCGGTGATGCTTCGTATGCAATGGTCTATATTGCGAAAATGATTCTTGATGGTAAACGAGCCGAGATTAAAAATGGTTTAGAAATCCCAGGTTTAGGAACACCCGTAATCAAGGGGATGAATATTTTATTTAATAATCCGTTGATTGTTGATAAAAATAACTGTGACAAGTACAATTTTTAGCTTTGACTGTAGATAAGATAAATACGTAGGGCTGTTTGACTAAATTTCAAATGCCCCTACGTATACCATTTATATGACTTCGAAATTTAGCTGGAAAGAAATACAGAGTTTTGGTTTGACAACAAGACAAGATATTAAAACGGGTTCAGTATGTCTTTGCTTTAATATTATAATAATTAAGCGGAATGATAAATGGATTTCATTAAAATAGAAAATGTATATAAAGGCTTTGACGGTGTGCAGGCATTAGAAAACGTTTCATTTTCCGTTGAACTGGGAGAAGTTCACGGATTAGTCGGTGAAAACGGATCCGGAAAATCTACATTAATGAAGATTATAGCAGGGGTACTGCGCGCAGACACCGGTAAAATTACAATACATGGGCAGGTTGTGCACTCTTACGGACCGCTGTCAGGAATGCTATATGGCATCAGTGTAATTTATCAGGATCTATCTCTTTTCCCTAATTTAAATGTTTTAGAAAACATTTCTCTTTGTGCACAGATTGCAAAACGTAAAAAACTTTATTCAAATCATCAGAATATTATACAAATAAAAAATATTTTGGAAATGCTGGATGCAGATATTAATTTATATGATTTAGTAGAAGAATTACCGATCGCAAAACAACAGCTGGTTGCAATCGCTCGAGCGTTAAATAATGAGGCGAAACTTCTAATCTTTGATGAACCGACAACAGCTCTTACGAGAGAAGAGATAAACAATCTATTCTCTATTATTCATAAGCTTAAACAACAAAATACAGCTGTTATTTTTATTAGCCATAAACTTGATGAAATTATGGAAATCTGTGATAAAATTTCCGTTTTACGCGACGGTAAACTTATCGCTACTCGCAACAAAAATCTTCTCTCAATACCTGAAATTGAAAAACTTATGGTTGGACAAGCGCTTATATATACAAAAAATTCAGATAAAGATATAAAACCGAATACTCCCATAGTTTTGGAAGTAAAAAATCTTTGCAAAAAAAATAATTTTAAAAATATAAATTTTGTATTGCGAAAAAAAGAAATCTTAGGTATTACCGGTTTATTGGGGTCAGGCAGAACTGAATTAGCTACAGCCTTGTTCGGGATTGCTCCATCTGATTCGGGACAAATTATTATTGATAACCAACCCGTTTGTATAAAAAATGTACAACAAGCAGTAAAGAATGGTATAGCATATGTCCCCGAAGACCGATTAACGCAAGGATTAATCATGAATTACTCCCAGCGAGAAAATATCAGTATTGCTATGCTAAAAAATTTTAAAGCTTCAAACGGTTTAATCGATGAAAAAAAAATTACACTCACAGCTGATAAGTGGATAAAGACGCTAAAAGTTAAAACAGATTCGATGTACAAAACGGTAAAAACTCTTTCAGGTGGGAATCAGCAGAAAATAGTCTTAGGGAAATGGTTGGAAATGCACCCAAAAGTGCTTATACTCGATGGCCCCACCGTTGGAGTAGATATCGGGGCAAAAGCCGGTTTGTTTAGAACTATTAACGAAATGGTAGAAGCAACCGGAATGTCCGTTATTCTTATTTCCGATGAAATAAGGGAAATAACTGCAAATTGTCATACCGTTTTAATATTACAAAACGGATGCATACGTCATAGGTTAGAAAGGTCAGAAGAAATAAATGAGAGCTATATACAGAGCCTGTTAGAAAACCAAAAACGAAACAGTATGAAAGGTTATAAAACATGAATAAAATTCAAGTAATTCTAAAAAAACGCGAAACAACTTTGTTTATTATAATTTTAGCGTTAGTAGTTTTCGTTTCATTACGTGTACCAAGCTTTTTTACGTATGAGAATATTTGTAATGTATTAAAATCTTATACGGTTGTTGGGATTTTCTCTTTAGGAGTTCTTTTGGTTATTATCAGTGGCGGATTTGATGTTTCCTTCACTGCAATCGCACAAGTAAGTGAATATATAGTAGTCTGGCTACTTCTAAAACATATACAAGGAAATTTAGTTGTTGCTTTTTTTTTAGCCATAATAGCTGGAACGCTGCTGGGATTATTCAATGGATTCTTAATAGACCATTATAAAATGCCTGCAATTATTATAACAATTTCCACTCAAAATCTTTTTTACGGTATCTTATATGTTATTACAAAGGGGAAGCTTTTATACGAGATTCCTTCATATTTGTGGCCGCTAAGTAATGCAAAAATACTCCCGGCAATAGCAGAGAATGGCTCAACGTACGGGTTAAGTACAGTAACCGTATTATGGCTCGGCTTATCAATTTTTCTTGCTTTTATACTCCGCAAAACAGTTATAGGGAAAAGCGTTTATCTTATAGGAGGTAACGCGGTAGCCGCAGAACGAGTCGGTATTAATATCCGAAAGACAATATTATTCGTTTATGGTCTTGCCGGTGCAATTGCAGGTATTGCTGCAATTGCTCATGTGTCAATTGTACAAACTGTTATTCCCAATTCAATTGTCGGAACAGAAATGGCTGTAATAGCAGCCGTTGTGTTGGGAGGAGCTTCGATTACGGGGGGAAAAGGATCTGTATTGGGAACATTTCTTGGAGTTCTGCTTTTCGCAATTCTCAGCAACAGTTTAACATTACTGAGGATTTCTTCATATTGGTATAATGTTTTCACTGGAGCAATCATTTTATTAAGTATCGCAGTAAATGCACTTCAAGAATTGGCTCAAGAGCGCAGAAAAATCCGTGTAAAAGTAGACTAATGTTTAGGACAAATTTTATGAGAAAAAATAACTTTTTTAGGAATTTATGTTCGGAAGAATATTTTTCGCTTATTATTACATTTGTTGTGCTTTTCATCCTAATGGGAATAATCAATGGCAAAAAATTTATATCACTTAATAATATAAGCGCAATGACATATCAAATGCCCATGATTGCTTTGCTCGCAATTGGGATGATGGTATCTGAATTATCGGGTGGTATAAATTTATCTATCGTTGCAAATGCAAATTTTAACGGAATAATGTTATACCTACTTTTAAATAAAGCAACACAAGGACATATGGCTGAAGCAACCGGAATGCAGCTGGGTATAGCAATTATTATCGGATTCGCAATATGTATTTGTATAGGCTTTTGTAATGGAATTATGATTGCAAAACTGAAAATTCCCGCTATTTTGGTAACATTAGGAATGATGACTCTTCTACAAGGTTTTAGCCTTGTTATCACAGAAGGCTATACTATATCAGGGTTCCCTTCTGCTCTCACCTTTATAGGAAACGGGAAAATAATCGGTATACCAACCTCCCTTCTTTTATTATTAATCATTATTTTTATTTCGCACTTTATTTTAAACCGAACTGTTTTCGGCAAACAGCTATACATGACAGGTGCAAACAGTATAGCTGCAAAATATTCTAATATCGACATAGACAAAATTATTATATGGGAATATATCTTCTCCGCAAGTTTTGCCTTCTTTTGTTGCTTAATTATGATAGGGCAAATGAATTCCGTGAAGGCAAATTATTATGATTCATACCTATTAATAGCCGTCCTCGCCAGCTTCTTAGGAGGCGTAAATCCTAACGGAGGATTTGGAAAATTAACAGGGACTGTTCTGGCGTCCATGATTTTACAAGTTATTTCCACAGGATTTAATTTAATGAGAATGGATCCCTTCGTAGTAACAGCAACATGGGGAGCAATAATTATTTTAGTGCTATTTGGAAAAGAAATCGTAAATAAAATATTCGTACGCAGCGCTTAAAACGCGAAGAAGTGCCCGTTCCGAATATCGTCGGGCTTTCGCTGAACGACACTTTGCTGCAAATGAGCCGCAGCAAAATCATCTTTAACTTTACCGCGCAGCTTCCGGCTGAAGGGCAGGAAGCGGGAACGGTTGTATCGCAAAAACAAAGCGGAAATCGGCAAACCCTTCCTGCCTATTCGCGCGTAGACGCCGTTATCGCGATTCCCGATTCTCCGAAAGGGAACCTTGTATACGGCCTCTTGGATGAAAGGCTTCCGCCCTACCCCTACGCTCTTCCCGTCGAACTGAAAGCGGAAACACCGGAAGGCAACGCGTACAGCATTGTCGCCCTGCAGCATACCGGCAACCGCCTGACGATTCCTTATGCCGTCCCGCACAATACGCGCCTCATTCTTACCGTTTCCGGCAACGAAATACGGCGCTTTACCGTGGAATAATCAGCCTTTGCTTATCTTCGGCAAAAGAATCATGCCGGCGGTAAAGACGATCAAAACGGCTGCCCACGAAGCAATCGGATTCATAAAGATGCCGCCGATGATAAAGCCGGCCAAAGAACAGGCCGCTACAAAGAGTGCATAAGGCAATTGCGTTGCAACGTGTTCCAAATGCGGACAGGCGGCGCCCGTCGAAGACAAAATCGTCGTATCGGAAATGGGCGATGCATGATCGCCGAAAACGGCACCTCCCAGCACGGCAGAAACGCAGATAAACACGGCGTTCAAAGCGGCGCCTCCGGTTAATCCGGCATCGCCGACAAGCCCGACGGCAATCGGCATAACAAGCGGAATCATAATGCCGAACGTTCCCCAGCTAGTGCCGGTTGCAAACGCGATAAGCGCCGACAGCACGAACACGATACCGGGTATAATCCACAGCGGAAAGCCGCTTCCGACAACCGTTTCCGAAAGGTAGCGCCCCAGCCCCAACCCGCCGTCCGCAGGCGAAGAGCGTATGACCGTTCCGATCGACCATGCCATTGTCAAAATAATAAGAGCCGGCACCATCGATTTTATACCGTCGCGGACGGCTTCGCTCGCTTCTTTTAAATTCATAAGGCGGCGCACAAGATAGTAAATATACGTAAAAAGCAGCGTAAAAATAATGGCGTAAAACAGCGCATACGAAGAATCGGTGTTGTTAAAAGCGTCGCGTAAACTCATCGACGAAGCGGCTTGCGCCAAATTCGTAATCGATTCGCCGTCTACGGCATTGATCCACGACACAATCGGGAAAAAGGCGACGGCAAAAACGATGAGCAGTAAAATGGGAACCAACATATCCGCCGGCTTTGCCCGCGTAACATTTTCGTCACGCAAATCGCCGGAAATAACGCCGTATACTTTTTCATTCCACAGCACGCCGGTTTCTTTTGCCAAAGTTTCCGACCGTTTCATCGGACCGAAATCGCGCTTAAAAAAGATAACCACAAGCACCATGAGAAGCGTCGTCAGCGCGTACAGATTATACGGAACGGCGCGGATAAAAAATTCAAAATCGCTTATGCCCAATTTATCGAAGCCTTCGGCGTTGCGCACAATCGACATAACCGTAACGACCCAACTCGATACGGGAGCCAAAATGCACACGGGAGCGGCCGTCGAATCCAAAATATACGCAAGCTTTGCGCGGGCAACCCTGTTTTTATCGTTTATAGGCCGCATAACCGTTCCGACCGTCAGCGAGTTAAAATAGTCGTCGATAAACACAATCAGACCGAATATAAAGGTCGCAAACTGCGAGGCGGTGCCGCTTTTCAGTTTTTTGGACATCCATACGCCGAACGCTTGCGCCGCACCCGTTTTGGACAACATACCGACCAAGGCACCGAGCAGGCCGCAAAATAAAAAAATGCGGATATTCCAGCCGTCGGCCAAAGAACCGGCAAGTAAATCACTCACGTTCATTAAAGCCGCCGCGGGATTTCCTCCGGCAACGATAAGGCAGCCGGAAACGATTCCCAAAAACAGCGACACGATAACGTCTTTTGTAATAAAGGCGAGCGCAATTGTTAAAACGGGCGGTATGATCCCCCACATGCCGAAATGTTCCATAAACCGAAAACCTCCTCGTAAAGGCTTTTACAAAAATAAAAAGTGGTGTAATATTAGCATATATTCAATATTTTATACAGTATGTACAAGGGGTGCGTACATGAAGGCGCCGAAAATATGCCTGTGCTTAACCGGTTCAACATTGGCCGAAGATTTGGCCATTTTAAATAAATACCGGCAATGGATCGATATGGCCGAACTCAGAGCCGATTATTTGAGCGACGATGAACGATTGTATATACGGCGCTTCCCCGAAATGGCCGGAATGCCGATTATCCTGACCATACGGCGCTTTATCGACGGCGGGACTTACCGCGGGGGAGAAGCGGCGCGCACGGCTCTTATGGCGCGAGGTCTTGCGTTCGCGTCCCAAAATGCGCAAAAGAATTTCGCCTACATAGATTTGGAAGAAGACTTGGACGTACCGAGCATTCAGGATGCCGCCCTCGCCTTCGGAACACGGGTTATCCGCAGTTTTCACAATATGCACTCCGCAGTGGAAAACCTTCCGGCTAAAATGGCGGCCATACGCAAAACAGGTTTTGAAATCCCGAAAGTCGCCTGCATGCCGCAACACTTGTCCGAGCTTTCAAGGCTGTTTAAAGAGTGCGCCGGCTTGGATTATGAACACATTGTTTGCACCATGGGCGCATACAGCATTCCGTCGCGGATATTGGCCGAACGTACCGGCTCTTTTTTAACCTACTGTTCTCCGCCGTCTCCGGATGCCTCTTTGGCAAAACTCGGCCATGTGGATCCGGTCGGATTGAACAAAACCTACAACTTCCGTTCCATCGACGATAAAACCGAACTCTTCGGCATAACCGGTTATCCGCTGGCGCACACGTCGAGCCCCGAAATACATAATGCAGGCTACCGCAAGCACGGCATGAATGCGGTTTATATTCCGATAAAGTCCGAAACAATCGACGAAGCGCTCGAATTTGCCGAAACAATCGGCATGCGGGGACTTTCGGTAACCGTTCCGCATAAAGAGCGGGTTTTGCCTCTGTTGCAATCGGTGTCGGAAAAGGCGGCGAAGGTCGGCGCATGCAATACGGTTGTGCGCAAAGAAAACGGCTGGGCCGGCTACAACACCGATATCGAAGGTTTAAAAAAAGCGCTGTTGGAATTTATCGGTACGAAAAATCTGCACGGCAAAAAAGTCGCAATCATCGGAGCGGGCGGAGCCGCAAAAGCCGCAGCTTACGTCGTATGGGAATTGAAAGGAAAAGGCTGTGTTTTCAACCGAACGCTCGCATCGGCACGTTCTCTTGCCGAAAAATACGGTTTTGCGTATTCGGGTTTGAGCATGAACGACCAAAAAAAACTCGAAGAATATTCGCACCTTATCATTCAAACGACACCGGTCGGAATGGGCGCAAAAGAAGAGGATGAAGGAGCCGACCCCATTGAATTTTACGGATTCGGCGGTACGGAACAAGTGTACGACATCATTTATTATCCGGAAAAAACGCCGCTTTTGTGCCGCGCCGAAAAAGCCGGCTGCCGCATCCAAAACGGATATTCGATGCTCATCTATCAAGCGGAAAAACAATTTGAATTATTTACGGGAGAAAAATATGGATAAAAACATCGGTAACGGCGCGACAAAAACCGTGCAAAAAGGCGGTTTGTCGCAAAAAGAACAAAAAGAACTTGTCGGGAAAACGGCGGTCGACCGCTTGATGGAAAAAGGACTTATCCGATCCGGTATGAAAATCGGCTTGGGAACCGGCTCGACCGCAATCGTTGCCGTGCGCCGCCTTGCCGAACTTTTGCACGGCGGAGCGCTGAGCGGCATAAAAGCCGTCGTTACGAGTTTTCAAACCGGCATCGCCTGCGAAGAATACGGCATTCCCGTTTTTACGCTGAACAGCAAAGAAATCGGCGGTACGCTCGACCTTGCAATCGACGGCGCCGACGAAATCGACCCGGAAAACAATTTGATAAAGGGCGGCGGCGCCGCACACGTACAGGAAAAAATTGTCGAATACAATTCAAAACGCTTGGTTATCATTGCCGACGAAAGCAAACTCGTACCGCATTTGGGAACGCGCTTTCCGCTTCCGGTGGAAATTATCGCCGCCGCACGCTTTCCCGTTATCCGCGAAATGCAAAAACTGGGCGCATCCTGCGTTTTACGCACCTGTTCGGGAAAAGACGGGCCGGTTATTACGGACAACGGCAACCAAATCCTCGACTGCACGTGGCCACTACTCGCCGACGGCAGTTCGCCGGTAGTCCCTTCAAAAATGGAAGATAAGGTAAACAAAATTACCGGCGTCGTCGAAAACGGCTTTTTTACGAAAAACCGCCCGCTCGTCTTCGTCGCCCGCGCCGACGGCACCGTGGAGGAACGGCCTTAAAGACTTCCCTGCTTGATCTTTTTGTTCATATATTTATTCAGCAACATGCAAACGAGAATGGATACGGCGCACTGCACCAAAACCGTTCCGGGATTATCTACCGCAAAGGGCGTCCACCAGTTTTTAGACCACTGCATGGACTGGCCGAGCCACCACGCGATAATCACGCACAAAAAGAACGGATAGATGATTATGCACCAATCGTACCACCGGCCTATTTTAAAGTCGCTGGTCGGATTTATGCATGTTTCGCGGAACTTTTTAATGCCGAAGCGGTATACCGCAAGCGCATAAAACAAACCGCACACGAGCAGCCCTATTCCCCACACCCAATCCTGATTATTGAAAATACGGTTGTCGATTGCCGACGGAAGGCCGAAAACAAAGCATGCCGCCATAATAACGCACACGGCTTTTTTGCGCGACCAGCCGAAATCGATAAAGTTTTTTACAATAACTTCGGTTTGCGGCAAAAGAGACGTCAGAGCGGATAAAGAAAGGGCTATGAAAAATAAGGCCGCAACTATCGTGCCGCCCTGAATCGAGTTAAACAACTTGGTAAGGCAAATAAAGGTTAAGCCGACATTCCCCTGCTTTAAGGCATCCAAGGCGGCCGCATCCGACGCCGAAAAAGCGAAGACTGCGGGAAGCACGACCAAGGCCGAAAGCATGGCCCCCACAATATCGCTTCCCGTAATTAAAAAGCCGTTCAGCGTAATGTCTTCGTTCTTTTTCATATAGTTCGCGTAGGTGAGCATCATGCCCCAGCCGGCTCCCGAAGACCATGCAGCCTGCGTATACGCATTGAGCCATATGGACGGCAATTTCAAATTGCTCCACGAAGGCATAAACAAATAGCGTAAGCCGACCGAAGCCCCCGGCTTCGACAAAACGCTGAAAACGCAATACAGCAAACACAAAAAAAGGAGAGGAATAAGATATTTTCCGGCTTTTTCAATCCCCTTGTTTACCCCGCGGAATAAAATAAATCCGACGGGAATCAGCGCGATTATTTGAAAAATAACCGCTTCTTTGGGATTGTGGATAAAGGTTTCCCACAACTGCTCGGTATCCTGAACGTGGCGCAAAGTACCGTTTAAAGCGTATACCAAATAACGCAAAGCCCATGCAAGAACGATAACATAATAAAACGTAATGGCGGCGCATACAAAACCGATCCACAATCCCTGCCATGTACGTTTTTCTCCGGCAAAGATTTTGAAGGTTCCGACGGTTCCCAGTTTTGTCTGCTTACCTATCGCCAGTTCGGTGATAATAAGCGGTACAACCCAGGTTATATTCGCAATAAGATAGGCGATTAAAAAACTGCCGCCGCCGTTAATTCCGGCAACGCGCGGAAACCGCCACATATTGCCGGTACCGACGGCCATGCCGACACCGGCCATAATGAACCCTAAACGGGAAGTCCACTGTTCTCGTTCTTGCATAGTTCGTTCCTATAAGCTTTTTGATTTTTTTATACAAGCATCCATAGCTTCAATTACGGAGCTTCTGAACCCGTCGCGCTCCAAAACTCTTACCGCTTCAATCGTCGTGCCGGCCGGCGAACACACCATGTCTTTCAGGTCGCCCGGATGCTTTCCCGTTTCCAGTACCATTTTTGCGCTTCCGAGAACCGCCTGTGCGGCAAAGGTGTAGGCCGAAGAACGCGGAATTCCTCCCATAACGGCGGCATCCGCCATCGCTTCTATGAGCATAAAGACATAAGCAGGAGAGCTGCCGGCGACGGCGACAACCGCATCCATCATATATTCGGCGACCGTTTCCGTTTTTCCGAAACTGTCGAACAAGGTGCGCACGCTTTTTAATTCGTCTTCGCTTACCGTTTCGCTGCGGCACAAAGCCGTCATACCCTCGCCGACCAGGGCGGGCGTATTCGGCATAGTGCGCACGATTTTTACCGCTTTACCGAACAGGGACTCCAGCTTGGCAAGCGTTTGTCCGGGAGCAATCGTAACGATAAGGTGATTTTGCGTAACCTTGTCTTTTATGCCCTTGATGACGTCCGCATAAAACTGCGGTTTAACGGCAAGCACGACGGTGTCGGCAAAAGCGACAATTTCGTCGGCGCTTGCAAGCGCTTTAATGCCCAGTTCTTTTTGAGCGGCTTCCGATGCGCTTTTATACACGTCAAAGGCCGCAACATCCTGCGCGGCAAGCACTTTTCCTTTTAAAATTCCGGAAATCATAGCTTTTGCCATATTTCCGCAACCGATAAATCCCAATTTCATAGTAAAACTCCTGCAAGTAACGTGTATTGTAAAGAATGCGGGTACGGAACCGCACAAAAACGTATTTTCGGCGGCCCCGTGCCCTTAAACGATTAGGCGAAAGACTGTTCCGTTCTTTCGATGATTTCATCCTGTAACGCTTTACTTAAATTTCTGAAGTGGTCGCTGTAACCTGCAACGCGCACAATCAAATCTTTGTATTCTTCAGGATGCTTTTGCGCTTCGTACAAAACGGCGCGGTCGATAACGTTAAACTGAATGTGGTGACCGTCCATTGTAAAATACGAGGCGACAAAGTCGGCCAAGTGATTCAATCCGTCTTCGCCGGCAACAACGCTCGGCGTAAACTTTTGGTTCAGCAAGGTACCGCCGGTATTCAAGTGGTCCATCTTTGCCGCGGATTTTATTACCGCCGAAGGTCCGTGCGTATCGGCGCCTTTTTCGGGAGAAATACCTTCCGAAACGGGCTTGTGCGCAAGCCGTCCGTTCGGACTGGCAAGCATTACATCGCCGAAATACACGTGACAGGTCGTCGGGAGCATGTTGACGCGGTACGTACCGCCTTTCATATTCGGCCGGCCGGTAACCGCTCCCTGATAGAATTCAAATACGGCCTTCATAATCGAATCCGCGTAATCGTCGTCGTTGCCGTATTTAGGCGTCTTGTTGCGCACCAAATTGGCAATGACGGGCGAAGATTCGAAGTTCGATTTTAAAGCTGCCATCAATTCTTTCATCGTGAATTTCTTGTTGTCGTACACGTTGTATTTAATCGCTGCCAGCGAGTCCGTTATGGTTCCGATACCGACGCCCTGCAGATAATTGGTGTTATAGCGCGCACCGCCGGCATTGTAGTCCTTGCCTTTTGTGATACAATCGTTCGTGATTATCGAAAGGAAGGGTGCGGGCATATAATCGGCGTAGATTTTTTCGATGATGTTGCTGCCTTCAATCTTGATGTCGATCAAATACATAACCTGTTTTTTGTACGCATCGAACAGTTCGTCGTAGGTTTTAAAATCTTCCGCGTGTCCCAATTTTAAGCCGAGCTGCTTTTTGCTTACCGGATCGAAACCGTTGTTAAGCGTCAGTTCGAGTATTTTGGGCAGGTTAAAATAGCCGGTCAAAATGTAGGCTTCGTTTCCGAACGCGCCGGTTTCGACACAGCCGCTGGTTCCGCCGCGGCGGGCATCTTCTATGGATTTTCCCGCGTTCAGCAATTCCTGCACAATCGCTTCGGTATTGTAAAACGCCGGTTGTCCCCAGCCTTTGCGCGAAATTTCGCATGCACGCTTGAGGAATTTGCGCGGTGTTTTGCGGCTTATCTGAACGTTCGAACTGGGCTGCAACAGCTTCATTTCATCCATGCAGTCCAAAATAAGATAGCTGACCGGGTTTACGCCGTTTTGTCCGTCGGGGGTTATTCCGCCGGTGTTAATGTTCGCAAAGTCGGTGTACGTGCTGCTTTCCTTGAGCGTAATGCCGACCTTGGGCGGTGCCGGCTGGTTGTTGAATTTAATCCACAGGCATTCGAGCAATTCAAGCGCTTTTTTGTCGTCCAGAGTTCCGGCTGCGCAGTCTTTTTCGTAAAAGGGAAACAAGTGCTGATCCAAACGGCCGGGGCTGTATGCATCCCAGGGGTTCAATTCGGTAGTTACACCCAAGTGCACAAACCAGTACATTTGAATCGCCTGCCAATAGGTTTCGGGTTTGTGAGCCGGAACAACCTTGCAGTTTTCCGAAATCTGCAAAAGTTCGGCTTTGCGCTTCGGATCTTTTTCTTTTTCGGCCATTTCCGCCGCCAAACGCGCATAGCGTTTACCCAAAATCATAATCGCATCGCAGGCGATATCCATCGCTTTTAATTGCTGGCGGCGCTCAAAAGCTTCGGGATCGTGTAAGAAGTCGAGTTTTTTCAGTTCGTGCGCGATGTCTTTTTTATAGTCGGCAAAGCCTTTTTCGTAAATTTTGCCGGAGCCGACGGTATGACCGGGACCGCGCTGTTCCATGAATTCGGTAAAAATACCGGCGCTATAGCAGTCCTTCCATTTTTCGCTCATTGAACGTAAAATTCTGCTGCGGATGGAACGTTCTTTCCAATACGGAATGATTTTCTTTTTTTGCAGTTCCAGATCTTCTTCGCTGACTTTAAAGTTAATCAGATCGCGGTCATTCATAACCTTCATATCTTCAAGCGTATGACAGCACAATTCGGGGAAGGTCGGCGCCTTTTGCGGACCGTCGCCTTTTTCGCCGACAATCAATTCGCCGTCGTTTATGCACAATTTTTTATGTTCCATGAAGTATTTAAAGGCCGTAGCCCGCATTTCCGGAACGGAAATCGTTCCCTCGTATTTTAAATACGCATCGGTCATCAAATCCGCACGTTCCATGTACAACCGCGGTTCCGTTTCAACGCTTTGTTGTCTCAATTTTTTAACGCGTGCATTCATTCCTCTTGCTTCCATAAGTCAACCTCCTATCGTGATATTATGAAAACCTTGTTTCTTAAACATTCGTTTTATTTCATTCATCCGTTCGTCGGACGGACGAACCATCAATTCATCTTCGTATTTCAGACGCAGGCGCCCGTATTTTACCGAACCCGTGTTGTGGTACGGCAGCAAATTGATTTTGCAGGAACTCATTTTGTTTTTTTTAAGCCATGCGCACATCCGCAAAAGCTCTTCATCGTCCGCGTTCACATTGCCGATTACCGGAATACGGACGTTGACGTTCGCGCCGGCATCGTGCAGTTTTTGTAAATTATCCAGTATGGGTGCGGCAGGCACACCCGTAAATTTTTTATGGCGTTCGTCGTCAATAAATTTTATATCGTATAAAAATACGTCGACGTACGGCATAATCCGTTCAAAATTCGCATAGTTCGTATAGCCGCACGTATCGATTGCAACGTTAAAGCCTCTGCCCTTCAGCCGGCGCGTTACATCTTCAAGAAAATCAACCGGCTGCGACATAACTTCCCCGCCGGAAAGCGTTACCCCTCCGCCGGATTCTTCGTATAAAATCTCGTCTTTTGCCGCTTCTTTAAGCAGCTCATCGGCCGTATAAGGTTTTCCGCTTATTTCACGGGCATTGTTCGGACAAATATCGGTGCATTTTTCGCAAGTAATACACTTTGATCCGTCCGTTTCCACAATACCGTCTTTGGCATAAATCGCATGCGCGGGACATGCGCTCACGCATGCAAGGCAGCCGCTGCAGCGTTCGACATAATGCATCACCTGCGGCCGGAAAGACTGGCTTTCCGGATTATGGCACCACAGGCAGTGCAAAGGACAGCCCTTAAAGAAAAAGGTTGTCCGTATGCCCGGCCCGTCATGCAAAGAAAAACGTTGAATGTTTATCAATAATGCAGTGTGTGCCATTTTCATCCGAGTCCGTTAAAACAGACAAATCAATTTATACAAATAGTTTGCAGCGACGCCCGCTACCAAGCCGCCTAAAAGCTGGCACAAAATGGCGGGTTTTACAAACTGCGTTTGTTTGAGCGTGTCGAGCATACCGATGTGCGTACTTAAAAATCCGCTCATGCAAATTCCCATACCGGTAAAAGTCGCTACGGTTCCGGCGTTCGCAAAACCGGCAGCCAAGAAGCCCTTGGTCAAGCCCATTGCGCTTCCTACGGCGCCCAGCGCGGTAAAAGGATAGGCAAGCAACTCGGGAACGTTAAAGCCCCACAAAAAGCGCGCAACGGGCAAAAAGTATGCGCCGATACGCGGAAGCAGTTTTACGCCTTCGTAGGCGACACCGAGGTATTCGCCGTTGGCACCTGCGGGACCGAAGGTCAAAATCATAACGAAGGTACAAATCAAAACGGTACCGGAAGCGCAAGCCAAGCCGAGCGTAACACCGGATTTTGCGCCGTCCATCAAAGCCGACATAAAGCGTTCAAAAGTGCCGCCGCTGCGGATTTTACGCATATTCAGGCCGGCGTCTTTTGCCGTTATTTTGTATTTTCTGTCTTCTTTGTAGTACTTTTTCGCGATAAGGAGCATCACGCGCACCGAAAAGATACCGCCGATGATTGCGCCGATATTGCCGATTAACACGGCGGAAAAATACGCTTTGCCCAAGCTGAGCATATAGGCCGTAACGATAAGCCCCATACCGAACGTCGTACCGAGGTTCGTATAGGTGGCTTTTTCCGCAGGGGTAAAATACCGGTCAAATTCTTCGTCGGCTGCGAGCGCCAAAATCGCGGGGTTATCGGAAATATACGTCGTAACCGCACCGAGCGCCGCGGCTCCGGGCAAGCCGAACAAGGGCCGCATAACCGGCGAAATTATCTTGTTCACCAAAGCGATAACGCCGAATTCGGCCATAACGCTGGCAACCGCGCCCGCTAAAATGGCAACCGCCATAATGTAAAAAGATGTATTCATCAATACATCATGTCCCGTTTTCATCATAACGCTGAAAACGATGTCCATTCCCATAACATAACCCAAATAACCGAAAAGCAGTACTATAACCGCCAGCGTTATAAAGGTTTCCAAACCGACAGCCTTTTTAAGGCCTTTTTTCATCTCTGCCGATGCATCTGCCATGATCAGCGCCTCCTTTACCGCGGCAAAACCTATTGCCGTTACAAACTGATTACAATAAAATTGTATCTATAAAAAAGAGTGTATCACACTCTTCGGGATATTTCAATCATAAAAATGAAAAAATTGGTGTTTTTTTTACAAAAAATTCATTTTCGTGAAATTTCGACACGTTTTCCGCTCAGACGCTTCTTCGGTGCGGGGCGGTTCGAAAACTTCAGCTTTTCAGACAGCTTTTTTGATTTCTTGAAAGAAACGGGAAAATGATATATTATATAAATATAAAAAGGACAAATCATGAAGCAAGAAGCGGGAAAATGGCTCAAAAAACTGCGGACGGAACGAAAAATAACGCTTGAACAATTGAGCAAAAAAACGGGACTGTCGGTAGGTTTTTTATCGCAGTTTGAACGCGGCCTTACATCGATCGCGATCGATACGTTGGAAAAAATCGCGGCGGTATTCAACGTTACGCTAGACTATTTTATTTCTCCCAAAAAAACACAGCCCTCGGTTACGTTAAAAAACTACGCCCTCGAAGTCAGCGATATCATAAGCTCAAACATTATCATTCGGACAATCAATAATAACATTACGGACAAGGTGCTTTTTCCCCGCTTGATCGAAATGCTGCCGCTGCCCGAAAGCGAACCCATAAAAACCTACACGCACGAGGGAGAAGAATTCGTGTATGTTTTGGAAGGAATCCTTACTTTACTGCATAAAAATCAGGAATATACGCTCTATCCGGGAGACTCCGCGCATTATCTGTCTACCGAAAAACACAATTGGGTAAACAAAACCAATAATGTCGTAAAATTTTTATGCGTGAGCACGCCGAACCCTTTTGCAAAATAAGCCTGTTTGCGCTTTCGCACATATAATTTACCTCACAATCTTCGTCAGCACGGTATCTTTTTGGCAGCGATTTTTTTATTCAGCTTGTGTCCAATCCTCGATTTTCAGACTTTTTATACGGGAAAACTCGCCGGTATTATTAGTAACAAGAATCAGTTTTTTTGAGAGCGCTTGAGATGCTATGAGCATATCGTAAGAACCGATTATCCTCCCCCGCTTTTTCAATTCGGAACGGATTTTTCCGAATTGTTCGGCATCGTTATCGTCAAAATTCAAAATATAAAAGGGTGCAAGAAATTGCAGTAATGAAATTTTATTTTTCTCGACATAATCGCTGTTGTATACGCCGAATTGCAGTTCGGCAACGGTTATGCTTGAAATGTAAATTCCGGCATATATGCGCTCTTTTAATTTTTCCAATACTTGCGGCGATTTTCGGTTTTTAAGAAAGATGCATATATTTGTATCCAATAAATACATTATAAGGCCGCTCTTTCCTGCGGTTCGTCCTGTATCCGCCCTTCCGCTAAAAAATCATCGGTAAAGCCGTAGAGTCCCTGCAAAAATATTTCCCATTCTTTATTTTTGGGGAATAAAACAACCGCCTCTCCCGCTTTTTGTATGAGAACATCGTTTCCTTCAAAGCAGTATGCTTTCGGCAGTCTAACCGCCTGGCTTCCGCCGTTACGGAATAATTTTGCAGTTTCCATACACACCTCTTGCAAAGAGTATATACTGACGTATAGATATTGTCAAGAAAAAGTATATGTTCGTTGTATTAGATAGGAGCTCCTGGGCACAGTAACAGTTGATTCCCTGTACCGAACCGTCACCGAATTTTATATACCTCCTCACGCTTATCTAAAGCGATTATATAAATATCGTCTTTTTCTAAATAAAAAATCGCACGGTATTTGCTTTTACCGCTCCTAGCATTATGCTAATATTTCTGAATATACCAATCATGATTACTGTTTTGGTTGATAAGATTTACACCGTATCCGCCTATATAAATATTGTTTAATACATCAGGGCCCGTAACACTGAAATTATTGATATCAATTTCTATTTTGCGTAATAAAACACCATTTGAAGTATATTGTAGCAAGCAGTTCCCCGATTCATAACCTATAAAGTAAAAATTTCCTCCGGTATCTTTTCCGATATAATAACAGTCGGTACTCCAGTAAGGAATCTTAAAAGAGGTAAGCGTAGTTCCAGTGGAACTATATTTATACAATAATCCGTCATACCCGCTGGCACCCGAAATACTGTCATATCCGGTACCGGAAAGTATGATATTTGTTCCGTCAAAAAGTATTTTATTCGGGACTTCATCATCACAATGTCCGTAATCTATTGTTTTATTCCATCCCTCTTGTATCTCCAATCCTTGCGGAGAAAATTTTTTAATCACAATATCTTTTTTACTGTAGGTACCGGCTTTATTTTCATTATAACCTGCCGCATAAATATTGTTCCTGGAATCAAGACAGATTGAAGTAATGTTTTCGATTCCTGTTTCAAACCCCATCATTCTCGGCTGAAGATATTCCAACTCTTTCATTGCAATACCGTATGTTCCCGCATAGGAAGGTGAAGAACCGTCAGTTTTAACTGTAACGGTAACAGTATCGTCTTTTGAAGCAAAAAATAATTGCGGTCTTAAAAAAGTATTATCTTCATTTGAGAAAACAGTTTCGCCGCTCGAATACGCGGCAGAAATCGTTACGTCGGCTGTTTTTGTCCCATCTCCGTTACTACCGGATTCGTTTACACAGATTATATAGGGCATTCCTTTTTTTACATTTAATGTATATGTTTGTGTACCGTTTGTAGGAATTTCCGCCGATTGCCAGTCCGAAAATAAAAAGTCGGTACCTTTTTCATAAGACTTATACATAGCTAATGCATAGGAACCAAGGGAATAATATTTATTCATAATGACAATAAGATTACCATCCTGCTCCGCTTTGATTTTTTCTGCATCTTTTCCGTATCCGTAGTATTGATCTTTAAAAACATAAAAATCGGTGTTTCCGTATTTTGCGGATACCTTACAAGCCCCTGTTTTTGTATTTAATGCAGTTCCAAATCTATCATCCCATGTTACAAGATATGCCTGTCCTGCAAGAACGGAATATTCAAATGCAGACGGTATGTCCAATAAATTACCGTTATATCGTCCTGTACTGTCTACTGAAACGCTGCTGTAAACAGCATTACCGTTAGGAGTAAATTTTCGAATTCTTGTACCATCAGTACAAAAAATATTATTTGAAGAGTCAAAGACGGGCTGTGTCAGAAACTGATTTGTCCACAAAAGAGTTCCGTTTTCGCTATACTTTGATTTTCCTATAAAAATGTTATTTTCCGGATCGACAAACAAGTTTCCGCCCGTATTCAGTCTCCAAAGTTCCGTACCGGAAGCATTGAATTTTACCGTATTATAGGTACTTGCAACAATGAGATTCCCGAAATTATCAAGCATTGCATATTCGGGATTGTCATGCTTGGGGCGATAAGTATTATAGTCATCATAAAAATCCAACTTTTTTTCCCATTCTTGGATCCCTGTCATATTAAATTTTTTTATCCACCAATCAAATCCTGAATGGTCATTTATAAGCTCCCAGCCATAACCGATTGCATATATATTACCGTTATAATCCGTTAAGATTTTTGTAACCGCATCATTACCGTCACCCTCATTCCCGTCAAAGGTTTTAGGCCAATAACTGCCGGTACCTTTTATGGTAAAGGCAAAGTTCGGTTGATCGGGAGAATCATTATAAATGGTAATTGTTGCGGTTTTTTCACCTATACTTGTCGGCTTAAATGCAATACAAGCATCTTGAATGTGTGCTCCGGACCCAACGGTTTTTATTGACGGTTGTGTAACTTCAAATTGGTCGGCATTCCTTCCTGAAATTTGAATGGCCGGGGTACCTGTCAAATTCAGCGAGGAGGAATTTGTTCCCACTATTGAAATATAAAATGTTGTAGTTTTTACCGTACTGCCTATTCCGATAGATCCGAAATCAACCGTCGGCATTGTATTTTGAGCAAATTGTACATAGTTTCCTTTCGGCGTATTTAACAATACATACAGATAACTGCTGTGTTGCGGAACAGAACCGGATGTTGTTCCGGAAGCTCCGTCCTGAGCTAAAATCTGCCAACTGCTTCCATCATAGATATAAGACTTTTTTTCGGAAGAATTGTAATATGCCCATCCAGCAGCGGGAGAAGCAGGTGCGGATGTTAGGGCTCCTTTCCATACTATGAGATAGCCGTTTACAGTATTATTACTGTTCGCACCGTTTTTGGCAATGATATTCCATACGGAACCGTCCCAAATATAACTACAGCCGTCAGTTATATTATAGTAACTCCAGCCGATTTGCGGATTTGGGGGAGGACTGGTAAGTTCTCCTTTCCATACAATTGACACATATATTGTGGAATTTCCGGATGCAGCGAAAAGCTCCCATGTTGTACCGTTATATATATAACTTGATTGTGTTGTTGTATTATAGTATGCCCAATTTATCTCCGGATTTATAGGGGCTGATGAGAATACCCCTTTCCATACTATACCGACTCCATCTTGCGCAATAATATCCCATGAAGAACCATTATAGATATAAGATTTTTTTGTACGTGTATTATAATACGCATATCCTTTGAGTACGTTACTCGGTTCAACATCTAAGCTGCCAAGCCACACGAGGATTCCCGTCGATCCGTTTCTTCCGGCTTTTGCAAGATGTTCCCATGAATATCCGTTATAAATATATGAGTTACCGTTTATTAAATTATAATACGCCCAGTTTCTTTGAGGATTAGCGGGAGCAGATGTAAGTTCTCCTTTCCATAATACGCTGATTCCGTCTTGGGCCATTATCTGCCATGAAGAACCGTCGAAAAAGAAAGATTTTCTCATATTGATATTGTAATATGCCCACCCCATTTTAGGATTTGCAGGGGCAGAATAAAAGGAACCTTTCCATATCGGAGTTATATAATGAATCTTTGTTACTTCTTCCGTAATTTGTTTACAATTAAGTAGAAAAACCAGCAGAAACATACTGCAAATCAAAATGAAAAGAGATTTAAGTTTTTGCATATTCCTTTCCTCTTTCTATTGTGTATAATACCATTATTTTACATTGTATATTATAACAGATAAATACGTATGGTACAATCTAAAAAAATTTACAAAAAGAAAAATACTTATTCCAACATTAACATAACATAAAAATTTGCTTTTTTACGCGTGATATACCGGTTCAGCTATTCACATCCTACCGCAATATCTTTGTCAGTACGGCGTCTTTTTGGCGCCAGTTTTTGTTGACTTTTACCTGCAAATCCAAATCGATGCGGTAATCGAAGATGCGGCGTAAAGCCTTTATCGATTCAACGCGGATGCTTTTGATTAAGGATGCGCCTTTGCCGATAACCATGCCTTTTTGACTTTCGCGTTCAACGACCAAAAAGGCGCGCACCCACAACTCCCTGCCGTCTTTACGGCTTTCCATATCGGCAATTTCCACGTAGACTGCGTGCGGCAGTTCGTCGCGCAAACGGTTGACCGCTTGCTCGCGGATAACTTCGGCAATGCGGAAGTCGACTTCCTGATCGGTGTAGTATTCTTCGGGATAGAGCGCTTCTCCTTCCGGAGCAAGCTCATACAAAGCGGCAAGAACGGCGTCGATCCCTTCACCCGTTTTTGCCGAAATGTTAAAGACTCTTGCCGCGCCGAGCGAGGGAAGCTGTTCGGCTATAAAAAGTTTGCACAGTTCCGGCTTCGAGTCGCAGCTGTCGGTTTTATTTATTGCGGCAACCAGCTTTGAGCTGAAAGGCTGCAAAAGCGACGCAATGAGTTTTTCTTCGCTCCCCGCTTCGCGCGTCGAATCCAAAACGTATAAAAGGAGGTCGGCCGTTTGCAGCGGCTCTTCGGCAATACCTTTGAGTTTGAGGTTCAGTTTTTTGTCGGATTGATGATAGCCGGGCGTATCGATAAACACGAGCTGCCCCTTATCGGTGTTTACAATGCCCCGCACGGCATTGCGCGTCGTTTGCGGGTGCGGCGACACAATCGAGATTTTTTGATTGCCTGCGGCATTTAAAAAACTTGATTTTCCGGCGGACGGGCGCCCGATTATCGCGACGACTGCTGTTTTACTCATAAGGTCAGTATAGCCGAAAGCATGGGCGCCGTCTATGTAAAAAACCGCTTAAAAAAATCGGAATAAAAATTATTCGCTTTTGCGTCGCCGGAATACGGTAATTACCAAACATGCAAACACGAAGATTCCCACATATCCTATGTACGGGTAAATAAAATTAATGAGCACGCTGAACGGTAAGCCGCCTATAAAATAAGCGGTAACGGCTAAAATCACCGCGCAAAGTTTAAATTTTACGCTTTTATCATCGGCGGCAATTCTATTACAAGTTGTCCACAGCATGGGAACGGCGGTCGTATATATGCTCGAATATAAAATAACGGAATAAACTATGCCGCCTACACGCGGAAAAAGCAAGTCCGCAATAAATACGGCAGGCATCTCTTTGCCGGCCAAGACGGAAATATTACCCAAAAGGCTGAAGTTGATAAGCATTGCAATCGTAAAGAACACAACGCTGCTGAACAACCCCGTCGCTACCGCTTCCTTTTTGCTGTTCGTCTTACCGCCCAATTCGGCAAGAAAAGGGTAAAGCGTCAGCGCGCAAAAAGCGGCATAATTGATCCCCGATAAAAACCAAAACGGAGAAGCTTGTTTAAAACCGTATTCGCCTATGGCGGCGGAAGAAGCGGCAGACCAGTCGGCTGTTTTTGCAATGCTGTATACGGAAAGCACAATGATAATCAATATGATAACATGGCCGATTTTGGCTATCACGCTCACGAGTTTTTCAAAGCCGGCCAGAACTGTTCCCAAAGACAACACAAGCATAATCAAACGGCCGATTCTGTTCGGCACAGAAAAATATTCGGCCGACAAAGTTCCCGCTCCTGAAATCATTACCGCATAAATCGAAAAAAGAATGAGCGGAGTCAGCCATGTAAAAAAAGTCCCGAGATACTTTCCGCAATAAACCTTATATATATTATTCGCTTCCGTAATTCGTTTTTTTCGCCCGGTTTCTATCGTTACCACTGTAACACAGCAAAATATTGAAAGCATAATAAGAGCCGCCAAACAGCTTTTTACCAAGCCGTAGGACGAAAAAAACTGTATTATTTCCTGCCCGCTTGCAAGACCGGACCCTATCAAGTACGCAATCGTAGCGGCGGTATAATTGGCTACTTTAAAAATTTCTTTTTTCATGGCAAAACCGACGTACCGGACGGATTTTTCCGCCCGGTACATATTCAGAGATTTTTAAACGAACGCTATATTTCTATAACGCTCCCGATTTTTGCCTGAACGGCTTTTTCGTATATGCGCTGTCCGGTTACCAAGTCGAGCACCGCGCTGCCGGTTGTTTCGAAAAAGGTGATTTCGTCTTGCGACGTTCTGCCCGGTATTTTCCCCGACAGTACCGAACCGAGTTCGCCGGTAATTTTATCGGCGCTGAAAACGCCTTTTTTTATCGGCTTTATCAAATCGCCCGACTCTTTTACCGCATCGTTCGTGTCGACATATATCTTGGAAGCGCCGATGATGATTTTTTCATCGATTTCGGACATCGACGGAGTATAGGAGCCGACTCCGTTTATATGAACGCCTTTTTTTACCAAAGAACCGTCAAAAACGGGCTCGCTCGCAGTCGTTACCGCCGTGATTACATCGGCGTCTTGAACCGCATCCGCCGCAGATGAGGCAGGTACGATTTTAACGGAGAATTTCGAACCGAATTTTTGCGTCATTTTTTCGGCAAAGGTTTTGGCGCGCTCTTTGTTTATATCGAACACTTTTACCAGTTTAATGTGCCGGACGTTTAACACAGCTTCCAACTGACTTTCGGCTTGCCCGCCGGTTCCGAAAAGCGCGAACACTTTGCTGTCTTTGCGGGCAAGAATATCCGTTGCAGCTCCGGCGACCGCTCCCGTTCTGATTCTGGTCAAGTGCGTACCGTCCATCATACAGTTTACTTCGCCGGTTTCACAGTTAACTAAAATCATCGTCGCGGGAACGCTCGTCAATCCCTTTTCGATATTATCCGGATATACGGAAACGATTTTAACGCCCGAAGCCTTCGCAGGCTCCGCATAACCGTACATATACAAGGTTTGTCCGTTGTATTTTTTTATGTCCAAATTTGCGCGAAGCGGAATAGTGCTTTTTCCTTCGGAATACAATTGCAGCGCATCTTTGTCGGCCTGAATCGCATCCTTCATTGAAAAGACTTCGCTCATTTGGCGCGCATTAAGAACCGTAATTTTCATAACGCTTTACTCCTGCGCTTTGCGTGAACTTAAAAGCATTGTAATCGCGCTGTAAATGATAACCGCGGCAACAACCCACTGCAGCGCCGACGTGTTAAGGCTTTTTACGACAAAGACGGCGACAAGTACGCCGAGAACGCCGAGCGTAGAGGTAAAAAACGTAATTTTTCTGCTGTAGGAATCGAGCTTAATAAACTGTATCGAACCGACCGGAACGGAAAAGGTACAGGCACCCATCATTATCGGAAACGTTACTCCCGGGTTCAATCCGAGCGCATATACGGTCGCCATTGTCAAAGCATAAGAGCCGATACCGATATTGTTCAATGCACCGTAAATCAAACACAGTACGGCAAAAAGAATCAATTTCCATCCGACAAGGGCGGTTGCATCTCCTCCGGAAGGATAAATGTTGAATTTGTTTGCAAGAATAAGAGCGGCCGCAACCAAGAGTCCTACGGAAATAAAACGTTTTATGATATTCGCCGGAAGTTTTACGACAAAACGCGGGCTTACGTACGCGCCGATTACCTGACAGACGATTGCGATAATCAAAGTTGCCATTCCCACATTGATAGTGGAAATATAACAGAGTGCCATAACCGCAACGGGAACAACGCATTCGGTGTTCAGCGTACCGGGAAGTCTTTTTGCATCGACCCATTTAACCTTCGGGTACAAGGCCGACCCGATCGCAAAATCCGAAATTCCGAATGTAGACAAAAGAAAAATAATGAAAGAAGAAATCGCCATGACAATGGGATTGCCCGGTTCTTTCATAAATTCACCTTTGTGCGCAATTAAATCGCGCACAAAATACACCACGAAAATTCCGTTTACAACGGCAACCAACGCAAGGATGATTGTAACAAGCATCTAATGCCTCCTGAAAAATCGGCGGAATCAAGTGCTTAATACTTAATTACGTCCCGCCTTAATTTGAAAAAGAGAACACATTGCGAAGCGCTTTCATATCTTCGCCGAATTCCGTGGTAACCTGTCCTTTTAAGTGATCAATCAGTTTAAGACTGTAAGCATCGTGGAGCGTGTATTCTTTTGCAAAAAATACCATGCGGCTGTTTTTCGTATACGTCGCGTCGACCTTTCCGTTATCCTTGATGCTCGCGGACAAGGTCTCTCTTCCGTCAACCGTTACGATAAGCCAACGGTTCCCAAGTTCGTCAAGTTTTTCCTGCTCAAAACCGTGCTTATATACATTCTTTACTTTTGTTTGATACTTTCCCGACAAATCGTATAATACGACAAGTACTTTGCCCAACTCTTTTTGCTTTTTAACAAGACAGTCTTCAATGCGCGCGTCCAACTCGTCGGCCCAAATCTGAATGCAAATTTCCCGAGCTGCATCGTTCAACATTTTATATATTTTGATCTTTACCGCATCCATCGAATACAGATTCCAAATATCTTCATTCGATTCCGGATCGCCGATTTTTTCCGCAGCTTCTTCCAGCTTAGTCAGGTTTTCCGATACTTTTTTTTTGATAACATCCGACACTTCGGAAACCGGCTGTGCATTATAAAAAATCTTTTTATCACGCCTTGTTAAAACAACAGCTCCTTTTTGCACCAGAGACTCAAGCACTCCGTATACTTTCGATCTGGGAACGGCGGAAATTTTACTTACCTCGTATCCCGTACACGAACCGCTTTCCAACAATGCAATATAGACCCTGCTTTCGGATTCGGTAAATCCGAAGTTTTTAAGCAAAAAAATCATTTCATCCGTCATTCGAAAAACCTTCCTGCAATTCAAGTTCTACGAAAAACACTATGAACGGTTTTTACAAGTTATGCAATACCTGTCATAAAACGGATTTCGGTGCCATGCTTCACAAAAAGCATAGTTACCTTCGGTAACTACTACCCTCCTTTTACGATATTATACGCCGATACCGTCCGCTTGTAAAGTCTTTTTTGAATAAATCGGTAAATTTTTCTCAAAAAAATTATTGCACCGTCGCGGTACCGTTCGAAATATAGAAGTTTTCGGACAGCTTCTTTAATATCGAAAACGCGATATTTTAAATTAAGTCTTTATACGGAGCCGAACGGCTTATTGCAAAAAAAATCGTTTACAGCTATACTGCTTCTTATACCGGGGTGTTAACGCGAGGGCTTTCGGCCCGACCGTTTTCTGAGAGCAAACCCGCAGGGCGGCCGCACGGCCGTCCGAACCTGATCCGGATAATGCCGGCGGAGGAAGTTATGAAGACTCGTCTTTATATTCTTATTTCATCTTTTATTGTATTTTTTTCGGTTGCCGCTCTTCTTCCCGCAAAGGGAAAAGGCGACGTTCCGCAAGAGCGCAGTCGCGAAGTCGTCGTTTATGCGTATGATTCGTTTGCCTCGGACTGGGGGCCGGGTGCGGAATTGGTTAAGCGTTTTGAGGAGGAAACGGGTTATAAGTGCACGCTCGTTTCGGCGGGAGATGCCGTTCAAGTGCTTACGCGCGCCGTCCTTGAAAAAAAAGCGCCGCAAGCCGACGTTTTAATCGGCATAGACGGCAACATGATCGAAGCGGCAAAAAAGCAAGGCGTTCTCGCCCCGTATAAAAGAGCGCTTGCCGAAAAGCTGATCCCGGCCGATTTGGTTCCGGACAAAGAGTGGTTCGTTACGCCCTACGATTGGAGCTATTTCGCTTTTATTTACGACACGGCATCTTCGGTGAGCGCCCCGCAAACTTTGTCCGATTTAACAAAAAGCGCTTACGCAAAAAAAATCATCCTGATGGATCCGCGCACTTCAACGCCCGGTTTGGGTTTTGCCGCATGGACACGGGCGGTTTTCGGCGACTCATATCTTGAATTTTGGAAAGCACTGAAGCCGAATATTTTAACGATGGCGCCCGGCTGGAGCGAAGGGTACGGCTTGTTCACAAAGGGAGAAGCGCCGCTTGTCATAAGCTATACGACGAGTCCCGCTTACCATGTCGAATACGATAAAACCGACCGCTATCAAGCGCTCATTTTTCCCGAAGGGCATATAATGCAGATTGAAGGCGCGGGCTTGGTAAAGGGCGCGCCGAACGAAAAGGGCGGTAAAGCTTTTTTGGATTTTTTAATCGGCGAAAAAGCCCAATCCGTACTGCCGCTTACCCAATGGATGTATCCGGTAAATCCGGCGGTTGTGCTGCCCGATTGCTATAGGGCCGCCCCGAAAGCCGGCAAAGCGCTTTCGGTAAAAGCTTCCGACCTTGAAAAAACGGTACGCGAAATTACCGATTTATTGGCAAAGTAACTATGTTGTTTAAAGCTTTCCGCCGCATTGCCGCGGCCGGAAGCGTTGCAATCTTTGTTCTGCTTTGCGCGTTTTTTTTGCTTGCCTTGGGCGCGGCTCTCACGCCCTTGGCAAGCGGCGCACAAAGCGCTTCTCCGTTTTCCCTCGTATCCGTGATGCGGCCCGCTTGGTACACGATAAAGATTGCGGCCGTATCGACCGGTATTGCCGTCGCGTTTGGACTTGCAGCCGCTTTTTTTACCGCAAACCGCACCTTTCCCGGCAGACGCTTTTTGCTTGCTTTATCGGCGGTACCGCTTTCGGTTCCGACCCTTTTGATAGCGCTGGGCTTTGTGTCGGTGTTCGGCATGCACGGCAGCGCGAACAGGCTTTTTGCAGCCGCCGCAAGAGCCGCAGGCGCCGATGTGCAAAATGCGCCGCTTTCTTTTTTGTATTCGTTTTGGGGAATCGTCATCGTACAGGGATTTTATAATTTTCCGCTCGTCATGCGTTTGTGCAGCGATGTATGGCAGCGACTGCGGCCGGATGAAGCGGATGCCGCCCGCCTCCTCGGTGCATCGGAATGGAAGGTGTTCCGCTCCGTTACGCTGTACCAGCTTGCACCGGCTATCGCCTCTTCGGCCATGCTTGTTTTTTTGTATTGCTTTTTCAGTTTTATCATCGTGCTGCTGTTCGGGTCGGCGGGCGGCACTACGCTGGAAGTCGCCGTGTACCGTTCCGTCCGCAGTTCGCTCGATTTAAAACAGGGTGCCGCTTTTGCGCTGTGCGAAACGCTGCTGGCGTTTTTATTCGTTTCTCTGTACAGCCGTTTTGAACTGTCCGGCAGACGAAGCAGCGGCATCACGGGAAAAAGCGAAACGGCGCCGCGTCGCCCGCTCAAAGCCGGCATGGAAGCCGTATTTTTTGCAGCAGTTTTTATACCGGTTGTTTTATTTTTTTTATGGCCGTTTTTTTCCGTGCTCGGCGGCGCCTTCAAATACAAAAACGCTTTTTCGTTCGGAACATTCGGCACTTTATTTTCGCGTCCGTCGTTTTGGTTTTCTTTGCGGAACACGCTTATCGCTTCAAGCGCAACCGCAGCCGTTTCGGTCGCGGGAGCGTGTGCGGCATCCTTTTTCATTCATGCTATCGATCCGTTCAAAACGAAAATCGGCTTTCGGCTTGTGCCGATTTTACCCATGGCGGTTTCTTCGGTCGTTTTGGGCTTCGGCATAATAGTCCTTGTCAGGAAGGGCAGCCCGCTTCTTTTGATCGGCGCGCAAAGCGCTCTTTTGTGGCCGCTCGCGTTCCGCTATATATCTTCGGCGCTCGACAGAATTCCGCTTTCAATGCTCAATGCCGCGCGCCTTTTATCGGCCGATCCTTTGGACTGCGTTTTCCGCATACAGCTGCCGCTTATACATCGAACGCTCATTTCGGCCTTCGGGTTTTGCTTTGCAGCCGCAAGCGCCGAAGCTTCGCTGCCGCTTATGCTGTCGGTTCCGCACTTCGAAACGCTCGCGCTTTTTACGTACCGACTTGCAGGCGCTTACCGGTTTAACGAAGCGTGCGCAGCCGGCTGTATACTCGGACTTTTAAGCATCGGCTTTTTTATTTTGGGAGACAGATTAAAATGAGTTATTTTGAAGTTCGCGGCCTGCGAAAAACCTGGCCGGGTATACGCATAGAATTTTCCTGTTCAATCGAAAAAGGATGCATGCTCGGAATTGCCGGACGTTCCGGTAGCGGAAAGTCCACCGTATTACGGCTCATAGCCGGCTTGCTTGAACCGGACGTTTGCAAAAAAGGCGAAGAAAAAGGTACAATCACGCTTGCGGGAAAAGACATTCAAAACCTTGCACCGGCAAAACGTTCGATCGGCATGGTATTCCAAAGCGCGGCGCTCTTTCCGCACTTGCGCGTCGACGACAACGTTGCCTACGGCCTACGCTGTCTTTCCCATTTGCGGGGCGGACTTCCAAAAAAACAAAGCAGAATACGCGCCGCCGAATTTCTTGCCGAATTCGGTTTGGAAGGCTTTGCCGAGCGCTACCCTGATTCGCTTTCGGGCGGCGAAGCTCAGCGCGTAAGTCTTGCGCGCACCCTCATCGTCCGGCCGGATTTGGTCCTGTTCGATGAACCCTTTTCGAGCCTCGACGCCCCGCTGCGGAAAAAACTTGCCGCCGACATCCGCTCATTGCAAAAAAAAATCGGCTTTACCGGCATCGTCGTAACGCACGACATAGAAGAAGCAAAGTTCATGTGCGACGATATAACCGTCTTGCGCCGCGGCAGCCAAATCTGGACCGGCAAACCGCAAGACTTCGGCGAAGAGCTTTTGTAAGGGGGAACAAAGACCGGTTTTTGATTTTTTTAAAAGAGTTATTATAGAAAGGAGAAACTATGAACGGACAAAACACGGGAAAAGATTTTGAAAAAAGAGTATTCGCTTTTTTTAAAGAAAGAGGGATCGATGTTGCCGAACAACCAGAGATTGCGATTGCTTTTGAAGGAAAGGAGCAAAAATCTCACAAGTTTGATTTCAAAAACGAAAATATCCTCGTTGAATGTAAGGCGAATAAGTGGACAAAAGGCGATAATGTCCCCTCGGCAAAATTAACGAACTGGGATGTCGCAATGCTGTGTTTCTATCTTGCCCCCAAGGGCTATAAAAAATACTTTTTTGCAAAAAAATATTACAATCAAAAGAAAAGTCGAACGCTACTGCAGTATTATTGTACTACTCACTGTAATCTGATTCCCACAGATGTTATTTTAGTTGATTATGACGTTAAAGCTGAAAGCTGTACCGTATACACCTATGACAAAACTTCGCAAAAACACACGGAAAACAAAGAATTCGTTTTTTAACGCATAAAAAGTTCCTACTGTACTTTATGCATAACAAGTCGTTATTTAATCTTATTTTTCGCAGCTGCGGCGGTACTGCGACGGCGTTTGCTTTTCATACAAACGGAACACTTTGCAAAAACCGGAACTGTCGTGAAACCCGCATGCAAAAGCAATTTCGGTTATGGCATATTCGGAATATCGTAGCATATCTTTTGCAGCCTCAATCCTGCACAGGGTTAAATACACTTTCGGTGAATATGCCGTGTATTTTTTTACTATTTTATACAAATAAGTTCTATCGATACCCAAATACATGCTTATTTGATCTATGTTTATATCATACATATAATTATAACGGATATACGTGAGCGCGGCGGATAAATATCTTTTTTCGCTGCTTTGCACTTCTTTTTCCATTTTTTGCTTAAAACAGGAAAAAAATAAATAGCACCAACCGTTTAACTCCGTTTGCGAGCACAGAGAACCCTGAAATCGCATAAGCGCCGTCTTTAAAAATATTTCCAATTTTTCAGTTTCACATGCCGTTTTTACATAAGTGTCTTCATTGAGGAAAAATAGTTTAATCAGCCGATCCGCTTCTTTTCCATCAAAAGCAAACCATAAGTATTCCCACGGTTGCTCGTTGTCTGCTTCATAAAAACAAACTTCTTGCGGTCGTATTAAAAACATTTGATTTTTACATACGGTATAGATTTGCTCTCCTGCATGCAGCACTCCTTTCCCGTTTACAATAAAATGAAGCACATAGTGTACGCGTACGGCAGGTCCAAACGAGTGTCCCGGATCGCATTTTTCATAACCGTAATAATAAAACTGCAAGGGCGCTTTTTCTATCATGGTGTTCTTTTAATTGTATCGGCAAGTTTTTCAACAAAATGACAATTTAAAGGATACAAAAAAACTATTTTTATTTGTAAAACCGTTTTAACCTAAAAAAGGTTGTATTACACGCTTTATTTTTGCTTCGTCAAGTTTACAAAAAAAGGATGATATATGCTAAAAATTACATTTATGGGAGCAGGCAGTACGGTTTTTGTCCGCAATGTACTGGGCGATTGTATGCGAACGAGCGCTTTGCAGGATGCTGAAATGGCTTTATACGACATAGACGCTTCACGCCTTAAAGATTCGGAAACAATCCTATCGGCAATAAACGCAGACGTCAATAAAAGCCGTGCACGCATAAAATGTTATTTAGGAGAAAAAGAACGCAAAGCAGCTTTAAAAGATGCGGACTTTGTGGTAAATGCCATTCAAGTGGGCGGTTACGAGCCGTGCACGGTTACCGATTTTGAAATACCGAAAAAATACGGGTTGAGACAAACTATTGCCGATACGCTCGGCATAGGCGGCATTATGCGCGCACTGCGCACCATTCCCGTCATGGAAGATTTTGCCCGCGACATGGAAAAAGTATGTCCGAATGCAATTTTATTAAACTATACCAATCCTATGGCAATGCTTACCGGCTATATGCTGCGTTATACCGGTGTGCGTACGGTCGGTTTGTGCCATAGTGTGCAAGTGTGTTCAAGTACTCTTTTAACCGAATTGGATATGAAAGATAAGCTTGAAGGCAGACGGGAATTGATTGCCGGTATAAATCATATGGCGTGGCTTTTGGATATCCGTGATAAAAACGGAACGGATTTGTACCCTGAAATAAAAAAACGTGCACACAAAAAAAATATCGAAGGTAAACATCACGATATGGTACGCTTTGACTATATAAAAAATCTCGGCTATTACTGTACCGAATCGAGCGAACACAATGCCGAATACAATCCTTTTTACATAAAATCACAGTATCCCGAATTGATAGAAAAATTTAACATTCCGCTGGACGAATATCCGCGGCGCTGTATCAAACAAATAAAAGATTGGCAGGAAGAAAAACGCCGTATTTTAAAAAACGGCAAAGTAACACACAAACGTTCCAATGAATACGCTTCGCACATTATGGAAGCCGTCGTTGTCAACAAACCGTATAAAATAGGCGGCAATGTATTAAACGAAAATCTTATTGACAATTTACCGAAAGAAGCGTGTGTTGAAGTTCCCTGCTTGGTCGACGGCAGCGGCATTACCCCTTGTCATGTCGGCGCTTTGCCGGTGCAGCTTGCAGCAATGAATATGACTAATATAAATGTACAGCTCATAACGGTAGAAGCCGCACGTACTCGAAAAAAAGAATACATTTACCATGCAGCTATGCTTGAACCTCATACTGCAGCGGAATTAAGTATAGACGACATCCGGCGTTTGTGTGACGAATTAATTGCCGCTCACGGTTCGTATATGGCTATGTACAAATAAAATTCGGCGGCATTTTTAGCCGCTGTATATATTTTTTCGTAAAATGAAGGAGGAAAAAATGAAAACACGCATTTTGACTATTGTTGTTGCCCTTTTGTGCGCGTATGCGCTTTTTGCCGGAGGCAGCCAAGATACCGCTTCAGCGGCAAAGGGCGATGTAACACTGACGGTTGCGATTTGGGACAAAAATCAAGAACCTGGTTTAACGAAAATTGCCGCTGATTTTACCGCGGCAACGGGGATTAAAACGGCCATTCAAGTTACGCCGTGGGAACAGTATTGGACGATGCTTGAAGCCGGAGCAACCGGAGGGTCCTTACCGGACGTTTTTTGGATGCACTCAAATGAATTTTCAAAATACGCAGAATACAACATGTTGTTGGATTTAACAAAACGTATTGCGAACAGCAAAAAACTGGACATAAGCCAATTCCCTTCGGATATTACCGCTTTATATAACTACGGTAAAAAGCAGTTTGCCGTTCCTAAGGACATCGACACCATTGCATTGTGGTACAATAAAACCATGTTCGACAAAGCCGCTTTGGCATATCCTGATGAAAGCTGGACATGGGATACTTTCCGTCAAGCGGCAAAAAAACTGACAAAAAAAGACGGAAGCCAATATGGTTGCGTAATACGACCAGATACCAATCAAGCCGGCTGGTACAATATCGTATTCGACATGGGTGGCGAAATTCTTTCAGCGGATAAAAAGAAGTCGGGTTTCGATAAAGCCGAAACAATAAAGGCGATAACTTTTATAGAACAAGTTATAAAAGACGGTTCAATGCCGCCGTACAATGTTATTGTGGAAAACCGCGGCGAAGCTTTGTTTGAAGCGGGAAAAGTCGCTATGGTTACCGAAGGTTCATGGATGCTGCCGGAACTGTGTAATAATGATTATGTTAAAGCGCACTGCGACATCGCCGTATTACCTAAAGATACGGCAAGCGGGAGGCGCTGTTCCATTTACAACGGTTTAGGGTGGGCGGCTTCTTCAAATACAAAGTACCCCGAACAAGCATGGGCGCTCATTGAATATTTCGGATCAAAAGAAGCTCAAACAAAGCAATCGGATTTGGGTATTGTTATTTCCGCATATAAAGGTACTACCAAAAACTGGGTAAACGCATATCCGAAATTCAACCTTAAAGCATACTTGACTATGATGGATGACATGGTCATACGTCCTTATTCAAAATCAACGGTTGCATGGGAAGATATGTCGATTCAAAAACTGATTGATGTATGGACGGGTAAAAAAACGGCTGCCGCACTGTGTCCCGAGATTGCCCGTGAAATGAACAAATTGCTGGCAGAAGAATAAAATTTACAAAGAGCCGGTTTTTTTCCGGCTCTTTTTTAGGAGACAGTGTGAATAAAAGCATAAAAAAGCGGAATATACATACTTTTTTATGGGGTTGGTTGTTTTTATTACCGACTGTATGCGGGCTCCTCATTTTAAATATTATTCCTATTTTTCAAACCTTATATCAAAGTTTTTTTAAAACGGGGGCTTTCGGTCGCGGCAATAAATTCATTGGTTTCGGCAACTATGTTAAACTATTTCAAGACGTAACGGTATGGCAAGCTTTAATCAATATTTTTAAATATGCGGTTGTAGAGGTTCCTTTTTCCATTGTTTTTGCCGTTATACTGGCAGTATTGCTTAATCGCAATATGCGCGGCAAAAGCATATACCGTACTATTTTCTTTTTACCGATGGTTGCTGCCCCCGCTGCAGTCGCCATGGTGTGGAGATGGCTGTACAATTCAGAATTCGGTTTATTAAATCATTTGCTTCGCTTAATGGGCTTTTCTGCAGCCAATTGGCTTTCCAATCCGTCTACCGCTTTTATCTCGATAGCTATAGTCGGTATATGGTCGATTACCGGATACAATATGGTATTGTTTTTAGCCGGCTTACAGGAAATTCCTCAAGACTATTATGAAGCGGCCGAAATAGACGGGGCAAGCAAACTACGCCAATTTGTTTTTATAACGCTGCCGCTTTTATCGCCGACTATGTTTTTTATAACCGTAACGCGGGTTATCGGAGCATTGCAAGTATTCGATTCCATTTACGTTATGCTCGATATAACTTCTCCGTCATTTTATAAAACGCAATCGCTGGTATACCTCTTTTACCGGTATTCATTTATGGAATCAAATAAAGGCTATGGGTCGGCTATTGTACTGTTGTTGCTCATCGTTATTTTAGTAATCACGGGCATTCAACTGCGTTTACAAAAAAAATGGGTATTGTATAACACATGAAAAAATCTTCCGTTGTTTATTCCGTTTTAATTCATTGTATTTTAATTGCCGGTGCCGCTGTTATGATCGTTCCGTTTCTATGGATGATTTTAACTTCATTTAAATCGATATCCGAATCCACACAGCTTAATCCTTTTATTATTTTCCCCTCAGTGTGGCGTACCGATGCGTTTTTTTCGGTGCTGACCAAAATGAATTTTGTTCGCTTATACTGGAATACTCTCTTGCTGATTGTCGAAAGAATTATCTGTGCAGTTCTTACGGCAACTACAGCAGGTTATGCGTTGGGTAGACTTCATTTTAAAGGAAAAAACCTCGCTTTTTCGCTCGTGCTATTTCAAATGATGGTGCCTCCGCAAATTTTTATTATTCCGCAGTATTTGATTGTCAGCAAAATGGGTATGCTCAATACATCGTTTGCTCTGCTGTTTCCCGGTTTGGTAACTGCATTTGGTACTTTTTTACTGCGTCAATCGTTTATGACACTGCCCAAAGACCTTGAACAAGCCGCCGTGCTTGACGGCTGTAATACCGGTAGTATTTTTTTATTTGTTATGGCACCTTTGGTAAAATCTTCTATGACTGCACTCGGCATATTTACCGCATTGTTTGCATTTAAAGAACTGATGTGGCCGCTGGTTGCTAACACGGATCAAAACACTATGCCGCTTTCGGCAGCTCTTGCAAAACTGCAAGGACAGTTTACCGCAAACTATCCCGAATTGATGGCTGCTTCTTTTTTGGCTTGTTTACCGATGATTGTTATTTATATTATTTTTCAAAAGCAGTTTATAGCGGGAATTGCTACATCGGGAAGCAAACTTTAAAGTATAAAAGTGCGCATCAGTGCAAGCTGAGTTTTAAGCGAAACGCACCTAAAAGCCTTTTTTGTCACGCAAAAAGTATAGCATTTAAGCGGGCTTACCGTCAAATTTTATGCGCCGTCTTTTACGTTACCGCCAATCCTTTATCGATAAAGATCTGCTTTGCTTTTTTAAATTCTTCTTGCGAAAGAGCCGGCACACCTTCGAGCGGGTACTTCATTCCCATCTGCTTCCACTTAAAAACGCCCATCGTGTGATAGGCCAAAACGTCGACCTTTTCCACATTGGGAAGCGTTTTGATAAAATCGGCAAGCTTGTTTAAATAGGCTTCGTTATAGGTGATGCCGGGAACGACGACGTGACGTATCCACAGCGGCTTGTTAATCGAACACACGTAATCGAGGAAGCGCAAAACAGGTTCGCGCGAAACGCCGGTTAAGTCTTTGTGCTGCTCTTCGGTTGCCGATTTTAAGTCAAGCAAAACGAGGTCGGTGTATTCGAGCGCGCTTTTTACCGTGTCGTTTAAATAATAGCCCGAAGTATCGAGCGCGGTATGAAGCACATCGCGTTTGCACAGTTTAAAAAAATCGCGCACGTAATCGGCTTGCTCGAGCGGCTCCCCGCCGGTAACGGTTACGCCGCCTGCGAAAAGGTAATAATGTTTGTACCGCTTGACGCGTTCGAAGGTTTGTTCCGCCGTTTCGATAATGCGTGCGTCTTCACGGTGCCATGTATCGCAGTTATGGCAGTACTTGCAGCGCAGCGGACAGCCCTGTAAAAACACTACATAGCGTAGTCCGGGGCCGTCCACCGTGCCGAAGCTTTCATATGAGTGAATAAAAGCCATAGCGTACGTTTACATCGACTGGTTTATAGTCCTTGACAACACGTCGAGCTGCTGTTCTTTCGTCAGCTTAACGAAGTTTACGGCGTAGCCGGAAACGCGAATCGTAAGCTGCGGGTACTTTTCGGGGTTGGCCATAGCGTCTTCCAAAAGCTTGCGGTCGAACACGTTGACGTTTAAGTGCTGGCCGCCGTCCGGCTCAAAGTAGCCTTTCAGCAGGTTCGTTAAATTGTCCACGCGGATATTTTCCTGTTTGCCCAGCGCGTTCGGTGCAATCGCAAAGGTGTACGAAATACCGTCGCCGATGTCTTCAAACGGAAGCTTTGCAACCGACGAAAGTGCGGCAATGGCGCCGTTGGTATCGCGTCCGTTCATCGGGTTGGCACCGGGCGAAAACGGCTCGTATGCGCAGCGCCCGCACGGAGTGGCGCCCGTTTTTTTGCCGTACACGACGTTCGACGTAATCGTCAGTACCGACTGCGTCGCTTTTGCGTGGCGGTAGGTTTCGTGGCGGCGCAAATAATTCATAAATTTGCGCGCAACCATAACCGCAAGCTGGTCGGTTTCGTCGTTGTCGTTTCCGTACGGAACATAGCTGCCTTCGCGCTTAAAATCCACGGCAAGGCCGTCTTCGTTTCTGATAACCTTTACTTTCGCGTTTTTAATTGCGGCAAGAGAGTCGGCAACGATCGCCAAGCCCGCAATACCGGTCGCCTGAATGCGCTCGACATCCGCATCGTGCAGCGCCAATTCAAAAGACTCGTACGAATATTTGTCGTGCATGTAGTGAATGACTTTGAGCGCGTTCATGTACACGCCGGCAAGCCATTTCATCATTTGCTCAAAGCGATCCATAACTTCGCAGTAGTCAAGATATTCGGACGTGATCGGTTTAAATGCCGGCGCAACCTGCGCACCCGATTTTTCGTCGCGTCCGCCGTTGATAGCGTAGAGCAAACACTTGGGCAAGTTGGCGCGTGCGCCGAAAAGCTGCATTTGCTTGCCGATTTTCATCGGCGAAACGCAGCACGCGATACCGTAGTCATCTCCGAATTCGGGGCGCATCAAATCGTCGTTTTCGTATTGAATCGAAGAGGTTTCGATTGAAACGCGCGCGCAGAATTTATTCCAATTTTCAGGCGCATGGTTCGACCAAAGCACGGTCATGTTCGGTTCGGGCGCCGGCCCCAAGTTATACAGCGTGTGCAAATAGCGGAACGACGTTTTCGTAACAAGCGTTCTGCCGTCTACGCCCATGCCGCCAAGGGATTCGGTAACCCAAGTGGGATCTCCCGAAAAAAGCTCGTTGTATTCGGGCGTGCGCAAAAAGCGGATAATGCGCAGTTTGATGATGAACTGGTCGATTAATTCCTGCGCTTCGCTTTCGGTCAGTTTTCCGTCGGCAATGTCTTTTTCGATAAAGATATCCAGGAACGTGGAGGTACGTCCCAAAGACATCGCCGCACCGTCCTGGTCTTTTGTCGCCGCAAGAAAGCCGAAATACAGCCACTGCACCGCTTCGCGCGCATTTTGGGCGGGGCGGCGTACGTCAAAACCGTAGCTCGCGCACATGCGTACAAATGCTTCAAGCGATTTTATCTGTTCGCTGATTTCTTCACGGTAACGGATATCCGATTCGGAAAGTTCGTACACGTCCAACTGGTCGAGCGCCTGCTTGCGCTCTTCGATAAGCGCATCTACGCCGTACAGCGCTATTCTGCGGTAATCGCCGATAATACGGCCGCGTCCGTAGGCATCGGGAAGCCCCGTAATAATACCCGATTTTCTGACGGCCCGCATGTCTTCGGTATAAGCCGAAAAAACGCCGTCGTTGTGCGTTTTGCGGTACTTGGTAAAGATCTCCTTCGTTACCGGATCGGGCGTAAAACCGTAGGCTTCCAGCGATTTTTCGACCATGCGCCAGCCGCCCTTAGGATAAATACCGCGCTTAAGCGGGGCGTCCGTCTGCAGTCCGACGATAACTTCGTTTTCTTTCGAAATATAGCCGGGCCCGTAGGCGTCTATGCCTTGCGGTATTTTTACTTCCGCATCGTACACGCCTCGTTTCGTTTCCTCTTTGAACATTTCTTTAAGCTTGTCCCATACGGCAAGCGTCCGCTTTGTAGGCGGCTGCAAAAAGGTATCGTCTCCCGTGTACGGTGTATAATTGTGCTGAATAAAGTCGCGCACATCGATTTCCGTGCGCCAATATTCGCCGTTAAAATCCTTAAAATAGTCCGAGTTAATATTCACGTCGGGCACTCCTTAACATAAGATACACATAATATAGTGAGACTAACAAATCAAGTCAATAAAAAAGCGAATTTTTCTCAACAACTCGGCATGAACGGAAGCAACAAAAAACTCCGCTTTTTTTATTCTCTGCGCCTATAACTATAGATGAGTAGTTACCTGCTTAAAACTATGTTACAAGGAGACGTGTATGGATTATCTGCCACGTTACAAAAGCGTAGATGAGCTGACTTTTACCGATGACTTTATGTTCGGTACCATCATGAAACATAAGCCTGTCTGCAAGGGCGTACTGGAACGGTTCTTGCACATCAAAGTCGGCAAAATTGAATACCCATCTTTACAGAAAACGATTGCCCCGTTCTACGAGAGTAAGGGGATTCGCCTCGACGTCTATGTCGCCGAATCTTCGCGCGTCTTCGATATTGAAATTCAAACTTCAATTCCGCCCGACCTGCCCAAACGCACACGGTTACAGCGAGCGTCTAATATAGCGCCGCTCACTGTAACGCCGAGTTTTGCCGACGCAAAACATCGCGGATAATTACGTTACGGTTCGCAATTTTGAAAAATTGCTCACTCCTAAAAACACATAGTCGGTTCCGGCACGGACGCCGGGAAAGCCGTATAACTGCGATGTTTCGGTAGGCGAATGCCGGACGAAACTCGTAATGAAAAACGTACAGGGAAGTACGTTTTTCAGACCTGACAAAACAACAAAAGTATTTTATAATGCAAGTGCGTACGACAAAGAAAAAGACGACGAATTGCATGCGTTGCTGCGCTATCTTTGCAAAAAACAGGCAACAAGTCATTTTACACAGAGCATTGACGAACTTGTTGAAACGACCAAAAGCAACGAAAAGTTCAGGAGCTTGTATATGTCATTGAATATTCATAAAGATGATTTACTCAGAGAGGGCGCAGTTATAGGGGAGAAAATAGGCTTTGAAAAAGGTGCCTATCAAACAAAACTTAAAACGGCAAAGATACTAAAACAACTCGGCGATTCCGTTCAAAAGATAATGCAGGCCACCGGCCTCACCAAAGAAGAGGTGGAAACCATCTCTTTCTGACAGATTGAATATCGGGCATTTCGCGCTCCGACATTGTATAGGTGCGCGATTCACTCGGTCAATTCTTTTGCCGATAGCCGAATTCGATAGCGGGGGCTGTCCGAAAATTGTAAGCCTATCGGCCTGCAGTTTTCGGACAGTTTCCTTGATTTTATATGCAACGGCTCTTTGAATTTACTTAGCCGCGTTGCGATCGGGATGACGGCTTGCGAGGAAGTTCGCATACACGGCGCCCGAAATATTATGCCACACGCTGAACACGGCACCCGGAATCGTCGCAAGCGGATACTGCGCAAAGTGCGTCGCGGCAAGCGATGTTGCAAGTCCCGAATTCTGCATACCGACTTCGATTGAAAGGGCACGGCATTTGGTCGTGTTGAGACGCAGTAATTTTCCGACACCGTATCCCGCCGCGTAGCCGAGCAGATTGTGAAGGATAACGACAAGCACGACGATAAGGCCGACCGTTTTAAGCCGCGCGGAATTCGCGGATACGACGCTCGCAATAATCATGATGATCGCGATCGTCGAAATAAGCGGAAGGATACGCACGATCTCGCGCGTCGCTTTTTCGAAAAAATAATTGCACACTAAACCGAGCGTAATCGGCACGAGCACGACTTTTACAATCGATAAAAACATCGCGACGGCATTGACATCGACACGCTGTCCGGCATACAGGAGCGTCAAAAGCGGCGTCATAAGCGGCGCGAACAGCGTCGATACCGCGGTCATGCCGACCGACAGCGGAACGTCTCCTTTGGAAAGATAGGTCATGACGTTCGACGACGTGCCGCCGGGACAAGTGCCGACGAGGATAACGCCGACGGCGATTTCCGTCGGCAGACTGAATGCTTTTGTCAAAGCGAACGCGATAAGCGGCATGAGCGTAAACTGCGCGATAAAACCGATGATGATATCTTTCGGCCGGCTGAACACGACTTTAAAATCGCTCACCTTGAGCGTAAGCCCCATGCCGAACATGACAATGCCGAGCAGCCAATTTATCCAGCTCGTTTTAATCCACAGACAAGTTTGCGGTGCAAAGAGCGCGAGCGCGGCAACCGCGATGACGATGAGCGCCATCCACTTACCGAAAAAATCGCTCAGCTTTTCAAGAAATTTCATACTAATTACATCCTTTATGCGTCTTTAATTATACTAAAGTATTTTAGCATAAATTAAACGGTAATGTAAAGCGGACGAACGATTTCAAACTGTGCTTTCGATGGCGCTCTTAAAGGACAAACGTCCAATTCCGCTTTTTCCATTTCGGATAATAACAAAAAATGCTATTGAACTTATCATCAAAGATCGAATGGAAGACGCGCCTTACAAGCGATGCCTCTGTTTTCATAATCGGACTTTTGAGCAAATTCTATTGCTGCGCAATTTACTCGGTCAATTCTTTTGCCAATAACCAAGGATCTAAATCGTCTTTCCAATTATTTTTCGAAAATTCAACATACCAAAATCGGCAGATTTTAAATGTGTCGTAATCGGTATCTTCAATTTCCAAAACCTGAATGCCTGTTTTTTTATCATAACGATATATTTTACGATCTTTTACGTTTCCGTATTTATCTTTACAGGTCATTTCAATAAGCTTTCCGCTTTTATTGTATCGATAATTGTACACCAGATTAGGATATGTTTTTTGAATGACATTACCTTTTTTGTCATATTCACAGGTCCATTCGAATACCTCTCCTTCTAAAAGATTTTTTCCGATTCCTTTTATAATCTTTTCACCGGCGTACACGTATTCAAATTTATATTCAAAGTCTTTATCGGTATTGTCTTTTTTATACAATATGTTTCCAAATTTATCGTATTCGCAAAGGGAAGCGGGTGCCGCATCTTGCTCGTATATTGTTTCACTGCGAATCGGTTTTCCGGCCTTATTGTATTTTTCGTGTTTAATGTAGTCCGGGTGTTCCGTTGTCGGCGCATAGCTGTAGCGGACGGCCGTTGTAACCGCATCGGTTCCGTCTTTTGTGTCTGTATAAACCGTTGTGTCTTTATTAAAAATTCGGCTGCGTTTCGGATCGACTTTCCATCTGCCGTCTTCTTTAAACATTTTCGAATCGTAAAAACAAATTTCAACCAAGCGTCCTTTTTTATCATATTTAAAAGTTTGTGTATTGCGAACCATACCCGTTTTGTCATACCACATCATGCGGGCAACTCTGTTTCCGTTTTTATCAAAATGATTTTCTTCAATATTTGCCGTGTCTTCATTAAATTTGCCGGTAGCGTCATCCTTTATAAAAAAACGTTTATAGGTTGCATAACCGCCTTTCGGAATTGTTTGTGTAACATCTACAAAGCTATCTTCTTTTTCGCCCTTTTGGGCTGCCTGAAGGTTTTCAGTTTGACGGCTCATTTGAATAATCAGGTTTTGTCTTTGGATTACGATTTCATCCGGATCTTCTAAAACAAAATCGCGGCCGTACATATGAAGTTCATTGTTCATCACATACACAATATTTCCGTAAAACCAAATCGGATCGCCGAGTTTATATTCTGTGCTGAAATATTGGGCAAAATTTTCAGGGAAATAAATATGTATCTTCAGGCCGTCAAATTCAACAAGAGCTTCCAGATTTAAGTTGTTAAGATATTGATTTTGAATAATTTTTTCACTCGCATCGATAATCGGATGTTTTTGTATGGGATAAGCGTTCATTACGGTTTTAATTTTTATAGGTACGGTCGGGAATGTATCGGCACCGGAAGAATTTGTTTTTGTAACAATATCTTCAAGGCTTTGTAAAATGCCATCCGGAAACACTATCGTATCGTGTTTTGACAAAAGGGGACGGAACGTAAGATATTTGGCCGTACCGGCTAGGAGGCTCTCCTCTCCGTAATACCAATACGGACCGATTTGCAAGGGTAAGCGTTGCGCACATAAAACAAGGTGAGGATCCAAATCCGCAACACGAATAACAACAAATACCGTATCATTACCGATACCCAGCTTTTCATTTGCTTCGACAGGAATCGGATTTTCCATACTTGCTTGATTGAATTTCAGATCGGGGATTATATTCGAATATAACAATTGATAATACATACTGTGAATTTTATTTTTATAATAATAATCGACTCGGTAACGTACAATTACAACACCGTTTGCCAGTTCTGCAGGAATATGCATAGAAGATCCGGTATTTGCTTTTGCGTCTCCAGTTGCATAAATTACCTGTCCGGAAACAAGACTCGGAACAAGGTCGCCTTTTCCGATGCTAAGAGCCGCTTTCGGAATAGTAAAATTCTGTGCCGAACAAAGTATCGATACGAAAAGCGCAATCAATACCGATAAGATTTTCTTCATTGTATAATCCCCCTTATCGTATTGATTATCATATCACCTATAGATATTCTTGTACACGCCGAATTTTCTACTTGCTTGCCCCCTCTTTTTTTTATATACTTTCGGCATGGTTATTTCATCGATTGACTTAAAAGGCGGAAAGGTCGTTCAACTTAAAAACGGGAAAGAGCCGGTGCTTTCGCGCACCGACGCCGATTCTTTGGCCGCCGAATTCAATATATACGGCGAAACGGCCGTTATCGACTTGGACGCCGCCTTAACCCATACGGACGAAGGCCCGCTTAAAGGACAAACGCCCAATTCCGCGCTGCTTGCACGCCTTTTGCGCAAGGGCAATATGCGCGCAGGAGGCGGCATCCGCACCGTAAAACGCGCAAAAGAATTGATTTCTTTGGGCGCCGAAAAGGTTATCATAGGTTCGGCAGCCTTCGCCGGAGGGGGCGAAAGCCGCAAGAGTGATACCGGTACGCAATCGGTTTTAAACACGAATTTTTTGGATGAACTGGTTAAAGCTATAGGCAAACAGCGTATTATCATCGCAGTCGACGCGCGCGACGGCATCATCAGCGTAAAAGGCTGGACGCAATCGAGCGGCATTCCGCTTTTGGACGGAGCCCGCGCGGCCGAAAAATATGCGGGCGAACTGCTTTTTACCTGCGTCGAAAAAGAAGGCTGCATGGGCGGAACCGATATGGAAGCCGTGCGGTCGCTGCGGCAGGCCGTCCGGTGTCGGCTGACGGCTGCAGGCGGCGTCAGCACCGTGCGGGAAGTCGAAGAACTTGAAAAACTGGGCGTCGACGTTCAGCTCGGCATGGCGCTCTATACGGGCGCGGTCAAACTGAAAGATTGCTTTATCGCCTGCCTGAATTGGGACAAAGCCGAAAAACACACGGGCGGTCTTATTCCCGTTATCGCGCAAAGTACGGCAGGCGAAGTGCTTATGACCGGCTTTGCAAACCGCGCCGCGCTCGAAAAAACATTCGACACCAAAAAACTCACCTTTTGGAGCCGCAGCCGCAACTGCCTGTGGACAAAGGGCGAAACGTCGGGTAATACGCTGTCGGTTGTAAAAATGCGGGCGGACTGCGACCGCGATACGGTACTTGCCGTCGTCGAACCTGCCGGCCCCGTCTGCCACACGGGAAGCTGGACTTGCTTTTCGTCGGAAGCCGGCGCGAAATCGAATTTGGAACGCCTCGAAAACATCATCGCCGAACGTTTTGCGCACCCGACGCCGGGTTCGTATACGGCAACGCTCGACGACAAACGCGTGCGCGAAAAGATTGCCGAAGAATCGCAGGAACTTATCGAAGCGAACGGAAAAGACGAAGTCGTGTGGGAAGCCGCCGACCTTATGTATTTTATCGGCGTACTGCTGCACCGCGAAAACGTGCGCTGGCAGGATGTTTACGACGAACTTGACCGGAGGCATAAAAAATGACCCTTATAAAAGCGGACGCGCTCGATCAGTCTTTTTTCGCGCCGCGGACATTTGCGTCCGACGTACGCTCTGCCGTTCAGCACATACTCGATGAAGTAAAACAAAACGGAGACGCGGCGCTTCATGAATTTGCAAAAAAATTCGACCGCGCCGATCCGGACAGCTTTGAGATTCCCTACGCCGATTTAAAAGAATGCGAAAACAATTTGCGTAAAAATAAAACGTCCGTATACGACGCCCTGTGCCGTTCGCGCGATTTGGCGCTAAAGTTCGCATATAAGCAAAAGGAATGTTTTACCGATTTTGAAATCGAATTGACGGACGGACTTTTTACCGGTCAAAAAAACATTCCCGTCGAACGTGCGGGCCTCTATGTTCCCGCCGGAAGTTTTCCGCTTTTGTCTTCGGTCGTTATGACTTCAAGCCCCGCAAAGGCGGCAGGCTGCAAAGAAATCATTTTATGTACGCCCCCTAAAGCTGGATCGAAAACGGGCCGCAGCGAAAAACGGACACCATGGGCCGACGAAGGTATTTTGGCTGCGGCTTCCATCTGTTCGGTAGGCCGCGTATTTGCCGTCGGAGGCGCACAGGCAATAGCCGCCATGGCCTACGGCACTCAAAGCATTCCCCGCTGCGACGTTATCGCAGGACCGGGCAACAAATACGTTGCCGAAGCAAAACGCCTCATCACGGGCGATGCGGGCATCGACCTTGTCGCGGGCCCCACCGAAGTTTTTATCATCGCCGACAAAGATGCAAAGGCCGAATGGGTCGCCGCCGATTTACTTGCACAAGCCGAACACGATGCGGACGCGCAGGCGGTTTTGGCAACGCCTTCGAAAACCTTTGCAGAAAAAGTAAACAAAGAGCTTGAAAAGCGGCTTGCCCTGCTCCCGACGGCGCCAACCGCAGCCGAAAGCATTAAGCGGCACGGACTCATTATTATAACCGACTCGCTCGAGCAAGCCGCCGACATTGCAAACCGCAAAGCGCCGGAACACTTGGAACTCGCACTGAACGAAGGCAAAAAGCGCGACGAGATTGCCGCCCTTTTGCACAATTACGGCTCGCTTTTTATCGGCTGCTTTGCCGCCGAAGTGCTCGGCGACTACGCCGCAGGCTTAAATCACACGCTGCCCACTTCAGGCTCGGCGCGTTTTACCGGCGGTCTTTCGGTCAGGCATTTTTTAAAAACGGCAACGACGCTGCGCGCGGCGGAAAACAAAGCGGAACTTCCGAAAGGCGTGAAAGATTCGTTTAAAGCGGCATTTGAATTGGGAAAGGCCGAAGGCTTGTATGCGCATGCCCGTGCGGCGGATGTACGCCTGCAATCGTAAAGGTTCTTAAACGTAATAGTCCGAGTCTTTTCCCGTTACCTTTTTGTACAGCCGAAGATATTCGTCTTGGTGAGCGTCGTGCTGCTCTTTTAACATACGCATGATTTTTTGCACGACAAAATTCTTTTTGTCTTCCATGTCGGCGGGGGCTTCGGCCATAGCTTCATCGCGGAACTGCCTGCAAGCGATAACGGGACTCGCGGTCATGATGACGACATCTTCGTACACAAGGTCGGCAAGCATATCTTCGGGGTTGTCGGGACTTATTCTGAGGCAGCTGCCGTTCGTCGACACCAAAATCATCACATCGAAGAGCCGCAGATACGAATCGATTTCGCGCAAACCTTCGCGCGTTTCAGGCTGACCGGGCCGATAGCGGGTGCCGCTGGGAAATACGAGAACCGCCTTTCCCTGCTTTTTGCATTTATCGAGCGCGCGCATTGCGGCCATGTTTATCGCGCGGCTTTTGGCGCTTTCTTTTTCAAACTCGACCGGATCTTCTATAGCGGCAAGGCTTCGGCTCGGATACACGACGATTCGCGTAAACGCTTCGGCCCATGCTTTTACCATCGGGTTCGCTTCGTTCAGCTTCATGCCGGCGATCGCGACAATCCGTTCGGACAAAGCCGGCCCGAAGTCTTTTCCGCAATGTTCGAGCAAATAACACAAAGCCGGCAAATCCATATTGCTGAAATGCTCGACGAGCAAAAGTCCGCGCTTGCCTTCCTGTATGGCGCGGAAAAACGCTTCAAAATTATGCAGATTTTCAAGATGCGAACCTTCGAGCAGATTTTCCGCAAGCATCGCATCCATAAACCGGCGGGTCGCCTTATTCGCTTCCTGGTAAACATTCGTATTATCGATTTTATCGGCGGCTTTAGCCAAGCGTTTTAAATCGGCAAACATGTGTGCGTAGCGCTGTGCAAGCGGCATCGGATCCATAGCGGCATCTCCTGTGCGGTTTTATGATTATAGGATATCCCTGAAGACGTATACTGTCAAGTTTATCGGACTTATCGGAATCTATACGACACCGTGAGCGATCATCGCTTCGGCGACTTTCAAAAAGCCGGCAATATTGGCGCCGGCAACGTAATTGCCTTTCATGCCGAAACGTTCGGCGGCGCCGTAAGCATTATCGTGAATGTCTTTCATAATGCCGTTCAATTTTGCGTCGACTTCTTCCCGCGACCACGAATAGCGCATGGAATTCTGACTCATTTCAAGACCCGATACGGAAACGCCGCCGGCATTGGCCGCTTTGCCCGGTGCAAACAACACGCCTTCCTTTTGGAAAACGGCAACGGCATCAGGCGTACTCGGCATATTGGCGCCTTCGGCAACCAGCTGCACACCGTTTGCGACAAGGGAACGCGCATCGTCGACCGACAATTCGTTTTGCGTCGCGCACGGGAAAGCGCAATCGACGCTTACCGCCCACGGACGCTTTCCTGCAGTATATTCGGCATTCGGGTATGCTTTAACATATTCGCTTATGCGGCCGCGCTTAACGTTTTTAAGGTCCTGTATAAACGCAAGCTTTTCGGCGTCTATGCCGTCTTTATCGTAAATAAAGCCCGAAGAATCGGACATCGTAAGCGGTTTTGCCCCGCACTGAATAAGCTTTTGCACGGCAAACTGCGCAACGTTGCCGCTTCCCGAAACGGCACAGCGCAAGCCTTTAAGCGTTTTGTTTTTGACGGCGAGCATATTCGAGGCAAAGTAAACCAAGCCGTAGCCGGTTGCTTCGGGACGGATGAGCGAGCCGCCGTACGAGCGCCCCTTTCCGGTAAGCACGCCCGTAAATTCGTTGCGTATGCGCTTGTATTGGCCGAACATATAGCCGATTTCGCGGGCGCCCACCCCGATATCGCCTGCCGGCACATCCGTGTCGGGGCCGATATGGCGGTACAGTTCGGTCATAAACGATTGGCAAAAACGCATAACTTCGCCGTCGCTTTTCCCGTGAGGATCAAAATCGGCACCGCCCTTTGCGCCGCCCATGGGCAGCGTCGTCAAGCTGTTTTTAAAAGTCTGTTCGAAGCCCAAAAACTTCAATATGCTCAAATTGACGGACGGATGAAAGCGGATGCCGCCTTTATACGGGCCGATCGCTCCGTTAAACTGAATGCGGTAGCCCCGGTTCACTTGAACCGTGCCCTTGTCGTCGATCCACGGAACACGGAATATAACGGTGCGGTCGGGTTCGACACAGCGCTCCAAAACAGCGTTCCGTTCGAGTTCCGGCATCTTTTCGGCAACGACTTCCAGCGTTTCAAGCACTTCGCGAACCGCTTGCAAAAATTCCGGCTCGGCCGCATTTTTCGCCTGCACTTGATTCCATACTCTTTGAACATATGCGTTTTTCATGATTACCTCGCTGTACAATGTGCGTATTTTATCACAAGAGCTTTTACTGTACAAGTGCGCTCAAGGACTTCAGCATGAACGAAAGTCGGCAAAAATATCCGCTATTTTATCAAAATCCGTGCGACGTCAAAGCTGAACGAGTCGTCGGCAAAAGAAAAATCTTTTACTTTTTTCGAATTGTACACAATCATTTCTTTTGCGTAAGAAAGCGGCACATTCACGGCTTCGTCGTGCAGCGTCGTTAAAATATAACGGTAATCTTCTCGTATCGCATCTTCGTTTACGGTACTCATCATGTCGGCAATGCAGGCATCGATTTGCGCTTTTTGCGCCAAACCCTGCTGAGAAGTTTTATCAAGCCCGTCGTCGACCATGGCGGTTAAAAATACTTGCGGATCCTGCGGAAAGCCGTAAGTGTCATTGACGGATATTTCGAATGCGCCGTCCATACCCGTTTCGAACCACGTCATCGTTTCATAGCCCTGCAAAACAAGGTCGATGCCGATGTCCGCCAGCTGCCCTTTTACGGCCGTAAGTATTTGTTCGTCGAGCGGTTTTGAACTTTGATAAATCGCCCTCAGACGAAGCGGCGTTCCGTTGCGCATTCTTATTCCCTGCGCGTTCATATCGGTCCATCCGGCTTGGTCGAGCAAAGCAGCCGCCAAGTCTTTGTCGTATTCATACGGCGTCAATTCGATATCGCAATTCGGCGTATCGCGCGTAAACAGCGTATCCGCTTTTACTTCTTTTCCGTATAACACGGTATTGATAATTTCATTTTTATCGATCGCATGTTCAATCGCCGTGCGCAGCCGCTTGTCTTTTGTAAGAGGCGAAGACGCATTCAGCAACAGATTCCTCGTAATATACGTTCTGTCGGAAAATTTCACGGAAAGCGCCTCATCGTTTGCGATCTGATTCAGCATATCGTAGGTGATTTGATACGAGCCGAACAGTACATCGATTTCGCCGGCTTTGAGCGCGAGCATGCGGCTGTCTTCATCCGGTATGATTTTTACGGTAAAAGAATCGGGTCCCCGATTTTCGCCGTACCACGACGGATTTTTCGTAAAACGATAGGTTTGTCCTTCCGTGCAATGTGCCGCCTTAAGTTCATACGGGCCGGTTCCCGCCGTATCCGAAAGAACGGAACCGTAGGGGTTGTTGCCGTTTTCAAACATTTTGGGAGAAAGCATGCCGAAGGCCAATGCGCTCAGTTCCTGTAAAACGGTATAGTACGGTTTTTCATAATAAAAACGGACGGTATATTCATCCGGAGCATCCACTTCGCTTATGCGTGAAACGGCTCCGTAATAGCCCAAGTATTCTCCGACAAATTCCCGTATCTTTTCGATATTTGTCTTTACGGCTTGCGCGTTGAACGGCGTGCCGTCCGTAAACGCAACTCCGCGGCGCAGATGAAAGGTCCACGTGTGTTCGTCGTGTTCCCATGTTTCGGCAAGAGCCGGCTTGACTTTTCCATCCTCAAACCGGACAAGCGTTTCATACACCAATTCGGAATAATGGGTAAAACCGAGTCCGTCCATTATTCCGTATGGATCATAGCTGGCAAAAGCGACGGAATCGCCCACGACAAGATCGCTCGCGCCGGTTTTTGACGACGCATTTTTGCATCCCGAAAGGGCAATCAGTACCAGTACCGCGAATAACACTGCGATATACCGCATTTTTCTTATAACCATAATAACACCCCTTTATATTACGCCGGTATTTTTCCGGCTTTTATTGAAACAATTGTTTCGGTCATAAAAGAAGCTGCGCTGAAATCGTGCGTGATAAACAAATACGCGCATCCGGTTTCGGTTTGCAGCCGCTTTAACAACTCAAGAATATGAAGCATAACCGTCGGGTCAAGCCCGGCGGTCGCTTCGTCCAAGATAACCAGTTTCGGAGCGACGGACAGCGCGCGGATAATACATATCCGTTTTTGCTGTCCGCCCGATAATTCATGCGGATATTTTTCCAAAAGATATTCGGGAATATTCGCCGCAGTCAAAAGCGGAAGCAATTTTTCCGCGCATTCTTTTTCGGACAGCCGGTAATAATTCCGCAGCGGTTCGAAAAGGCTTTTTTTTATTTTTTGCCGCGGATCAAAGCAATTTAAGTTATCCTGAAAAACCGGCTGAACGGTTTTATACAAAGTCCTTTTACGTGCGAGCGCGAAAATATCCGTTCCGTCCCAAAAAACGCTGCCGGCCGTCGGTTTTTCAAAGGCGCAGATTAAACGCACCAGCGTACTTTTCCCGCTGCCGCTTTCTCCCATCAGGGCGACCGTTTCCCCGTCTTTAACCGTTAATGAAATATCGTCGAGCGCTTGTACCGAACCTCCGTCTCGGCCGCGTAACCGATAATGCATACTTATATGTTTTACTTCAAGCATGGGCCGCCTCCTTTCCCAAGCGCGATGCGGCCAGCAGTTCCGCCGTATACGCATGACGCGGCGATTGAAGAATCTTTTTCGCTGCACCGTATTCGACGATTTTGCCGTTTTTCATCACGGCAACAGTGTCGGCGATGTTTTCCACGGCATTCATATCATGCGAAGCAAAAAGCACCGTCGTATGAGAGGTTTCGGCCGTTTTTACGAGCAAATCGGTGATAAGGCGGCTGTTATAAGCATCCAACGCTCCGGTCGGCTCATCGGCAACCAAGAGTACCGGCTGCAGCGAAAAAGCTATGGCAATCATAACCCGTTGAAGCATACCGCCGCTCAATTGGTGGGGATAACTTTCCATAATGCGCGCGGCTTCGTAAAGTCCCGCTTTCCGCAGCCGTTCGCACCCTATGTAAAAGGCGTCGCGCATGCTGCAGGGAAGGTGGGCTTTAATTGTTTCTATAAAGTGATTTTTTATCTTCATGCACGGATCAAGCGCGGCGTGCGGATTTTGCATTATATAGCCGATATCTCTTCCGTTTATACGCCGATGTTCATCTTGAGCCAGCGGCAGCAGTTCCCTGCCGCACAAAAGAATGCTTCCGCTTTGCAGTGCCTGTCCCTCAAGCAAACCGAGAATCGCTTTACAAACGGAAGTTTTGCCGCTTCCGCTTTCGCCGATTAAAGCAAAGATTTCTCCCTTCTTAATCGAAAAATTAACATTGCATATTTTAACCGGCTCATTCGGATACTCAATACACAAATCGGCTGCGGAAAGGACGGTATTCCTATCCGTTTTTTCTTCGATAACGGATCCCCGTTCGACTTGAATGCCGCTCGAGCGGGAATTGTGATGCCGAAGAGAGCGATACGGTGAAAAAAACAGCCGCAAGCCTTCTCCCGTAATATTGCAGGCGCACACGGAAAACAACACGCATAAGCCCGGATAGACGGCAAAACGCGGCGACTGAATCAAGCTGCTTTTCGCTTCCGAAAGCATCGCGCCCCATTCCGGAGTACCGGCAGGAAGTCCTATCCCCAAAAACGAAAAACCCGAAATCATCAGCACCGCATCCCCGATGCCCATAGCAAGCAAAACAATAAGGTTCGGCGCGATATTCGGAAAGATATGTTTTGCCGCAATGCCTAAAGCCGAAAGCCCTGCGGTTTTTGCGTAAACGATATAAGTTTTGCCGCTTTCGTTTTGCGTATAGCTGCGCACCATCCTGCCGTACCAGCCCCAATAGGCAAAAACCGCGCTTATAAGCAGGTTTGCCAAGCCGTTTCCCATAACGCCGACAACGGCGAGAACCAGCACCGCAGGCGGCATCGCCATACTTATATCGCAGCTTAATACGAACAGTTTGTCCGCGATGCCGCCTCTGAATGCGCACAGAATTCCCAAGGGTGTTGCAAGCAGCGCGACGCTCCCGATGACGGCCGCGGCAAGTCCCATGGAATAGCGCGCGCCGTACATAAGCCGCGATAAAACACATCGTCCGTACGCGTCGGCACCTAAGGGCATCGAGCCGGAGCTTCCGGCAAAACGCAGGCTCATATTGATTTTATACGGATTGTTCGGCGCGAGCACACCGCAAAAAACGGCTGCCGCGGCGATCAACAAGAGCATAATGAGACCTGCAACAAGCGCCGCGTTCATCTTTTTCTTCATGCGCGGTTCCTCAGCAAGGGGTTGAGCGCAGCGCCGAGAAATTCCGCCGCGCCGTTGCACACGACAAACGCGAATGCCGTCAGCACAAGATAGGCGTTGATAACGGGAAAATCGCGGTTGATTGCGGCGTTCAATGCATAGATGCCGATGCCGGGAATTGAAAAGATACTTTCCGTGATTGCCGTTCCCGCGATTAAATAGCCGATATTTTGCCCCCACAGCGTCAAAAGAACGGGCGCCGCGTTGCGCAAAAGATGGCGAGCCATAATGTGCCGGCTGCCGATTCCGCGCGCTTTAGCGTATTGAATGTACTCTTTATCTTCGTTTTCCAATAAAAACGAACGCAAAAGCCGGGTAAGCATGCCGATCATCGGCAGCGCAAGTACAAACGCGGCAAAAAGCACACTGACGATATGCCCGTGCCCGATAACCGGAAACCAATGCAAATGCATGCCGAAATACCGTAAACACAAAAGGCCGGCAAAATAACCGGGCACGGAAAAACTTACAAAAGAAAAAAAGCCGATGAGCCTGTCCACAAAGCGGCCATTGTTTAAAGCCGCCGTTATGCCGAGCGGAACGGAAAAAACGATAATAAAAACGGCCGCGCATACGGCGACGGTCAATGTTGCCGGCAAAGCTTTGCGCAGTTCGGTTCGTATGTCTTTTTTGGTAATATACGAAACGCCGAAATCCAAACGGGCTGCCCGCTTTATCCATGACCAATACTGTTCGGGCAGCGTTTTATCGAATCCCGTAATTTTTTTATATTGAGCGATCAATTCCGTGCCGGCGGAACGCGAAATTCGGCGCGCATAGGCTTCGGCAGGATCAATCGGCGATATATTCGCCAAAAAAAACGACAAAAAAGACACGCACAATAAAACGAGCAAAAGGTATGCCGTTTTTTTTATAATTTCCATACTTCGCGGCCTCTTTCGTTTATTTTTGCCGGAAAGAGTTCCGCTCTCTACCCCGATCGGGATTAATTATACCCCGAAAGGAATTTTATGGTTTACGAAAATCGCTCGGATTTTTACCGTAAATTTGCCGAAAAGCATGCGAAAAATGGCTCACATTTACATAACCGACTTCATAGGCAATTTGGCTGACGGTTTTATCCTCGTCTTCCAATAACGATTGCGCCGTTTCCATTTTTAGCGTATTGGTAAATTGGTGAATGGTTTTCCCGAACAGCTCTTTAAATCCGCGTTTTAAACGATTTTCGTTTAAAAATACGAGCCGTGCCAATTCGGGAATGGTCGGCGGGTCGGTGTAGCGCTCTGATAAAATATCATGGGCGCACAAAACGGCCGCATAATCCGGCGAAGGCATTGCCGCTCCGACAATACCGCGCGAAGGATTTAAAATATAACGCCGATAAAGCAGCGTTAAAAGCGTTTTTACAATTCCTTCGTAAAACAGCGGCTGCGCGGCGGCGTCGATTGAGGTATCGAGAATAAGTCTGAACAGGTTTTTCAGCGGGATTTCAACTTTCTTCGGTCTCATCAACCAATGAACCAAGCCGTCCGTTTCTTTGGTTTTCGTTTTTTCTTTTGTTTCTTCGCGGCAAAAAGGAAGCAGCTTTTTAAATTCACCCGTCCCGAACAGCGAAACCGCCAAGATTTCTTCGCCGGAAGGATACATCATCATGCCGCGGCTTTTTTGCTTTATGTAAATGCCCAGCTCGTTCGGAGAAAGACACGTATCGATTACGCCTGTTTCGCAATAGGCGATGTGACCGCGAAAACAGCAGGTTGTTTCAAACGCGGAATCGTAGCCGTCATAATTCATTATAAGCGGATATTTCAGTTTTATATGAATAATCGAAAGGCCGGCGTTGCCGCAGGGAAAAATATTGCGGATGGTTCCGCGCCCGATTTCTTCGGGAATTGTGTATGTTTTACAGCAGGCCCCGTCCGCACACGTAAAGCCGAACTGCTCTCTCAATATATAATCATAGTCGTCTATTTGTTTAATGGCCAAAGCCGATCGCATTGTTATCCTCCGCTAAGATAATAACAAATGGAATAAAAATATTGAAGACTGTAATTGAAGCATACTCTTGAGCCTTTATACGGAATAACGTATACTGATTTTATGACGTCGTCCGCAAAGCGCGCGCTTTTTTGCACATATCTCGGCATTTTCATCTGTTTTTTACAGGCAGTCTTTCTTGCTGCGCAAGAGCAGACGCCCGAAAAGCTGCGCGCAAAAGTCGTCGCCGCGGCCAAGCAATATATCGGCGTTCCGTACCGTTACGGCGGTCTGACCGCCGCGGGTATGGACTGTTCGGGTTTTATCTACACGGTTGCGCGCGAAGCGACGAAAGTGCAGCTGCCGCGCACGGCCCGCGCGATGTATTCGTTTTGCAAAACGGTTCCCGATGAAAAAAGAGAACCGGGCGACATCGTGTTTTTTAAAGACGGCGGCGAAAAGATAACTCACGCGGGTTTATACATCGGGAACAATCAATTCATCCACGCCGTAAGCGACGGGGAGAATACCGGCGTTATCGTGTCGTCTTTAAACCAAGGCTCGTGGAAACGAAGATATGCCGGCTGCGGCCAGTTTTTGCCGCCCTCGCTTCCGCAGGATACGCGGGACAAAAAGACTACGAAAGCACCCGCCTCCGCAAAAGACGGCGCGGATGAAAAAACTTCGGAAAATGCCGTAAAAAAAAACGATAAAGAAACGACCGCACGAGCGGAATCCGCGGCCGACATCAGCGCTTCAGACGATCCGTTCGACGATATTTCCGCAAAAATATTCTGTGCGTTTTCGGCGCAGCTCCGCTGGAATTTTTTTTCGGCCGACAAATTTGTGCCGACGGTTACGGGAGCATCCTTTCAAACCGACGTCTATTACAAAGGCCGCGTCCTAAGACCGGGACTTTCCGCCGCATTCCGATTGGAACCGCTTATGGGCATATATCAGTTTCCGCTTTGCGTTACGCTCGGTCTTCCGCACGGGTTTTGCCTGTATGCGGGCCCGGTTTTTACGGCAGGAAGCGCACATTCGCTCGGCACCGACCGGAAACTTTCCGCCCCGATCTTTCCGGGCACATTCGGCGCGCTCTGGCAAAGTCCGTCGTTTCGGGCAGACAAAAGCGAAGTTTCATTCATTCAGGATATAAATTGGACGGTGTTTTCGGGAGCCGGCAATACGCGGCTCGACTTTACGGAAAGCGCGGCTTCGGGCTTGCGTTTTTCAACGGGAATTCGCGTAACGATTTTGGCAAAGGATTTGTTTAATTGAAAACACACAAGGATGTATTTATGGAAAGCATACAATTTTCAAAGGCCGTATCGGCAGCAAAAACAGCGCAGGCTGGGCGGTCCGCACCGACAGCCGCGGCATTGCTCGCGTTCGCTTTGTTCTTCATTTCAATTTTCGCTTTTGCAGGCTGTACGGCCCGGGCAGCCTTGTCGCTCGATGCGGGTAAGGGCGCCGCTTTAAGTTTTAAAACGGAAGCGGGAAAATCGCTCGAACAAACCGTAACGGCTTTTACCGGCACCGAGGAAAACAAAACGCTTTTTGACGACGCGAAAATAAAAGCCGGATTTAAAAAAGCGGGCTTTACGCTGGATTCTTTATCGTTTTCGGGAAAAACGGGTATTTCGCTGAACGCGCACAGCGCGGACATCCGCACGGCCGACACGGGCGGCGCGCTTTCGCTCCGAAGCGACGGTGACGGCGAAACGCTGACGGTAAAGTTAAGCCCCGCAACCCTCAATTCGCTTTTAAAACTGATGCCTGAAGAAACGGCCGAATATACGGAATTCCTTATGGCACCGGCCTTTACCGGCGAAAAAATGAGCGAAAAAGAATATGCCGACAGCATCGGCAGCATGTACGGCAGCACGATGCGAAAAGAATCCGAATCGTCGTTCTTTATTTTTGACGTTTCGGCTCCCGGCGAAATCACGGAGGCCGCCGTCCTTCCTGCTGGAACGGGCAGCGCTTCAAAAAACGGGAAAAAAGCTTCTTTCCGCATCGCATTGAATACTTTTTTGTCGAATTCCGGCGAAATAATCATACGCACGCGGTGGAAAACAAAATGAATGCGCATACTTCCAAATGTCATTTTTGCGCAACATGCGACGGTTTCGGCTGCACAGGCGAACTGCCCGGCATGGGAGGCTTCGGCGGCAATATCAATTTCCGGCTGAATTGCGCCGCATGGAAAACGTTTGAATTGCCCGACGGACTTTTTGAATCGGCGCTGCGCGAAGCCGAAAAAGGCGGCGATCCGTCTTGCATTCTTCCGTTTAAAATGCCGGAAATCTGCCTTGCGCCCATAACCGGCGCGGTGGAAAACGTCGGTTACGAAGAGGAAGAATCTTTTTACTTCGACATAATAAACGCCTGCGATGACGCTTCCGTAAAGCTTTCTATCGGCGACGGCTGTCCCGACATAAAACTTTTGTCCGGCATTAAAGCGGTTGAAACGCGCAAAACGGTAAATCCGCAGGCGGCCGCGGCCGTTTTTGTAAAACCGTACCCGAACGAACGCATCATCGAACGTTTTGAGTGGAGCAGCGGCATTGCCGAGATAGTCGGCGTAGACATCGATTCATACAACATAGTTACCATGCGCCGTCTGGTCAGCTTGGAAAAAAAGACTGCAGAACAGCTTTCCGAGCTAAAACGCAAAACCGACCTCCCCTTCGCGATAAAAGGAATTTTCAACGAAAGCGAGTTGGATACGGTAAAAAGCGTAAAACCGGACATCGTCGTTATTTCGAATCACGGCGGAAGAGTTGAAAACCGCATAGGAAGTACCGCCGAATTTTTGGCTTCGTACGGTAAAACGCTGCGCAAAAACTGCGGCCGACTGTGGGTTGACGGCGGCATCCGCACCTTCCGCGATATCCTCGTTGCGGGCTTTTTGGGCGCCCATGCGGTAATGGTCGGCCGCCCCTTTATCACCGCTTTGTGTGCTTCCGGCGCGCGCGGCGTACGGGAAACCGCGGAACTTTTGCGCGGGAAAACAAACGCGACTATTTTTTGACCTTAGCCGTTTCTATTATTTTATTAACCATATCAATATTTTTTTCTATAAAGGATGAATATCCGTTTATTCTTAATACGTCAAAGTTATCCCCATCACCGGAGAAAAGACAAAGTTTCAATGTATTTAATTCCCAATAATCATAAGAAATCACATCATAAGTTACACATACGGCATTCCCTATTTCTTCCATTTTGTATGATGCCGGTACGACACATCCCTTCATAGATGTTACAAGAATATCACCCAATATATAGGTGTATAAATCATTAAAACCATATTCTTTCAGCGATATTTTTTCCGTATAAATCACCGAGTCTCTTTTTGTTGTATGGGGAAAAACATAATAATTTGAATCAAGAACATAATTCTCAGGAAGGTGTAATTCAAAATCATTATAATCGACTTTGACAGATTTTTTAGGTTTTACTTTATTCATATCTCTGATTTTCGGTTTAGGAATATCCGCCGAATTTAAAAAATATGATAATTCTTCCGGAGAGATAACTCCGAACTGAATACATTCAGTGATTATATTTTCATTTTCATCTTTTTCCCAAATTAAATTTGTAATCGGTATAAAAAAATCAATAAGTCCGGATTTTATAATTGTTCCCGAAACCAAATCTCTTTTTATTGTAACAAATCTTCCGGGAAGATTCTTTCTCATACCCATATCCGTATAGAAAAACAAATTTAACAATTTAGGTCTTAAAATCGTTTCAAAGTCTTCTTTCGTACCTTCATTTACTTCTATCAATTCTACCGCTGTATTAAAACCTTTTATAATGTTGACGGTTGCAGCATACGCTTTTTGATTAGCCATATCCCTATATCGCATAATATAGCCGTCACCGATATTTACAAGGTTTATAAAATTTCCCGTATTCTCTCTGTAAACAACGCCCAATCCGGCTCTGTCTCCCAGTTCCGAAAAACTCATTTGAGCAAATACACAATCGCATAAAAGAATTGAAAGAATTAATAAACCTATCTTTTTCATTTTTACTCCTTGTACGCTCCCGGCGGCATTCAGCAAATATTGTTTAACCCGCAACGCAGCTCGGCTATGCTGTCGGCTTTGAAAACGGTGTTATGTGTTTATTATTCATACAGTATATAAACCGTAAAAGGTTTACAACCTCCGTCTTCCTCAAACACCCTGATTAATCTATCGGCTATTTTTAATCTCCTTTGAGGAAGATCAAAATATGTATATGTGGATTTATCATTTCTTGGTGCAAAATCTATATATTGATATACGGTCTTTTTATTTGTATTTATATAAAAACCGTTAACCGCATATGCAATTCTTGCATCATCTTTTATTTTCAAATATACCGGACCGATAATTTCTTTATTCACATTTTCTTTCAGTATTTTTTTTATATACTCGGATTTATAAAAATATTTTGACTTAATATATAAATCATCCGTATGATCCGATATGTAATATTTTAAAATTTTTGATGCTTCGGGGGAAATAAATTTTCCTCCTTTTATCATGTCTTTATAAATACTTTTAATTTCTTTTTTTTCGTTTTTTTGAAGTAAATTGTTATCAAATTTTTCCGTTAATTCATCAATTTTCTCTTGTGAGGTAAAAAGGATTGAACATGAACCGAACAAGCAAGTTAGTAATGAAAAAAATATTATTAACAAAGAATAAACTCTTTTTATTAAATACTTTTTCTTTCCTTTTCCCATAATCGGATTCCTTTTTCAGTTAAGTTTTCCTCCGGCGCTAAGCAGGTATCCACATAACGGGGTACAACGTCCTGTTGTCAGATTGAAACGGGTGCTAGGCTTTTGATTGATGGTAATGTGTACCGCACTGAACAATATAGAGTTTATTATCTTCAACTTTATACACAAGTCGATTTGCCGTATCTATTCTTCTGCTCCAATATCCTGATAATTCATGCTTTAATGGTTCCATGCAATATCAGACCAAACCTTTACCGTCAATCGGATTCCTTTAATTCATGAATTTGACATTTCCCGGTTTCAATCTGATGTATACTTTTACGCAAATATTTCATATTTTCTTCCGAATAAATATACGGATCTTCGGATGCTTTCAGCGCAAATGGAAGACCGTTTTCTCGAATTGTAGCTTTTACAAAAGAATTTATTGCCGAAGAAATATTTATTCCCATAGAATCACAAATTCGTTCAAAACTTATTTTATCGTTCTGTGTAATTTTTGCTGATATTGTAGTCATCTTAATACTCCTTACTACAATATACTACACAGGCGTCTAAACATCAACTATTCACCCTACTAATTTTTTCCGCTCGGTGTTACACCGCGAAGCAAAGCTATCATTTTTATATTTTCCTTTACCATACCAATGGCATGTGAGCATAACATTCACTTAATCTGCAAACGAGCACAGTCCCGTTTGTCGGCTTTGGAAACGGTATTAGGAAATATTATTTATAAGCATCTTTCCGTGCTTCAATATTCACTATAAATACGATAACCGTATCTTCCGATATTTTATAGAACAGACGATAATCCCCTATTCTAAAACGATATAGGTCTTTGTAATTTCCTTTGAGTCTTTTAATATTGGGGCCAAAATAGGGATTTTCACGTAATACCGGATATACATATTCCGTAATCTTTTTGTATAAAGATTTATATTTTGCAGATTTTATCTTCTTTTCAAATGTTTCGGTTTCCGCTATTCGATACTTAGTCAATTATTCGATACCTTCCGGCTGAAATATCGGATAAACCTTTTTTAATATCTTTCCCATACTTGAGTATTTCATTCATTTCCGTATCATCGACAACCGTCTCATTCATAGTATAATTGAGCGTTGCATATTCCAGATAATTTGAGATTGTTCTTTTCTGCCCGGCAGCAGCCAGTTTGAAAATGTCATAGGTACTGTCATCTATACGAACGGTAATTGTTTTTGCCATTTTACGCCTCCGCTTCAAATGTATTCATTTATATTCAAAATGTCAACCAACTGCTTTAGCAATTCAATGATTTTGAATCAAGCGGAAGGCATCAACCTAACATTGCTTTAAACCGTATTTTTAACAAACACCCGAAATATCGGCTGTGGCAACGGCGTCAGACGATTTAATTTATTAACACTGCATCCACAAGACGCATTATATCGGTTTCCGTTCTGATTCCATTAAATACAGTTTTATTTTTCTTAATATCAAATACTTTATAACAGACGGTCCAATTCTTACCAAACAGTCCATTACGCAAGGAATCTTTAAAAGGACTGATACAAAGCGGTACCAGAAAATAATCATCAGATAAAAGCACTAAAGGTCCGGCCATTCGCTCGTATCTTTGCTTAAACGTACATTGAATATCACTAAAAGTTGTTAAATCCGTTATCACACAACTTCCGCTGTCGCTCCTGAAAGATTTCATATTCTCTGTTTGTGTAACGGATGAACCTTCCCGTATTATTTTTATAACGACTGCAGGGATAAGACCAGCCGATATCAATTTCATTCTTTCGAACATCACCTGTTGAACGGTCAATTACAAAACTTCCCGAATCGCCGACAAATCCTCCGTCCATATAAAAGTAAACCGTATTATCATCTGCCTGCACAGCGGTAATAAATCTGCTTTCGTACCGTTCTCCGTGTTTGTCAAGAACATCTTCCGCTTCAAAAAGTTTACTAATTTTTTTTGTTTTGGAATTATATTCATATAAAATATGCGGTTCTCTGTTTTTTTCGCATCTTTCGCACCAGAAGAACGAATCCTTCGTAAAAGTGCTGAATCGGTAAATCTCTTTTTCAAAATCGAATAAAATCTTTTCTTCATTTGTAATATAGTTCAGTCGAATTATTCGATATACGTTTTCCGCTTTCTCGGCAAATAAAACGGAATTCGAATGTTCTCTATCAAAATGAAGTTCCAAAATATTTCGATTCTTTAAACTTTCAAGTTCGGCAAGCATCCGATTGCCAGTAAATATCGAAAACGTTTTATTGTCGGAATACCCCTTTTGAAATAAATATACAAGTGAAAAATTCTGATTGTCTTTTTTATCAGCGGCACAAGATAATATAATCGGTAATAACGTAAAAAAGAGAGCAATTAAAACCTTAAATCTCGTTTTCATTACTCATCTTTCCAATATAATTTTTCGGAAATTTTATTTTTTGAAATATAAAAGTCGGCTTCGGAGTTAAACCATCTTCCAACCGATATATATTCAGGTTCTGAATTCCAAGGTTTTAAGAAAACAATTAAATGACTCGTCGATTCTTCAGAATATAGTTCCAATAGTTTTTTTTCTTGTAAATCCGTTTTTGCAATGAAATACCCCTCGTTACTTTCTTTATCCTTATACAGTCCGGTAAATATTTTATATTCATCGTAAATAATATTCGTATACATATCATATGCATCCAATGAGAATTGTTGAGGTTCCCCAACGTAATCTTTAGAAAAAATGTAAAAATACTCCCAATCATTATTCAATAATGAAGGCTTTAAATCATTATAGGAAGATTTATATTCCCTGTATCTGTATTCATTAACGTCTAAGGAATTTTCAGGGAATTTTTCTAAAGGTTTAAGGTACCCTCCGAATACCCAACCGCTTTTATCGTTATTATGGTGAATTTTTACCCAAACACTTGTTATTTTATCTATTTCAACGGGATTTTTATCCGCCTCTTCAACATATACAAGAAAATTATCCGGGTATTTGTTTATAATATATGACGTTAAAGAATTCGATTCTCTAACTCTTAATCCTTCCGTTGAATTGATTCTATAATATTTTCCCGGAACAATATTAACATCGATATTTGAATTACTTTCTATTTCCGTTGCATTTGATTTCTCTGTTTCTATAATTGAATTATTCCTTTCTTTTTCTGTTTTCGAACAACTAAATAATAAAAAGCATGTAATTAAAGTAAATATAATTTCTTTCATTTTCACGCTCCCGTTTATTTAAAACGCAGTACGGATCGGCTACGTTGCCGACCTTGAAAACGGTATTAGGATACTTCTTCATATTTTTTTGTAAGTTTATCGAATTCCTTACAACTATCAGCAAAATCCGTTCTTAATGCCAATAAAGTATTTTTGTCAAGTACAGAAATCAGTCTGTCAATTCTAAAAAATCTTTCAGTTATGTTCTTCGTATAATAATACACGAGGACTTGATAAAAAATATACAGAAGGGATTTTTCTTCAATTCTAAAATTGAAAAAATCTTCTTTACTAAATTGGAGAAAATCCACTTTAAAAGCCTTGTATAATTTATATGCCTTTGCATATTTCCGTTTTTTATTAAATTTAGCAAGACGTAATTGAAGATAGAAAATATTGAATATCTCTTCTTTATATTTTGAATAATCAATTTTTGAGAACATATCGAAAAGCGTTCCAAGTTTGAATATATTTCTTTTTTCAAACCCGCATATTTCATCAAGTATTTGAAATGATTCCTCCAGATATATTTTCTTTTCAAAATTTTTTATGATTCGGCTTTCTATTAGTTTCAGATGTTTCTTTAATTGAAAACAACTTATATACAAAAGATAGTTTTCTTTAAAATCATCATACTTTAATGTTTGATATGATTTTAATCCTTCGTATACAGGTAAACTCACAAAAGTATCCATAAAAATAAAACCGACTTTGTTTTAAAAACCTTGGACGTCATTTACATCGCCCGCCCGACTTTCTTTCATCCTTTCCCCATTATACCACAAAAACCGCTAATTTTTCATCCGGCGCACTGCGGTTCCCGGTTTCCGCATTATAAAAATTTCTAACGGAACCCCTCTTGTAAAATTCTTTCCCTGTGATACAAATAGACTGTATGGAAGAGCTTTTTGAATGTCAGCTTGCCGGGATTGCTTATTTTTTGTACAGCCCCATTGCAACGCTTTTATCGATTACGCGCAGCATGAATTCCCATAATTCTTCGGAAAAATCTTTTATAAATGCCTTCTTTTTTATGATTTGCGCTTTTGTGAGGCTTTTTGTAACGATGTTTTGATTGTTGACGGCGCAGTGATTTAAAACCGGCTGCAGATTGTCGAGCACACGGGCGTACTGCGCTTCGGGCGTTTGGGCATTTTCGAATTCTTCCCAAAGTTCCGTAAAATATTTTTTTTGATCGTCGGGCAATAAGCCGAATATTTTGCGCGCCGCTTCTTTTTCCGCAGGTTTTATATTTTCACGTGCACTCTCGTCGTATAAAAAAACGTCGCCCGCATAAATTTCGACCGTATCGTGAATCAAAAGCATCGCAAGCGTTTTTTCGGTATCGATTTTTTCTTTGCAGTATTCACGCAAAATGAGCGCCATAAGCGCCACGTGCCACGAATGTTCCGCGCTGTTTTCGCGGCGTTCACCGCCGTGCGTGCCGTTTTGCCTGTAAACCGCTTTCAGTTTTTCCAGCTCGAAAATAAAGTTCATCTGTTTTTCGAGCCGCGTATTTCCCTGCTCCATATTATTTGTGTATACTCCATGTTTCGTTATCGGCGTAAAAGGTTCTGACTGCATATCTTTTTCCGGAAGTTTTCCCTTCTGCATAGAGCGGCGCATTTTTTACGATGACAACAAGAGTTTCGATATCTTTGTCGATTGTTACATCAATGAATATTTTACCGGTCGATATGATGATTGCTTCATCCGTATGATTTTGAACACGAATTCGTATAAAATCCGCAGGAAACGTCCAGTCGCATCGCGTGAAAAGGAGCGCGGCAAAAAATATAATCGCCGACGCGAAAAGCGGCATTTTGCGATTTCTTTTTACGCCGTATGAACGGAGAATGTTTTCATTCGATTTAAAAAAATTAAAAATTTCTTTTTTTGCCGCCGGTTTCATCAGAGGTATTGTACCCGATTTTACGCACCGCGGCAATGTCCGAAAAGAAATATCTGCGGTACATCGCGTCTACTTTATCTTGAGTGCGCGCATGGAATTCAATACCGCGAGCAGGGCAACTCCCGTGTCGGCAAAAACCGCCGTCCACATGTTGGCGATGCCGAATGCGCCGAGTGTAAGCACCAACAACTTTATGCCGAGCGCAAAGATGATGTTTTCGTGAATAATACGCAGGCTGCGCCGCGCTATGCGTATGCTCAGCGGCAGCTTGGCAGGATCGTCGTCCATGAGTACAACATCGGCGGCTTCGATTGCCGCATCGCTTCCCAAAGCGCCCATGGCGATGCCGACGTCGGCAAGGGCAAGAACGGGCGCATCGTTTATTCCGTCGCCGGTAAAAGCGAGCGTGTCTTTTACGCTTTCGGCCGATTCGTTTTGCGCCAAAAGTTTTTCAACCATTTCAACCTTTCCGTTCGGCAGTAAATCGGTGTATACGATGTCTATGTCCAGCTGCGAAGCGACGTAATCGGCTGCGGCCTTGGAGTCGCCGGTAAGCATGACGGTTTGCTTTACGCCGGCTTTTTTTAAACGGCGCACCGCCTCGGCGGCGTTGGGTTTCGGCTCGTCGGTTATGACAATGTGCCCCGCATATAGTCCGTCGACCGCTACGTGAACGATGGTGCCGAATTTGCTGCAATTGCGCCACTTTGCGCTGACCGAATCCATAAGCCGCGTGTTGCCCGCGCAAACGGTTTTGCCGTCGACAAGGGCGGTAATTCCCTGACCTGCAATTTCGTTCACGCCCGATACGCGTTTTTCGAATGCGCCGCTTTCGGCGTTTTGTCCCGTGCGTTTGCGGAATTCTTCTTTTATCGATACGGAAATCGGATGATTTGAATAGCGTTCGGCAAGGGCGGTCAATTCAAGCAAGCGTTCTTCGTTGATTGTGTCCGCATGAACCGCCGTTACCGTAAAGACGCCGCGCGTAAGCGTTCCCGTTTTGTCGAACACGGCCGTTTTTACATGCGCCAAAGCTTCGAGATAGTTGCCGCCTTTAATTAAAATGCCGTTTTTCGACGCGCATCCTATGCCGGCAAAAAATCCAAGCGGTACCGAAATCACCAGTGCGCAGGGGCACGATATAACCAAAAATATAAGCGCGCGCTGAATCCATTCGGCCCACTGGCCGCCGAAAACGAGCGGAGGTATAACCGCCAGCAAAACGGCACTGCACACGACAATCGGCGTGTAAACACGCGCAAAACGCGCAATAAACGTTTCCGTTTTCGCTTTTTTTTCGGATGCGTGCTCGACCATTTCCAAAATTTTCGATACGGTCGAATCGCCGAATTCTTTTGTAACCGTGATTTTTAAAAGTCCGCGCAGGTTTACGCTGCCGCTCAGCACGTCGTCGCCCTCTTTTACGTCGCGGGGCAGCGATTCTCCGGTTAAGGCGGCCATGTTTAAGCTGCTTTCGCCTTCGCTTATTGTGCCGTCCAAGGGAATCTTTTCACCCGGCTTTACGATGATGGTGCTTCCGACTGCGATTGAAGACGGCGGCACTTGTACCAATTCGCCGTCCCGTTCGATATTGGCGTAATCGGGACGAATGTCCATAAGTGCGGTTATGGATTTTTTCGATCGGGTTACCGCATAATCCTGCAGCGCTTCGCCGATTTGATAAAACAGCATAACCGCCGTCGCCTCGGTATATTCACCCAAAATCATTGCGCCGATTGTAGCGACCGACATTAAAAAGTTTTCGTCGAAAACTTCTCCGTGCAGAATATTTTTCAAAGCCCGCCACAAAACATCATAGCCGATAATAAGATACGGAACCGCGTATAAAAGCACGGCGGCGACTTTATTCGTACCGATAAACGACAGCGGCCCTTTTTCAAGCAGCTTTACGGCGGCAAAACTTACAACCGTCAAAACGATGCGTAAAATCATGCGGGAACTTTCGCCTTCTTCGTGCGAACAGCCGCAAGAGCAGGTGTGCTCGTGTTCGGCGCCGTGTTCATGAGAATGTTCATGTGAATGTTCGTGCTCGTGTGAATGTGCCATCCAATCCTCCTAGGATTATTCGCAAATATGTTCCATACCCTGATCTATAATCGTAACGACGTGATCGTCGTTCAGCGAATAAAACAACGATTTGCCTTCGCGCCGGTTGCGCACCAGTTTGCTTTGGCGCAAAATCTTCAGCTGGTGCGAAACGGCCGACTGAGTCATATGTAATTCCTGCGCCACATCGTTTACGCACAATTCACCTTTGCGCAGCATGTACAGAATTTTAATGCGTGTCGTATCGCCGAAGATTTTAAATAAGTCGGCAAGATCGTAAAGCTTTTCTTCGTCGAAATCGTTTATTGTGAAATTCATACACACCTCATATGACTACATGTTCATATGTTTATATAACGATATTTTAATTTTGTCAAGCATTATTTTGCGATAACTTTATACGCGTCGATGAGTTTTTCGAGGGGCCAGCGGCCGCGGTTTGCGGCGCTCGTGGACGGGAGGCAGACGGCCGGAATGTTCGTGAGCGGAAAGCACAAGTCGTTGTACAGCGTCCACGCCGTTTTACCGGTTGTGTATATGCGCCGTATGTGCGGAAAAATGCGCAAATCGTTTGCGACGGGTTCTTTTATGGAAGCGTCGTTTGCACCCGATATTCGGCATGAATACAAAACGTCCCACAAGGCGATGCCGTGACGCAAAACCAAAGCGCGCTTTTGTTCGGTTGTTTCGGGAATCGGTTCGGAAAAGACGGCGGCGAGCACCGGCCAAAAGCGGTTTTGTCCGTGCCCGTAGTAAAAGCCGCTTTCGCGCGAAACGGGCGACGGCATTGTTCCCAAAATAAGAATGCGCGAACTGCCGTCGTAAACGGGGGCAAAGGGATGGACGATCCGCACATCCTGCACAGCCGTGCCGGTTCCCTTTGTTGTCCCGCGTACTTTCATTATACTTTGAATTTTTTAACTTCGTCCGCCAAATTGCCGATACTTTGCCGGTTCTTTTCGGTAATCTGACTTACTTCCTGTATGGCGTTGTTTATTTGAGTTGCTCCGGCGGCCATCTCATTCATGCTGTCGGTTATCACGCGCGTCAGATCGTCGAGCTTATTCATCTCTTTCGCCATTTCCTTGCCGCCTTTAAGCATTTCGGTCGAACCCTCGCTTACCTGAACGGTAACCGCGTTGATGTCTTTTATCGCGGTAAGAACTTCCTTGCTGGCGTTGCCCTGTTCGCGCATCGCTTCGGTTAAGCGGGCGCTCATCTGTTTTACCTGCTCGGAAAGCGTAAAGATAATGTTGAATTTTTCTTCGACAGTTTTGGCTGCCGATGAAAGCGTTTCGATTTCGCTGCTCAGATTTTTAAGTGTCGAGGTGATGGTTTTACCCTGAGCGCTCGATTCTTCGGCGAGCTTGCGGATTTCGTCGGCAACAACGGCAAAACCTTTTCCCGCTTCGCCCGCATGGGCGGCTTCTATTGCGGCGTTCATTGCAAGGAGGTTCGTTTGGCTCGCAATGTGCTGAATGACGTTCGACGCTTCCATCAGGCTGCCGGATTCTTCGGCAATCGTTTGTGTAATGTTGCCCGAACTGACCAAGGTTTCTTTACCGTCCGAAGTTGCCGATGCAAGGTCTTTTATGACGGTATCGGTTTTTTCGAGCGTGCGCGAAATGGAATCGATGTTTGCGACCATTTCTTCGATTGCAGCCGAAGATTGGGCGACGCTTGCCGCCTGCGTTTCGATGCTTCCGTTAAGGTTTTCTATTGTACGAATGATTTCTTCGATGGTTGATGCCGTTTCGGTAACGCTTGCGGCTTGAGTGAGCGTTTGCTGTTTTACGCCTTCGATATTTGCGCTGATTTGATTTACAGCGCTCGCCGTTTCGGTCATATTGCTTGCAAGTTCGTTGCCGACATCTCTCATCGTCCGGCTGTTCGTTTCAACGGCTTTAATCGATGAGCCTATTTTTGTAATCGTCTGATTAAAATATTCCGAAAGTTCGGTAATTTCGTCATTGCCGATGAGCGGCAAACGTACCGTCAAATCGCCTTCGCCCTGCGCAATATTTTTAAGCGCCGCTACAATCGTTCTGACCGGATTCACCATCGCTTGTGCGATAAAAAATATAAAAACGAGGGCGACGACCAAAAGTATAACGCTCAAAACGGCCATGGAATAGCCCAACAGGGTTACGCTACCCATAAACTCATCAACAGGCGCACTGATGATAACGGTCCAGCCGGTTGTCTTCATTTCGGCGTATGAAGCAATGTTGTTGTTCCCGCCGAAAGTATAATAACCGACAGACGACTCGGTCGAGCTGATCGCTTTTTTTGCAAATTCATTAATGGAAAAAAGTTCCTCATTGTTTTCTTTATTTAAGGTGAAGTTTTCCTGCCGGGAAACCAACTCTTTGTTTTTGTGGGCAACGGCAACTCCGTCCGCTCCCAAAATGAAGCAATAGCCGGTATCCCCTACGACAATGTCGGCGATATCGTCGGTGAACTTCATTCCCGGAGCATCGGCCGTCAATATGCCGATGATGTTGCGATTGTCATCATAAATAGGTACGGCAATTGTAAACACGAGCGTATGATTCGCAAATTCATAATACGGTTCGGATATAAAAGGTTTTCCTGCGGAAGCCGCTTTAAAATATGGCCGCTCTCTTACGTCGTAAATATTTCCGTCAACGGAGTAAAAATTGCCTTTTAAATCCGCAATATCCAATTCGATTATTTGATCATTTCGCGCAGATTCTTTTTTCAGCAGTTCCACCTTGTCTCTGGGGGAAATGGACGGATTCCGTATAGCGGGCATGCCGGCCAAATCTTGGATAAATCGCAAAAAGACCTGCATTCTCAAATCGATAATTTCCGCCGTATCGGAAGCTTTATCTATAAGGCTTGTCGAAACCCTTTCTTTAACGGCTTGCCGCCCCATCCGTGTTGCAACGGCGCCCTGAATCGCTACCGCGATAATAAGCAATAGTCCGAAAACAATAAGCAGTTTTTTTCGGATCGAAAACATTTTCTTTGACTTTTGCATACGAATCCCTTTTCTCCTTATGCTGCGGTGACATTATATAACTAATCGTCAATTACAACAAGGATTAAAATGTAAAATAAACATATTTACTTAATCACTATTATCGGAAAAATTCAATATAAAATAAAGTTGAAAAATAAATATTGACATAAGGTGAAAAACATGCCGGGTATTCGGAAACAGGCGTTTGTTGCCGATTTCCGCTCATGCAGAATGTTTGCCCCGCTCATATAACTTGCGTATTTTATGCAAAGCGTATAAAATAGCGTCAATCATTTTATGGGAGTGTCGTTGTCGCCCGCTCGCCGGCCGTACACGCGCTTCCGAACAAGGACTGTGCCATGGCTCTTAATTGCGGTATTGCCGGATTGCCGAATGTAGGCAAATCGACCATTTTTTCCGCACTTACGTCGGCTCCCGCCGAAGCGGCGAATTATCCTTTTTGCACGATAAATCCGAATATCGGTATTGTGGATTTGCCCGACGAAAGGCTCGATTTTTTATTTGAAAAATTCGCTTCAAAACGACGCGTTCCGGCTTCCGTCGAATTTGTCGATATTGCCGGTTTGGTAAAAGGCGCGTCGAAGGGCGAAGGGCTGGGAAATCAGTTTTTGGCACATATACGCGAAGTCGGCATTTTGGCGCACGTTGTGCGCTGCTTCGACAACGACGATATTGTGCATGTGGCAAACAAGATAGATCCGGCCGACGATATCGAAACGATCAATATGGAACTTGCCTTTGCCGATTTGGATACGGTCGAAAAGCGCATTGAAAAGGCGAACCGCGCCGCACGCGTTATGGGTAAAGACGAGCAAAAAAAAGCTGCGGTTATATTGTCGGCTTTGGATAAAATAAAACCGCTTTTGGAAAACGGCAAAAGCGCGCGCTTCGCTTCGTTAACCGACGACGAAAAAGAGGCCGTGTACGATCTGCATCTTATAACAATGAAGCCGCAGCTGTACGTATGCAATACGGATGAAGAAGGCGCAAAAAACGGCAACCGCTATATAGAAACCGTAAAAAAGATCGCGGCTTCCGAACGCTTTGCCGACGGCAGCGCTTCGGACGTAGTCGTTATCTGCGGAAAATTCGAAGCCGAACTTGCCGGCATAGAAAGCGAAGCCGAGCGCAGCGAATTTTTAAGCGAACTGGGACTGAAAGAGTCCGGCTTGAGCGTTTTGGCGCGGACGGCTTATCGTCTTTTGGGACTGCGCACGTTTTTTACCGCCGGCGAAGACGAGTGCCGCGCATGGACAATCCGCGCGGGAGATACCGCGCCCCAAGCGGCCGGCGTTATTCACACCGATTTTGAAAAAGGCTTTGTAAAAGCCGAAGTGTATTCGTTTGAAGATTTTAAAACCTACGGATCGGAAGCCGCTATAAAGGCCGCCGGAAAATACCGCGTCGAAGGGCGCGACTATGTCGTCCAAGACGGCGACGTTATATTTTTCAAATTTAATGTAACGAAATAGTTCGAACGGCGGGTTTCATAATCATTCGTACAGTATAGAAAATATGCGGAGGCAATGTCAGTCCGCATGCGCCGCGGTTGAGCTTTTCGGGTACAATTACCCGAGCCAAACGCTCAAAGCGTCTCGCGGCCATGACATTGCCTGTATCTTATTTTACCCGTACTTTTAGAAAGTATATAAAACCCGCCGCCCAACATATGTATCACGCGGAGAGAGACCGGTTTGTCGGAGGTAATGTCAGTTCGCAGGCGTCACGGTTGAGCTTTTCGGGTAAAATCATCAGGCTTACATACACTTTTTTTATCGGCGCGCCCTATAATAATAGACGGAAGTACCGCCGGCGTTGGTGCAACGCCGAAACGGCGCTTTCGAAAGGGGGCGGCTATGAAAAACACGCGGAAAGGATGCGGCGGTAAAAAGACTTGCGTACAAAGCTGCACACTTGCGGCGTTTGTACGCATTTTGTGCCTGTGCTTTGCAGTCTTTGTTTCGGGAAGCTGCGCGTCCGAAAGCCGGAGCGTCCGCATTATCAGCTGGAACGTGCAAACTTTTTTCGATGCGCATACGTGCGGAACCGAATACAAGGAATTCCGCGCTTCGGGCGGCGCGTGGAACCGCGAAAAATACGAGCGACGTTTGGAAAATCTGTGCGGCTTTATTAAAGAGCATCCCGCGGACATCTATGTATTCGAAGAAGTGGAAAACGAAGAGGTTTTGCAGGATATCGTAAATCTGTGCGCAGGTTTTTCCGTTTTTTCGCAATCACGGCCGCAAGCGATTTTTGCATTTGACGAGGGCGGAAGTTTGGGCATTGCCGTTTTGTCGCGGCTTCCGATACACGAAGCTGCGGTTCACCAAATCGACATACGCGCGCTCTTTGACGGGGGCGGCGCCTTGAATCGTGTAAGTCAGCCTCCGCTCCGGCCTTTGCTCGAAGTGCACGCCGAAAGCGGCGGGCGGCCTTTTGTTCTTTTTGCCTGCCACTGGAAGTCGAAAAGCGGCGGCGCACAAAAAAGCGAATTGTGGCGCGATTTGCAGGAATGTTTACTTGCGCGGCGTATCCGCGAGGTTGCAAGCGCGTATCCTTCCGAGCCCCTTATCGTCTGCGGCGATTTTAACCGCGCGCTCGAAGAATTCAACATTGAAGAAGACGCCGTAAAGGGAAAAACCGTGTCCATGGCGTATGACTTGCAGCCGCAAAAAGCGGAAACGGAACGGGAGCATGCCGAACTTTTATCCGCATGGTTTATCGGCGGCGGATCGGGTTCGTATTATTTTCGGGAAACATGGGAAAAAATCGATCACTTTTTTTATAACGAGTTTGTTTTTGCGCCGGCCTTTTCGGTACTCGACAGCGGGCCGCATACGCAACCGGGCGGAATTCCGTTCCGCTACGATCTGTACAAGGGCGCAGGCTACTCCGACCATTTGCCGCTGTCTTTCGATTTTTTTACGGAACAACCGAAAAGCACCGGCCGGTAATCTTATTCGACTTTTGAAAAACTGTCTTTTCCGACTCCGCATACGGGGCATACCCAATCGTCGGGAATATCTTCAAAAGCCGTGCCGGGTGCAATGCTGCCGTCCGGATCGCCTACGGCCGGGTCGTATTCATACCCGCAAACCGTGCATACATATTTTGCCATAATATCCTCCATGGTCTTTAAGACCGCTTCAATCATAAACCATATTGCCGGATAAGTAAAGAGTGCGAAGAGAACGCGTAGACGATGCGAACGAAAACAGTGCAAGTTATCAATACTATTTTATCGGAAACAAAATCGAAATGATAAAAAAACAAAATGATGTTTTTGTCGAAAACTGGAGATGAGGGGACTTGAACCCCTTACCTATTGCATGCCATGCAATCGCTCTAGCCAGATGAGCTACACCCCCGAAAGTATAACCAAGATAACAGAAAAGCGGGAAATATGTCAAGAGCGCACAATCGATAAAAATCCTTTTTGAATCATTCCGGCATCAGATCGATACAAGTATTCTATTTTTCCGCATTATCGTTCCCGTTTTTTTCGGTTAGCTTTAACGTGAGATAATTCGATTCTCTGTCAATTCGTCTCTCTTGTCCGCGGCGTTTGTTTTTTGTATAATAAAGCTATGATTAAACGGCTTGAAGAAATGCAAACGCGGTTCGAGGAACTGAATCAAATTATTCAGGACCCGGAGTTGATAAAAAATCCGAAAAAATATAAAGAAACCATGCGCGAGCACGCTTATTTAAGCGAAGTAAACGAAGCTTTCGGCGAATATAAAAAATTGCTTCAGGGAATTGAGGACGCAAAGCATCTTATTACCGAAGAAAGCGATCACGACATGAAAGAATTTGCGCGGGAAGAATTAAAGGAGCTGGAAGAAAAACAGCCCGGCGTCGAAGAAAAACTGAAGCTTCTTTTGATTCCGCCCGATCCGCTTGAAGAAAAAAATATCATTATGGAAATCCGCGGGGGCGCCGGCGGAGACGAAGCGTCCCTTTTTGCGGCCGACCTTTTCCGCATGTACACGCGCTATGCCGACATGAAGGGCTGGTCGTATGAAATCATGAATGCAAACGAAACCGAAGTGGGCGGCTATAAGGAAATCTCTTTTTCAATAAGCGGAAAATACGTATATGGCAGTTTGCGCTATGAAGGCGGCGTGCACCGCGTTCAGCGCGTGCCGGAAACCGAATCGCAGGGGCGCGTGCATACGAGTGCCGTTACGGTGGCGGTTTTGCCGGAAGCCGAAGAAACCGAAATAGAAATAAAGCCTGAAGATTTGCGCATCGACGTTATGAGGGCGGGCGGCCCGGGCGGACAGTGCGTCAACACAACCGATTCGGCGGTGCGGCTTACCCACTTGCCGACGGGGCTCGTCGTCATTCAGCAGGACGAAAAAAGTCAGATAAAAAACAAGGCAAAAGCTTTGCGCGTTTTGCGTGCGCGGCTTTTCGATTTGGAAGAATCGAAAAAAAATGCCGAACGTGCGGCCGCACGCAAAAGCATGGTCGGAACGGGCGAACGTTCCGAAAGAATCCGCACGTACAATTTTCCGCAAAACCGCGTAACCGATCACCGCATAAACCTTACGCTGTACAAGCTCGACCAGATTATGCAGGGTTTTTGCGACGAACTCATAGACGCGCTGTGCATTTATGCAAAGGAAGAGCGGCTGAAAAACGGCTAGACCTAAGAGGCGTGAAGTATGGATATAAGCGTTTTTCAAGTTACCGGCCCTATTATGACAGGCCCCTCAAGTTCGCACACGGCGGGTGCCGCACGCTTGGGCAGAATTGCATCGGCGATCGCCCGCCCGCCTTTTGCGAAAGTGCGCTTCGGTTTGTACGGCAGCTTTGCCGAAACCTACCGCGGACACGGCACCGACAAGGCCTTGGTTGCCGGCGTCTTGGGCTTTTTTGAAGACGACGAACGCATTGCCGACTCGTTTGCCTATGCGCGCGAAGCCGGTTTGCAGTACGAATTTTATGAAGCCGATTTGGAAGGCATGCACGAAAATTCGGTAAAAATAACGTTTATAAAAGACGGCGGCACGCAAACCGACATCGTCGGTTCTTCGATCGGCGGGGGCCGCATTTTGATTAAGTCGATAAACGGCTTCGACACGGAATTCGCCGCGGAAACGAATACGCTGGTAGTTGTGCAAAAAGACGTTCCCGGCGTTATCAGCGAAATTTCAAGCATATTGGCGCAAAACAAGATAAATATTGCGGTTATGAAAGTGAGCCGCACCGAAAAAGGCGGCACGGCGTGCTGCGTTATAGAAACGGACTCCCCGGTGGACAGCGGCATAAAAGAAAAGCTCGACCGGTCGGCGAACGTCGTTTCGGTAACGGTTATCGATTTGCAGGAAAAATATGTATCAGAATTTTGAACAGCTTTTATCGCTGTGTTCCGAAAAAAAAGAAGCGCTGTGGCGCATCATTTTGGAAAACGAATGCACCGTGCAAAATACGACGGAAAATGCCGTTTTTGCCGAACTTGACAAGCGCTTTACCGTCATGGAAGAATCGGCCGCCAAGGCTTTGGATAAGCCGCTTGCCACCGCCGGCAATCTTATAAGCGGTTATGCCTGCCGGCATAATGCATACAATAAAAAAACGCCGGGTTTATGCGGCACCTTTATCAATCGGGTTATCGCCCTTGCGCTTTCGGTCAGCGAAGTAAACGCTTCGATGGGGCGCATTTGCGCCGCGCCGACCGCCGGAGCAAGCGGCATTATTCCGGCCGTTCTTATCGCGCTGAAAGAGCGGGAAGTATTCTCTTCTTCGGCCGATACAGCGGGCGCAGCGGGACGCAAAAAGATTCTTAAAGCCCTGCTGACCGCTTCGGGCATAGGAGCCGTCATCGTTAAAAACGCAACCGTATCGGGTGCCGAAGGCGGCTGCCAAGCCGAATGCGCTTCGGCTGCGGGAATGGCCTCCGCCGCGGCGGTCGAGTTTGCCGGAGGCACGCCCGCGCAAAGTCTCGACGCGTTTTGCTTTTGCCTCATGAACGCTATGGGCCTTATCTGCGATCCGGTTGCGGGCTTGGTACAGGTGCCCTGCGCACAGCGGAACGCAAGCCAAGCCGTAAATGCCCTGCTCAGCGCCGACATGGCTCTTGCGGGTATGACAAGCCCCATCCCGGCCGATGAAGTGCTCGAAGCGATGTACCGCGTCGGCAAAATGCTTCCCTTTGAATTGAAAGAAACGGCGCGCGGCGGCATCGCCGCAACTAAAACCGGCAAGCTGCTGCGTAAAACCCTGCTGAACGGATAAGAGAATTTGTAACGGGCAGGGCGGAATATATTGGCAACAGATGGTGGAGAAAACTTTTTAAATCTTGTATCGGTGAATTTTCTTCTTTAATGAATATTGTTTTAAAACAAGCAAAACATATTTTAAATTTAACCAGCGGAAAAACGGTTTTTGTCGAGTGTGAAAAAACAGAAAAGGTAGTAAATTTCTATATAGAAAACGGCTTTCACATTTTAGACAATGAAAGTATGTCCGAAAACAAAAAAGATCTTATACAGCTTTATAGGCTGCTATAACAAATGAAAACGACACTTTATTATAATAAGATGAGCAATTCTAATACAGTTTCAATTTTTCAGGCCAGGGATTGTGCATGGCGGTATCCCATGTTTTATCGATGTATTGATGTGTGTACTCTTGTTCCACCCAATGAAAATAATAGCTTCCTTTATCGGTAAGCCGCCAGCCGAAGTCGGTTTTTTGTAATAAACCCGTTATAGTTCCAAGTTGCAGCCAAAAAGAAAAATCCTTTTTAAGTTCAGATAAGAATAAAGCCGCATATTCCGATTCATATAATGTACCGTTATAACAATTCCAAAAAAGCCAATATAATTTACGTGTTCTCGCAGTAAATTGCATTTTTAATGCTGTCGGTATTGTATTTTTTTCTATTCCTCTAATGTATTCATCAACTGAAAAAGTATTTACTTTAAACGCTTCTTTGCCTAAGGAGGTGGCGCTTGGTCCAAAGCCGAGAAAACAATCTCTGGTAATTGACGAATAACGCGGACATTCTTTTTTACCGAATGTCCAAACCGATGTTCGCGTAAAATTCATTTTGTCAGCCGTTTCCAAAAGAACCGATAACAGCTTTTTTTGTTTTGTATGACCTTGAGGTTTTTGGGAATTATCAGCATAAGAAAAATCAATAAACGGATAGGTGGAAATTTGTGTAGCACCGAGTTCTACCGCTTTAATAAAATCACATTGTAAATCTTTTTCAGTTTGTCCGGGAATACCGAAAATTAAATCTACATCAACGGCTTTAAATTTATTACTTCGTAGTGATGCAAATATGACATCGGCATCAATGCTCTCTCTCTTTAAATTTGATAATAATCTTTCATCAAATGACTGAATCCCGATACTTACCATGTCAAAACCGGCATCGGCAAGTTTTGCGGCGGTATCATACCGCACATCGCGCGGATGTAATTCTATACCGGTATTTCCTTCTATCTCAAAATGAGTATTTATTTTATTCCGAATGGTATGAAGATCATCAATCATTAACGCGGGACTCCCGCCGCCGAAATAAAGACTGGTTACTTGTTGTTTTTTAGATTGAAAAAGCTTCCGTGCAACCATATCAATTTCACGCAGTAATGCTTGCAAATAAGAAGAAGCCGTATCGGCCTCATAATGAATTTTGTAATACGGACAAAAAGGGCAAAGCACTTTACAAAACGGAATATGTACATATAAACCGAAATGTGGAACATTCATATCCGGTAAAAAATCTTTAGCCTGTTGAAATATAAAAGGTTGTATCTGATGAGCTAAAAAAAAGCGCATTACATTTGTTAAAAGCATTAAAACCTCAAACAGTATTTACATTATAATTGTTTTTATCCATTCTCCACGTCGTTTCAATTGCAAGCGTTTCCGGATTATGTGTTTAATTTTTTAATACGTTATGAGAAGGAAAAACCCGTCCGAAACAAAACAGGCCGAAAACCGAAAGAAAAAATGCTGCAAAAAGACCAAATAGTTGGGAGTTCCTTTTAAACAGTTAAAAGGAACTCCTTGTCGGCCTTTTACACCTTTTCGAGCGCGCGCTCTATATCGTCGATAATATCCTGCACGTTTTCAAGTCCGCACGAAAAGCGCACCAAACCGCCGTCGATTCCGGCCGCTTTCAGCTGTTCGTCCGTAAGCTGGCGGTGCGTAGCCGAAGCCGGATGAAGCACGCAGGTTCTGATGTCGGCAACGTGTACGACGTTCGAAGCAAGCTTCAGCGCATCCATAAAGCGCACGGCACCGGATCGTCCGCCCTTTACCGTTATGCTGACAACGCCGCTTGCGCCGAGCGGAAGGTATTTTTGCGCGACCTTGTAATACTTGTCGCCTATAAGGCCGGGATAGCGCACCGATTCGATTTTAGGCGAGTTTTTAAAAAACTCGGCAACACGCAACGCGTTTTCACAGTATTGCTTCATGCGCACAGGAATCGTTTCCAAACCCAAATTCAATAAAAAAGCCGAATGCGCCGACGGGTAACAACCGAAATCCCGCATCAGCTGCATACGCGCTTTTATAATGTAGGCAAGATTGCCGAACTCCCGCGTATACACGACGCCGTGATAGCTGTCGTCCGGCTCGATAAAGTCGGCGTACTTGCCGCTTTTTTTATGCGCGGAGGCCCAGTCGAATTTTCCCGAATCGATGATCACGCCGCCGACTTGCAGCGCATGTCCGTCCAAATATTTTGTCGTGGAATGAACGACGATGTCCGCGCCCCATTCTATAGGCCGGCACAAATACGGCGTCGCAAAGGTATTGTCGACAATGAGCGGAACGCCGTTTTCGTGAGCGATGTGCGCAAGTTTTTCGATATCGCAGACGGCTAAAGCGGGGTTTGCAAGCGTTTCGCAAAAAAACGCTTTGGTGTTCGGTTTAAAAGCCGCCCGTATGGTTTCGGCCGGAGCGTCGGCGTCGACCCATATGCATTCGATGCCGAACTTCTTTAAGGTTACGGCAAAAAGGTTGACGGTGCCGCCGTATATCGTCGACGCGGAAACAAAACTGTCGCCTGCCGAACAAAGGTTCAAAACGGACAGCAAAGAAGCCGCCTGACCGCTGGACGTAAGCATTGCGCCGACGCCGCCTTCAAGGGCTGCAAGTTTTTTTTCGACCGCATCGCAGGTGGGATTGGATATGCGCGAATACATATATTCGGTCGGCATATCGAAAAGGCGGGCGATATGTTCGGTGGAATCGAAACGGTACGTTGTGCTTTGAACAATCGGCATAACCTGCGGAGCGCCGTTTTCGGGCGTATAGCCTGCATGCAGGCATTGTGTTTCTATGTGCATGGCCTTAATAGTTTTCTTTCATCCACAAAAAATTATCGGCGATTTTTTGCCAGCGCGAATTACGCTTGTGCGGAACACAGTCTTCCTGCCAATACCACCAAAAATAGCCGCCGACATAGCGATCGTTATACGGCATCATGCGGTAATAGGCGTCGGCTTGAGCGTTAAAAGCCTTTCCCGCCCGGTGCGGATCGGCAAAGCCGACCTCGCCGAAGCCCAACTGCGAAGCGGGGAACATCTCATATAAGTTTTTAAACATATCGTCCCAATCGTCGTGCATGCCTTCGTTGTCTTCGTCGTAATAACTGACCAGTACATAATCGAGCGCGTTTTTCATATCGGGAGGGATAAACTTTTCGAGCCATTCCTCCATCGTCATACTTTGATCGCCGGGCTTAAACATATAGGTTGTAAGCGCCGATGCAAGACCGCGATCGTGCACATATTTCCACGCCGCATAGGCTTTTTGCCCGATCAATTCGTCCGTACCGCCCAGCCACCCTTCGCCGTTAATTTCGTTGCCGACTTCCCAAATATCCGTATAGGGAGCAAGATGCGCAACGCAGTCGGCAAAGCGCGCCGTATAGGATTCGACCGTTTCATACAGCTCCATGTCGGAAGAATCGCAGGGACAAAGCAAAACGTAGGAAACTTCATGCAATCGCGCCAAAAGCGGAACAAAGTCCGCCGGTTTTTTATCGGCATCGATAATGACGCGGGCGGTCGGCTTAACGGGAAGCGCTTTTATCGCATCGATGATTTTATTGATCGACGATTTTGAAACCGCATCGAGCGTTATGCCGTACAAGGGGGAAGGAATTTTTTGGCGCGTTTGCGCACTTTGCTGCGCATGCAGCCGCGATGCCAGCGAAATCATACAAACCAGCAGCGTACAAAACAATATTTTACGTATCATACGGTAATGATAACACGGAAATCGCGTAAATGCAAGGAAAGTCGCATATAAAATCCCCCAAAAAAACATTATGTAAAAAAACGATTTTCTTGACAACTAGTTATTACATACTGTAAAATATATGTCAGAGGAATACATGCCAAAAGGTGAGTTGATTATAGACGGTCGTTTTGAGTGGTGGTCTGAAAAAAACGAGGCAAATATAATAAATCACGGTTATTCGTTCAAAGAAATTGAAGCCGTTTTTGATGATCCGTATTTTTATGAGATGTACGATAGAAAACATTCTGACGAAAGTCAAACGAGATATTTTGGATTAGGGTGCATTGCAGATAAATTTCTGGCATTGCAAGTAAGCTTTACAGAAAAAGAGCGAATACATCTCATTACGGCAAGAGATGCAACGCCGAAAGAACGGGAGAAATACTATGAACGACTTAGAAAAATTTATCACAAAATGTGAAAAAAACGGAAAACCGTATGACAAAATAAATCTGACAGATGCACCTGAATTGACGGACGAGGATTTTGAAAACGGGTATTTTAAATACTTTCGTCCGCCCAAAAAAACTGTTACTATCAGACTTGATATTGACAATTTGCATTGGCTTCAAAGTGTGGGCAAAAAAGATTATCAAACGAGATTGAATGGAGCTTTGCGTTGGGCAAGGTTAAATGATTGTCCGATAGCGAATATATAAACAAGAAGTGCAAGCCCTCTAATCCTACTCCACCGTAAAAACGACGGTTTGTTCTTCGTCCGCGCATACGGCACGCACGCGGTGTTTTCCTTTACCCGCACTAAGATTTATAAAAAACGGGCGTTCCAACACCGCGTATTCGGCGCCGTCCAAAAACACGCGCACCGTATCGCCGTGCCCGCCGTTTATTTCGAGCGGCACAACGGCGATGTTTTTATATGCGCGGTCGTAGAGGAAACGGCTTCCCGACACGGGGCGAACTATCGTAAGCGGAGCACCGCCGGCATTGACGGCACCGTAGCGTTCGGCCGATAAAAACCAGTTTCGATATTCCTCCGGATACACGGTTTTTAACCTTCCGTTTTCTTTTGTGTGCCAAGTGCAGCGGAGCTTTTTTTTATCTTCGGCGGTAAGGGAATCGGGAAGGTATTCGCTTATCGTGTTCGGACAATCGGGAGAAGCGATCATGCCCGAAAGCGCGCACACGGTTCCGCGGTGCCAATGTTCCGGTTCGGCAAAGTTGCGCGCCGGAAGAATCTTGCCGCTTCCGTCCGCAGAGGTTTGCAATCGGGTAAGCACTTCTTTTGCAACGTAAGCGGGAATCGAACTGCCCGTTTTACCGATAACGGTTTCGCCGGAAAAGTTTCCGAGCCACACGCCCACGGTATAGGCGGAACTCGCACACAGAGCGATAAGGCTTTGATATTGATTTGCCGTTCCCGTTTTAAACATGGACGGGAAGTCCGTTTTGAACACGGACGAAAAACCGAATCCTTTTACGCGCGCTTCGCTGTCGGACAAAATCGAACAGATAATGCGCGCGCTGTCCGGAGAATATACGCGCGAAGGCGAAAAATTGTCGTTTACCGAATCGGGCGGCGAATCAGCCGAGCGAAGTGCTTCTCCGCTGCTGCCGGAATCTTCGAGCAAGCGAAGCGGAATAACCGTTCCGTCGCGCGGAAAAACGCTGAATGCCCGCACCAATTCATACAGGGATACGGGAGCGCTTCCGAGCGCAAGGGCAAGTCCCGCGTCGAGGCCCTTTGTGCGTATCGAATCGAAATGCAGTTTATCGAGCGTGTCGGCATAAAAAGCTTCGCCGATCGAATCCAAAAGGCTTACGGCCGGCACGTTCAAACTGGATGCAAGGGCGGTACGGAAGCGCACGGGACCGTTATAGCGGTTGTTGAAGTTGCGCGGAATGTACACTTCGTTCGAGCCGAAGCGAAGCGGAATGTCGGGGAGCACGTCGGAGGGCTTATAGCCTTTGTCCAGCGCGAGCGCGTACAAAAAAGGTTTTGAGCTCGAACCGCTTTGGTTCATCGCGGTAACGCCGTCGATTTGCCCCTGATGGTCGCGGTCGAAATACGAATTGGAACCGACCCAAACGATGATGTTCCCCGTTTCGTTTTCGATTGCAAACACCGCGCCGTTGTACACGCGCGCATATGAATTGTTTGCAAGTTCGCCCGCCAAAAGATTTTCGGCGTGAAAAGAAAAAAGCGCATCCGCAGTCAAACGCATTTCCGGGGGAAGAGAGCGGCCCTCGCGCGCAAACCGCTTTTTCAAAAAATCAACGCAGTGCGGCAAATAAAACGGATATTCCGCCCGCCGCGCGTTTTCGGCAATGCGCACAAAGTGTTCAAGCGGCACGGATCCGATTGATGCGCCGAGACCGGAATCGGCGGCAGCTAGCGGACTGCGGAGCGAACGGTACAGTTCACAGGCACGCTCGGCGCACACCTGCGGGTGCTCGAGCGGATTGTTGCCCGAAGGGCGGCGCGGTATAACCGCAAGGCAGCACAGCTGCTCGATGCTCAGCTCTTCAAGGGGTGCGGCAAAAAAAGTTTTTGCGGCGGACGTAATGCCTTCGGTTTGGAAACCGAAGGGCAGCGTATTCAAATACAACTCGAGTATTTCGTTTTTGCTTAAGCGCCGCTCTATGCGAAGCGCGTTCCATGCTTCGTTGAGTTTTGCCGCAAGCGTGCGTTTTTTTGCCGGAACGACGATGCGTGCAAGCTGCATCGTAACGGTCGAAGCGCCGCTCACTCTTTGAGCGTTCCGTATATTTTGCAGCGCGGCGCGCACTACGGCCGAAAAATCAAGTCCGCAGTGCGAAAAAAAACGTTTGTCTTCCGCTGCTAAAAAAATATCAATGGCTTGCCGCGGCATAGCCGAAAGCGGAGTAAATTCTCGGCGCACGCCGCCTTCGAGCGCAAGCACTTGCACCAATGTGCCGCGCCTGTCGTAAATGCGCGTACTCCAATCCCGCTTCCTGAATGCATTGAGCTTCGGAAACGGCAAAAAGAAGAGGTCAAGCGCGGCAAACAAAAGCAGCGCACCGGCCGCACAAAGGCCGGCGGCGCGAACGTTTTTTTGTATCTTCGAAACGACCTTCATTATTTTATCACAAACAGGTATCCGTCGGTACGGCCGAACACTTCGTTTTCATACATACATTCGGCGGTAAGCGGCGGACAGGGATACACTCCTTTTCTGACGGCGCGGAATTTAAAACGCACCGTATCGCTTCCCTTTACCCAATCGTTCCAAAAATACTGCACTTCGTTGTCGTAAATGCGCTGACTGCTCATCGGCCTTCCGTAAAACCAGCTATACCAATCGTCTTCATCGTCGGCATCCTCGTCTTCGGCACGATTGCTTCCGGTAAGGGAGGCGGTTGTAACAAAGGCCGCATCGATAATTTCCGCCCCCGACGGCACCGGTGCGCGCAGAGCGACAAAGCTGCGATCGCGTCCCGACGACAATTTTATTTCCATTTCGTAGGTTTTGCCGCTTTCAAGCTCGATAAGGGAAGAAGAAGCCGAAGACGGTTTTACGATTTTATCGGTTTCGGCATCGCGGAGAATATACGAAACGCCCAAGCCTTCATCGCGCGACGTTTGCATTTCCTGCGGAATGGCGTATCTGAGCGATGTCGTATAGTACAGCGGATTCGAACCTTTTTTTGTAATCGTAAGCGGAAGCAGCATATCGCGCTTTACGGTGCTCAACGGCTCTTCGTCAAAATCGGCGGTAAACGTAAGAGCTTGCGCTCCCGCGCCTTTAAAGCTTCCGGAAACCAATTCCTTTCCGTCCACCGATGCCGAAGCGCTCATATTCAAGTTGTCGAGTTTAGCCGTTTTTATAACCGTATATACCGAATCGAGCACAAAGGCGGTAACGGCCGTGCTTTTCCAATAGCCGGCTTTTTGGCGCTGCAAAAGCGTATACAAAAGCTTTGTAATCATATCGTCGTCGGCATTGAGCAGCGTAAACAGTTTAACCGTCAGCGCATAATCCATGGATTTGTCGTTTGCATACCAATAATAGTACCGCGATTCGTCGGGAGAAGTTATGTCCACGCCGCGCGCATCGGGCCGCAGGTAGCGGCGTATGGTGTCCGCGTACTGCTGCGCCTTTTCCTTATCGCCGGAAGAGCCGCGTTGGAGGCAAGCCAAGCCGGCCAAGGCCGCAGTCGAAATATCGGTATCTTTAGCGGATACGGACGGCAGCAAAGAAGCGGGGAAACTCTTTCCGTTGAGCGCGAGCACATAACACGCATACGTGCGAAGGTAATCGCTCAAATAGTTTTTGTTGATGTTTGACGAAACATATGAAGCAAGTCTTTCCGTATTGAGCGTAATATCCTTGGCACTGTAGCCGCGTTCCTTTGCAAGCGCGCACAAATGAGCGATGCGTACGCTCACGTAAAAACTCGACTCCGTACCCTCGGGCCAATACGGGAAACCGCCGTCGTCCTGTTGAATTTGCTTCCACGAGGCAAAGGTTTTTCTTACGGTTTTCTTTACATCGGGCACTTCGGTTTGCAGACCGAAGGTAGCGATGTAGTCGCCGAAAACAACCAAGGGCAATAAGCGCGCGCTTTGCTGTTCCATACAGCCGTACGGATAATTGAACACGTAATCGACCGCCGACGAAAGCGTCGCCAAGCGGGTTGCATCCAGCGTAATCGACAAAGAACCGGCGTTCAAATCGGCAAAAGACGGGAGCGCCACCTTTTCGGAAACCGACGAAGCGGAACGCTCGACGGTTCCCGTCGCCGTAAAGGTTTCGAACACAAAGGGGTGCTCGATAACAAGCGGCTGCACCAAACGCTCTTTTAAAATATCCGACGATACCGAAAACACGACTTCGACTTCTCCCGCTTTTTGAGCGGCAAGATCGAAATACACCGTCGACTGTGCGCCGCTTTCGACCTTCACCGTTTTTTGCGCGCTGCCGTCGAAAAAGGCTTTACCGGCGGCTTTGCCGAGGTTTGCCGAATCGGCTCCCTGCGGAGAGCGCACTTCGGCTTTTACCGTTATGCTGTGAGAACGCGAATCGAGGTTTGAAATCAGCACGCCGCATTCGGCCGTGTCGCGCTCGCGCAAGCGACGCGGTTTTACCGCAAGCACGTTTACGGGATTTTGCACGAGCATTTCATCTTCCTGCAAAGCGAGTAAATCCTCGTGAACGCCGAAGGCCGTAATGCGATAGGTCGTAAGCGTATCGGGCAAAGTGAATTCGGCACGGGCTTGACCGTTTTTATCGGTTTTTAAAACCGGTATAAAGACGGCTGTCGGGTCGAATTTTTTGCGCTCCTGTTCTTTTTCTTCATCGGAAGCATCTCCGCCTTTCAAGTTTTTTATTTCGTAGGTTACCGGATCCATAAGCAGCGCGCGCGAATCTCCGCCTTTTACGCACAGCGGAAAGTTGTGTTCATTGTAAAAAAAGTCTACGGGATTCGGAACGTGATAATTGATTAAATCCAAAACGCCGCGGTCTACCGCCATAAGGGTCAGCTCCGCGTCGGCAAGCGGTTCCCCGCCCTTTGTCGCATTCAGCACGATAACGGCTTTTTCGCCCGGACGGTACGAGGGTTTGTCGGCGGCAACGTCGATCGAAAAAGCTTTTACGCGCGGATTTACAAACACGGCGGTCGAACCGAAAAAGCCTTTGGGCTTGTCCATATCGGCTTCGCCGTACTGATGAGTCGGCTTTCCCGAACGCACGGAATACGAACACACGCTCACGTATATAACCGGCACGTAATTGAGCGCAATCGGGATTTCCAACACGGCGGTGCTTTCTTCAAAACGGCGCACTTCTTCGGTAAAAATTCCTTCGCGCTCAACGGTAATAAGATAGTTGCCGGCAGGCAGCGGGCTTTCGAGCAAAATGCGCGCCGTATCGCCGGGATTGTACTGCGATTGGTCGGGAGTGAGGCGCAGCGAAGATTCGAAGTCGCGGTTCCAAAAAACGGCTCCCGAACCGGTTACAAAAAAGGAATATTCGGTTTTTGCAATTTTACCGTTTTTATCGGTTCCGCTTAACACGAGCGTATAATAGCCGGCGTTTTTAGGCGTAACTTTTACCGAGCCTTTGAGCGAAGGTTTTACCGCCGCTGAATATTCGCTGACGCTTTGTTTTTCGTAGCTCGCGTATACGCTGCCGGAAGAACCGTACTGCTGCACCAAATGCCAATCGTCGCGTATAAGTTCGGCCGACAAATTGCCTTTAACAAAATCCAAAGAAGCAAGTGCTTTTCCGTCCGCGGAAGCAAGCATAAGCGGGAAATTCAATTCCTGCCCCTTTTTTGCGAAGCCGGTAACGCCGTCGGGTTTTACAACTCCGATGTAAAACGACGCGGGGTGAACCGTTACCGCATTGCGCGCCGCAATAAGCTGGTTGCTTATATCGGTTACCGACGCCTCGGCAAAGTAGCGGTACGGAGAACCGACAATGCCTTCTTGGGCGGTCGTATACGAAATGCGTGCACTGCCGTCGGCGGAAAGTTTTCCTTCAAACGAAGAAAGCTGTTCCATTGAGCGCTCGATTTCGCGCGGGCCGAAGGTATAATTTTTAAGTGCGGGGTCGTCGCTTGTAAAATCGCAGCCTTGGCGCACCCAGCCTCCCGTGTACGTCGCTTCGGGCAAAGAGCCGCCCGACAAATACGAAGCTTTAATCGAACCGCTTATCGTGTCGCCGGCAACGAGGGTCGCTTCGCTCAAGGCAACTTCCGCTTGGAATTTTAAGCGTTCAAAATACGCGATCGTAATATTGATTTTGCGGCTCCGCCACTCTTTTCTTCCGGGTCGCTCGTATACAAGCACGTATTGACCGGGCTTTACGTTTTCGGGAAGTTTAATCGAACCCCAAAATCCGCCCGATTCCGAACAAGTGCCGTTTAAGCATGCAATCTCTTCGGCATCGCCCCACACGTTTTCTTTTAAGGTTATCGTATACTCATCGGTATACGGAGTAAACGAGCCGAGCCTTTGCGTACGATCGATGCCGCGGAACGTAATCGTTTCGCCGGGCTGGTACAAGCCGCGGTCGGAAAACATAAATGTACGTTGAAAATTCTGCGCGCCGAAATCAATATCGCCGACCGAAGAAACGGAACGCCATTCGCTGTGCGTATCCGGATAAAACACCGCGCGGTCTCCGTCTTTTTCCACACAAACGGCTTCCCTGTATGAGTCAAAAAACGCCGCACTCCAACGATCAAACTTCAAAACGGCAAGTCCGTTTTTATCCGTTGTACCTGAACTGTACGCGGTTGTTGCCGCAGCGTTTACGGGTTGCTCACCGTTGTACATGTACACATTCGCGCCTTCAACGGGATTGCCGGTGGCAAGGCTTGTTACGAGCACAACCGCCCTATTTAATCCGTATCGAACCGTAATGCCCAAATCGGTTACCTGAATCGTCGTGCAGTTTTTCTGCGTGTAAAGATTATTTTTATCCCAATAGGACGGAACGGTCATCTCCGCATCGAAGCGCACAAAACCCTTGCCGTTACTATCCAAAAGCGGATCCAAATCGATAACTTCAAACTGCCTTTGGTTGCGTATTTTTATCTTCGGCTTTACAGCATCCTCTTCGTAAACATGTGCGTCCCACGACGATATGTCGAGCGGGTCCAGGGTTCTTACGATGCTGTAACGCGAGGGTTCGTACAGGTTTTGGTATTCGAACAAAAATTTATGCGGATAGGCGGCTTCGAGCATTTTTGTGCCGCTGTCCAAAAACCTCACGTAACTTGCCGCTTCGGGAACCTGAACCGAAACGGACTTTCCTGCTTTTAATTTTCTGCCGTATACATCCTTTATGCCGTCTTTTACAGTCAGCGTATATTTTGAATTAAAGTTGACGGGAAGGTCGTACACGATGACCGTACTTCCGTTTACTTCGATGTTTTCTTTCTTTATGGGCATCGACGGCTCAGTCGAAAGATTCGCCAAAACCGAGGAGGGGTCAACATTATGCGAAAAGCGTAGGTACACGGGATTTAAAAAGCGCCCTGCCGAACGCTCGACGTCGGTCCGTTCCAATCGGAACGGCAAAAGCGTGTGGTAACGGATGCACAGCTTATCGACATAAACATACACGTCGGTATCGAAAGGAATGTTTCCCTTTACCGTAACCAGCAGCGATTTGTCGTCTTTTTGGCTTACGGTGCAGGGCAAAACGCCGCCGTCAACTTCGGCACGGATACGGTTTGAAAAATCCTGCGCCTTAACCGGATAGTTGAACGTAAGCAGCACTTCGTTCGCCGCTTCGGGCACCACGTCGTCAGTGTCGATCCACATGCCGGATTTTTTTGCAAACGAATAGCCGACCGTAGAACCGGTAATGCGCAGCTCTTCGCTTTTGATTTTAAAAACGCGCTCGCCGGTAATCGGCTTTCCGCTCAAGGATTTTACGCTGCCGTTTACGGTAATCGTGTATTCCAACAAAGGATTGATGTTTTCGCTCGCTTCAAACGCCAAATGGCGCGAACCGTACCAGCGGAACACGCCTTCAACCGCAGGCTCAACTCTCATATAATCCGACTTTGAAGACGGTTCTTCGAGCGCGCTTATCGCCTTTACGGGAAGCGAAAACACGACGTAAAAAGACGGCTGGCGGATTGCCGCGGGCAACTCTTTTTGAGGCCCCCAATCGACGACGGTTAAATCGCCCTCTTCTTCCGCCGCGGGAAGAACTTCCCCCGAAACGCCTGCGGGTACGGCAAACGCATTTTTTGCAGGGCGCGTTGTCGTATACGCCGTTTTATATTCTTTTAAGGGGCGCACGCCGGAAGCTGCCGTTCCGGACGCGTTTTTTTTGACGGAATTCGCGGAAGGACCGCTTAGATTCCGTTTTTTTGCCGGCCGCTCGGGTTCCGGTTCGGCTTTTATATACAGGGGAACAAACGCATATCCAAAGTCGGGATCATTGGGATTATAGGCAAGAAAATCGCGGTGCCCTTCCCGCCACTCCGGTGCACTTTGCTCGGTTTCGGTTTTCTTTTTACAGCCTGCGGCACAAAACAAAACAACTGCTGCGATTAAAAGCACCGCCGTAAACGGTACAAGCATATTTTTTTTCATGGGAAAATCCTCCTCAAAATAACCGCGCCGACAGTCGGCAAGACCTCACCGCATACGGATATTGCCGCGGCGCAGCGGGCACAGCCTCGTTTTAAGCATATATTTTATCAATAAAACAATCGGCAAAAACCGTCATTCATCCTTACATAATATGCCGAATTTACTCGGAGCGCAAGTACCTCGGGGCGGACAGGCCCATAAAAAAAAGCACCGAAATTCGCCACAAAGAAAAAAAACGGAGAGAACTTGACTTTATTATTAAACATTGTTAAATTATCACCGTTCAATAAAATGCGGCAAAAAGCAAAAGAGGGCGAGTATGAGAAGGGCGAATACGGAAATCACGGCGACGATAAAGACAAAGACGCTTGAACTGCTTATGACAAAAAATCCCGATGCGATTGCCATGCGCGACATCGCCGCAAACTGCCGCATTACGGCGGCGAACATTTACCACTACTACAAGGACAAAGACAGTCTTTTTCAGGAAATCAGCCTCGATTGTTTGCGGGAATTGAACGAAAGGATACTTAAAGCCGTACACGCTTTGCACGCGGATAAAAAGAAACTGAGGGCCGCCATAGATATGTTCCGCGATTGGTGCTTCGAAAACCCGCGGCGCGCGCAGCTTGTTATGCAAGGGATCCGAACCGTTTCCGATGCCGACGATGAATTTATCGAGTCCTATTTTGTGTGCAATAAAACGGGAGCGGAACTTTTGAGAGCGTGCATACAAAACGGAAACGCCCGCTCGGCAAACCCGCAGCTCGACGTCGACATTCTCGTGTCGGGGCTGTGGGGCTGCGTTGAATCGGTTTTTCTTAAAAAATGCGATAAAAAATATTGGGACAACGGGATCGCGTATACGAACCGTTTTATTTCGCTATGGATGAATGCAATCTTCGGAGGTACAAAATGAAAAGAGCATTTGCCGTATTTATGATTTTATCGGCAACGTCGGCGCTTTTTGCAAAAGAAGTTACGGTCGCTATCGGCGCGGGAAAAAACTGGAAAGCGAAAATGGACCCGCAGTGCGCCGTATGGCTTGAAGATGCCGACGGCAATTACGTGCGCACGCTGTACATAACACAGCGCTCAAGCAAACGAAATTGGATTTTCGGTCCTAAAGAAGGAAGACCGGAATCGCTTCCGGTATGGTATCATGCGGCAAATTACGGCAGCGTAAAAAATGCGCCGATCAGCACAGAGGTGGATGCGGTAACGTCGGCAACGCCGAAGAGCGGCATCGTATTCACCGCACAAATCGGCGACGCCGAATATGTAATCAAAGCCGAATTCAACACGAGCTTCGATTACAACGATTTTTACACAAAGAAAAACTCGGGCGTAAACGGTCAACCGTCCGTCGTGTATGAAGCAAAAATTCCGGCAGGCGAGGCATCGAACGGAGAAATAACGCTTTCGCTTGCCGGAACGGGTTCGGAAAACGGTGCCGACGGAAAGATTTACGAAGACGTTTCAAAGCTGACGACGGCAAAAAACATCGTCGAAAAAATCACCGTAACGCAAAAATAAAACCACTTTCGGTTTACGCTTTCAGCGGGCCGCGGTCTTTTGAAAATCGTCCCAGAGCGGATTCAAAAATTCCGCGGCTTTTTTGTACAGCGCATAGCGCGCATCATACGCGTTTTTGTTGCGCACGTCGGGTTCAAAGCGCGCGACAATACGGCACATTTTTTCGGACGCTGCGGCAAGCGAAGGACTGTCGCCCGCCGCCGCCGATACCGCCATTGCGCAGCCCAGTGCGCCCGCTTCGTGCGCATCGGTAATTTCCACAGGCAAGCCTAAAATGTCGGCAAACATTTGCGCCCACAACGGGCTGTTTGCGGCCCCGCCGGTTAAGCGGACGACGGAAAAGGGCTTTTGCGCGCCGACAGCCAGCCGGTCGATATGCACGCGGTGGCAAAAGACAATGCCTTCGTAGACGCTGCGCAGCACGTGGGCGCGCTTATGAGATGCCGAAATTCCTAAAAAACAGGCTTTGGCGTTCGGGTGGGCATTGCTTCCCATCACAAAGGGTAAATACAGGGGAAGGTGTTCGTAAGGCAAAACGGAAGCGACGGTTTCGTCCAGGCGCTTGTACACGTTTTCGTTGTTCCGTTCGGCTTTTTCAATCAATTCGGGAAACAGTTCCTGCACGACCCACGTCAGATTTCCCGCCGAGGTTGCGCTCGATTCTTCGATAAAATAGCGGCCGGGAATGCAAAAAAGGCTGTTCATGCGAACGGAACCGTCCGTTACGGGGTCGGCGGCGATGTAACCGTTTATCGACCAGGTTCCGGCAACGACAATCAGTTTTGTTTCGTCGACAACGCCGGCGGCCAAAGCGCACGAATCGATGTCGAACATGCCGCCGATAACGGGCGTTCCCGCGGCAAGGCCGCATTCCTTTGCGGCTTCTTCGGTTACAACGCCGCATACGTCGGAAGAACGGCAAAGCGGCGGCAGTTTGTCTGCAACGGCTTCGATACCGAACAGCTTTAACAATGCGGGATCGTAAGAGTTCGTGTGCAGGTTTATCAAGCCGCTTCCCGAATAATCGGTCAGTTCGGCGCATGCCTTGCCGGTCATTCTGAAACGCACATAATCTTTACATTCGAACACCCATTGAATATCGGCGTATGAATCGCTTTCGTGGTCGCGAAGCCATACAAGCAGCGCAACAGGCTGACAAGCCAAAACGTGCTGACACGACAGCTCAAACGCTTTTTGCTCCGTACCGTCTTTTTGCCAGCGCGCCGAATATTCGTAAGCGCGGTTGTCGGAAGAAAGAATACCCTTGCGTACCGGCTTGCCGTTTTTTCCCCACAAATACAAGCCCTTGCCGTGCCCGCATATTCCGACACCGGCGATGTCCGTATTTTGTACGCCGCTTTTTGCAAGCACGTGCCGAATGACGGCGCAATTCGCCCGCCACATTTCTTCCATGTCGCGTTCGGCAAAATCGCTTTGAACGGTAATCGATGCGGTATCGACACGCGCAACGGCGACTTCTTTTCCGTCGGGAGTAAACAGAGCCGCTTTGGTTGTCGTCCCGCCGTTATCCAATCCCAGATAATACTTTTTTTGCTCATTCATTCCGACATCCTCCTTGTGTATTCAATCAATTCGGGACGATATTCAAAATGCATATTATCCCAAATGGGCCACTTGCCGCCCCAAATAAATCCTTCCGATTCAAAAGCTTGAATGACTTTAAGCGGAGGCATCCAGCGCTTATCGAGCGGGAGCGTCATCCAGCCGTCGGGATCGATGTCGCGCCGCCATGCCCAATAAATATTTTTTTGTCCCCAGCCGCGCGGAAGAATATCGATCGCAATGCCGTAGCTGTGGAAGGAACGCGATGCCCTGTCCGCAATTTCGCGCCAGTTGTAGCCGTCGCCGCGCGATACATTGTCGACAAAATCCTTTACTTCGGCGTCGGTTTTTGCAAGTTTGCCGATCTTCGCTTCGACGCGCGCAAGCGGTGCGAAAATCCATTCGTGCGCATTCGTGTATTTGCCGAGAAAGGATACGCGCTTGATATGAGTTTCAGTCGATCGGCGCGTTGCGCTGTCATACACGGCGTCAAAAAAGTCAAGCGACACGCCCGCTTGGCGCAAACGGTTTTCGGCCGAAGAAAAATTGCGCAAGCGCCGTATGTCTTCCTGCGAAAACCGTGCAGGATCGGGAATATCTTTCGCATACGCATACATAAGGTTCCAATAGGATTCCTTATCGCCGAGTTTTTCGGGCGGAAGCATTTTACCGCCGGCCCAATAAAAAACGGCCTTGTGCCGCGTACCGCCGCTGCCGGAGGCTTTGCGCGCAACTTCAATTTTAAAATCCTTTTGTTCATCATCGTACACACAGTTGAACGCTAAATCGGGATACGCGCTACGCAAAAAGGCAAGCTCGCCGGGTTCGGCGCGGGATTCGAAGGGAAGCGCGGCAAGGGTTACCGCAAAGCACAAAAACAAGGCCGGCACAATCGGCGCGCACAAACCGCAAAGGCGGCAAAGCGCTTTCTTTTCGGTAAACATTTTATTCATTATATGATATACTGCGCACGAGGTTCAACTATGGCATCACTGCCGGGATTTTTCAACACGCTTTTTGCGATTGCGGTTCCGATTATTTTGCAAAACTTTCTCCAAACATTCGTCAACATGCTCGACACGATAATGGTCGGCCGACTCGGAGCAACCGAAATCGCCGCGGCGGGATTGGGCAATCAAATCTTTTTTATTCTGAATATGATACTGTTCGGCATTTCGAGCGGCGGCGCGATTTTCGTCGCGCAATTTTGGGGCAAAAAAGACATTGCGGGCATACGGCGCACGCTCGGAATTACGCTTACGCTTTCCGTCGTACTTTCCCTTATTTTTATGAGCGCCGCGCTGTTTTTTCCGCGCGAGCTTATCGGGCTGTATTCTTCGGACGCGCGCGTTATAGAACTGGGCGGCCAATACCTGCGCTTTGTCGCGCCGAGTTATCCGATGCTTGCCGTCAGTTTTGCGTTTCAGCTTACTTTCCGCGCAACCGAGCACGTAAAACTGCCGACGGTGAGTACCGCCGTGTCTATTTGCGTGAACGCTCTTTTTAATTATCTGTTTATCTTCGGCGCAAGCATTCCGTTTTTCGGCACGGTCTTGGTCATTCCCGCAATGGGCGTAAAAGGCGCCGCAATCGCGACGGTGCTTTCCCGCTTTGTCGAACTGGTCATCACGGTCGGTTGGGCATACCGAATGCAATACGAAGCATGCGGGAATTTTTTCCAGCTTTTTTCGTTTACAAGCGATTTTCTTGCGCGCTTTGTGAGGATCGCCCTTCCCGTCATTATAAACGAAACACTGTGGAGCATCGGCATTACGACAGAAAACGCGATTTTTTCGCACGCGGGCACCGATGCAATCGCCGCATTCAATATAACGGGAACGATTTCTCAGCTCACGTGGGTGTTTTTTATCGGGGTCGGAAACGGTGCGGGAATAATCATCGGCAAAAAAATAGGCGAAGGAGCCGAACGCGAAGCGCGGCAATACGCGAACCGATGCGCATGGTTTATGCCCGCTTTGGCGGTTTTTATAGGATCGCTGCTGTTCCCGCTTTCGCTTGCGCTTCCCGCTTTGTTTAATGTCGAATCACACATTATAACGCAAGCGCAGATCATGCTGCGGATCCTCATGTGTATGTACCCGATAAACGCATTCAATATGTTTTTTATTGTGGGATTGTGCCGGTCGGGAGGCGATACCGTGTATGCCGCGTTTAACGACAGCGTATGGATGTGGTTTGTTGCAATTCCGTCGGCCGCAGCCGCGGCCTTTGCGCTGCACGCACCGCCGTACCTCATATACATGTGCCTGCAAATCGAACAGTTTTTAAAAGTCGGCGCCGGACTCCTCCGCGTACGCAACGGCAAATGGCTGCACAACGTAACAAAATAGAACTATAAGTTTTCCACTTCTTTTTTACTGAGGCCGGTAGCTTGCGCGATAATTTCAATGGAAACGCCGAGTCGTTTTAAGTTGCCTGCATCCTCTAACGCTTTTTGGCGCGAACCGTCGGAAAACCCTTGTGCAATACCTTCGCTTCGGCCTTCTTCCCGAGCATCCATTTCAAACCCCGACATAAAGCGGTATTCCTGTCGCGCCTGTTCGTTATTCTTTACTGCCTGTATCATCGTTTCTATCCTCCCGGTATACTTCGTATTCACCGTTCCGATTTTGACATATTCCAAAAAGCCTTTCAGTTCTTTATCGGTTGCTTTGCTGAAAGCTTCCGCATTTATTATAACCTTTTTTGTCCCGTCGCGTAAGGGTGTGTGCCGGTCTTCAAGACAAATATTTTCAAATGTATAAATCGGTTTATTCTTTCCGATTGCATCGAACACGCACACAAAGATAATGTAGCTGTCGTTTAATGCTTTGTAATGCACACCCTTGTCCAAGAATGCAATGTCGATTGCCGCCTGATAATAACGCATACGTTTCGGAAGATTGTGTTCGTTGCTTACCTGCATTTCTATATCATAGGACTTGCCGGCTTCGTCTTTTACAAACACATCAAGACGCACCGATTTTGCTTCGATACCGGTTGCAACACTGTTTTGCGGCGACAGGTAGGCGATTTTCCCGATTTTATCGGATAAGACCATTTCAAGGAACTCTTTGCAAATGCCTTCGTTCTGCATGACTTTACAAAACATAAAGTCATCGGCGATGGTTAAGTCATCAAAGCTTTTTGCCATAGTGTACCTCCACCCTTTATTATAGACGCGGACAGTACAAAAATAAGACAATGGCTGCACAACGTAACAAAATAGAACTAAACTTTCACTTTTCCCCGATTTTTTTTGATTTCCGAGCGCAGCTTTTTTACTTTGATTCGCCGTTCACGGGAAGCCTTTGTGGGCTGCGTCGGTTTCCGTTTTTTTACGGCGCGCGCCGCCGTAGTGATTTTTTCTTCAATGCGCATAAGCGCGATTTTTTTATTGCGTTCCTGAAAGCGCTCGTCCTGCACATCGACGGCAAAAACACCGCCTCGTATGCTTTTTGCAAGGCGCTGCATAACCAGCTTCCGCTCGGTATCTGAAAGTCCTTTTAAGTCGCCGAGTTCAATTGCCGCATGCACTTTCGTATTGACTTTATTTACGTTTTGACCGCCCGCCCCGCTTGAGCGGGCAAAAGTCATCACGGTGTAAACGGCAATGCTGTCGCGCAATTCCTGTTTGTTCATGGCGTGAGTATAGCACAGGCACCGACTTGCGGCAAATTGCAGCCGCCCTGTTCCTGTACAAATTCCCCGATTGCAGGCCGAGCGTTTTTTTGATATGATGAGCGCATGGCAAAAACGGTTGACGATAAAAAAATCATTTATTCCATGGATCGCGTATCGCGTTCATACGGAACAAAAACGGTGCTCAAAGACATAAGCATCTCCTATTATTACGGTGCCAAAATCGGCGTTATCGGTGCAAACGGATCGGGTAAGTCGAGTTTGTTCAAAATTCTTGCAGGCGTCGATACCGAATTTACGGGCGAAACATCGGTATCGCCGGGCTACACGATAGGCTATTTGCCGCAGGAACCCGTGCTCGACGACAATAAAACGGTAAAAGAAATCGTCGAAGAAGGCGTTAAGGAAGTAACGGATTTATTGGCCGAATTCGACGCTATAAACGAAGCTTTCGGCGAAAGCGATGCGGATATCGACAAATTGTGCGAAAAACAAGCCGCCGTTCAGGAAAAACTCGACGCGCTGGACGCATGGAACCTCGATTCCCGCCTTGAATTGGCTATGGACGCTTTGCGCTGCCCGCCGTCCGATATGAAAATCGGCGTACTTTCCGGCGGAGAAAAAAGGCGCGTCGCCCTGTGCAGGCTTTTGTTGCAAAAGCCCGATATTTTGCTTTTGGACGAGCCGACAAACCATTTGGATGCCGAAACGGTCGCGTGGCTCGAGCGGCACTTGCAGCAATACGAAGGAACGGTTATCGCCGTTACCCACGACCGCTATTTTTTGGATAACGTTGCGGGCTGGATATTGGAACTCGACCGCGGCGAAGGTTATCCGTACAAGGGCAACTATTCGGGCTGGCTCGAGCAAAAACAGGCGCGGCTCGCTCTTGAAGAAAAGGGTGAAAACGAACGCAAAAAAGCGTTGGCACGGGAACTCGAATGGATCCGCATGAGTCCGAAAGGCCGGCAGGCAAAGCATAAAGAGCATATTGCAAAATACGAGCAGCTTTTGGCGGCCGAAAATAAAACGCCGGTAAAAGACAGCGTTATTTCGATTCCGGCAGGACCGCGCTTGGGCAATGTCGTTATTGAAGCGCAAAATCTTACCAAATCATTCGGCGATAAACTTTTGTTTGAAAACGTAAACTTTACGGTGCCGCCGGGAGCCGTCGTCGGTATTGTAGGACCGAACGGTGCGGGAAAAACAACCCTGTTCAAAATGATTGTCGAAGCGGCCGGCTGCGGATCTCCGAGCGGCTCGAATTCGAAAAACGGCGAAAAGCCCGACAGCGGAACAATCCGCATCGGAGAAACCGTAAAAATCGCTTACGCCGATCAAATGCGAAGCGGCTTGGACCCGAATAAAACCGTATGGGAACAGCTTTCAGGCGGTCTCGACATCATAAAGCTCGGCGCGGTCGATAAAGACGGGAGAGCCGTAAACGGGGCGCTCCGCGAAGTAAACAGCCGGGCCTATTGCTCGTGGTTCAACTTCAGCGGCGCCGACCAGCAAAAAAAAGTCGGCGTGCTTTCAGGCGGGGAGCGCAACCGGCTCAATTTGGGCATGATGATAAAAACCGCCGCAAACGTTTTGCTCTTGGACGAACCGACAAACGATTTGGATGTTGCGACCATGCGCGCACTTGAGGAGGCCATAGAACGGTTTGCCGGCTGCGCGCTCATAATCAGCCACGACCGCTGGTTTTTGGACAGAATATGCACGCACATTTTAGCTTTTGAAAACAACAGCACCGTGCGCTGGTTCGAAGGCACATGGAGCGACTATGCCGAACAGCGCCGCAAAGAATTGGGCGCCGATGCCGACCGTCCCCATAAAACAATTTACCGCAAAATGGAACGGTGAAGTTGAAAAATACTTGACCGCCGGCTGCAATACATTATAGTATTATTTATCGAATAAAATGCATTCGGAAGCAAAGACTAAGGAGGAGTGCAAAAATGAAAATTATGAAAACGGTCTTGTCGGTATTGATCGCGATGGCTGTGATTATTTCGGCGGCCGGCTGTAAAGCAAAATCATCGGAATCGGCGGCTCAAAAGAAAGTTGTGTTGAATGTTTTATTTAACAACACGGATGAAAACGTCGTTGCAGAAATGAAATATGTCATGGATCGGCTACCGGAAATACTGCCGAACGTTGAAGCAAAATTGGAAATGGTTCCGGGCGACGCTCAAACGTATGAAACCAAAGTGCGAACGATGATCGCGGCCGGCGGCAGCGGCATTGACGTATGGTGGGAAAGAGGCGGAAGTTTCGCCACGTCGATATTAAAATCAAACAGTGCATTGGCGCTTGATCAATATCTCGATGCAAACGGATATTGGGATCAAGTTATTCCCTCGGCAAAGCTTCCGGCCGAAGACGGTAAAATCTACGCCGTTCCGTTTGAAGATATCGCCTATGAGATTTTGCTGTACAATAAACGGATTTTTTCGCAAAACAATCTGCAGGTTCCGAAAACCGCGGCGGAATTAAAAACGGTCGTGGAAAAACTTGCCAAAACCGATGTCGTACCGATTTCGGTCGGCGCTAAAGACGGATGGTGCGCGGCAATGATGGCGGAAGGATTCGCTTACTCGATAGATCCCGAAATCACCGAAAAAATCGTTAAAGGCCAAGCGAAGTTTTCCGACGAACCTTACGCCAAGAGCGCGGCATTTTTAAAAGAATTGCTGAACATGAAGGCTTTTTCCAAAAACGTCGCATTAACCGGAATCGACGAAGCTCTGCCGTTGTTTGAATCGGGCAAGGCGGCAATGATGGCCAACGGCTCTTGGGCTGTCGCTGCAGGCGCCGAAAAGATGGGCGACGACTTCGGATATTTTTACTATCCCGTACTTAACGATTCCGATCTGGCACGTTACGGTAAAAATGCCGCAGGCGGCGTTAAACAAAATTCGGGAATGATGGCCTATGCTAAAACCAAATATCCGGCGGAAGCCGCGGCCTTATGTCAGGCAATTTCTCAATTACGGTGCCAATTTGTCTATGAACAAAAAGGCAATCCGTTTACGGTTTATAAAGCCGATAAAATGGGTTGGAAATACAATAAAGAATTTGCCGCACCGGTAGCCCAGCTCGCAAAAGACATGCAAAATTTCGAACATGTTTTCGGCTTGGTCCAAGATGTTATGCCGACGGCGGCAGCATCCGCCGGAGTAATGCAGGCATCCAGCAAATTTATGACAAATGAGTACCCGGTAAGCGATTATCTGAAAGATCTGGATAAAGCGGCGGCGGAACAGTAAAAGCCGTACCGCTTTCAGTTAAAAACTCAGGCTTGGCTTGTTCGGAACAGTCGGACGGGGCAAGCCTGTATTTTAATAAAGTCTTCATTAAAGAAGTAATATGAAAAAAATACTCGAAAATAAATTATACATTTTTATACTAAGCTTGCCGGCCCTCGTGTTGTTCTCCGGCTTTGTATTGTACCCGATGTTATACAGCGGACTTATGTCTTTGCAAAAAACGGACGGACTGACAAAAGCAACTTTTGCAGGCATGTCGAATTTTATCAGGCTTTTTACCGATGAAGCGTTTTTACGGGCCAATTCGGCTTCGTTCGGACTCAGTTTGCTGGCGGTTATTTTCAACGCCCTTTTGGCAACGGCGGTAGCCGTTTTAGTTTGCGGCTTGGACACAAAAATACAATTTTTCCTGCGAACCGCTTTTATGATTCCGCTGGTGCTTTCGATTTCCGTTATCTCGCAGCTATGGCTCACGATTTATCACGCGGACTGGGGAATGTTGAACCAATTTTTGCGGATAATAGGATTGGATTTTTTACAAAACGAATGGCTGATCAATCCGAAAACGGCAATGATATGCGTGGCCGTAGTCGGAATGTGGTGGATGTTCGGTATGGATTTTTTGATGATTTCTTCGGCAATCGAATCGATTCCCGCACAGTATTTTGAAGCGGCGCAGTTGGACGGAGCCGGCCTGTGGCAAATTATTTCCACAATCACCTTACCGCTGATTTTGCCGGTTTTAAAAACATGCGTAACGATATCCGCGATCGGAGGACTGTTTACTTTCCCGCAGGTATTCATCATGACAGGCGGCGGACCGGGCGATTTAACGCAAACCGTAATGATGTATATGTACCGTCAAGCCTTTTCAAATCAAAGATACGGAATGGCAGCGGCCGTCGGCGTTATTGTGATTTTGGAAACCTGTATCCTGTTGGGTTTGATCGGCCTGCTGTTTAAAAAGCTCGGCTGCGAAGAAATAGAGGCGTCCAGATGAAAATACAAAAAAAATCAATTCGAATACCGCTCAGTGTTTTCTTTTCGATTTTTGCATTGTTATCGGTTTACCCGCTCTTTTGGATGCTGCTCAATTCTTTTAAAGACACGAATGAAATCGTTACCGGCGATTCCTTTAAGCTGCCGGCCGTTTGGAAATTTCAAAATTATACGGACGCACTGTTTGAACGCAATATCATGAAGTACTTTTTTAACAGTGTCCTGGTAACCGGTTTAACCTTGTTTTTAACGGTCTGCGTATCGATTATGTTGTCCTATGCTTTAACCAGAATGCGCTGGAAATGGTCTAAAAAAGTCGGTAAAATCGTTACACTCGGCATTCTGTTACCCTCGCAAATCGTAATTGTACCGGTTTTTATGATGATCCGCAGCCTGCATTTGGTCAATAATCCGATGTCGTTGGTTTTAACAATCAGCGCATTCAATATTGCCATATCGACCATGATGTGCAACAGCTTTTTATCGGCAATCCCGCTTGAAATGGAAGAAGCGGCCGTCATAGACGGCGCGGGACTGTTTTCAATCCTGACGCGGATTATTTTACCGATGATCCGTCCGGTAATTGCAACAATGTGCGTCAATGTTTTTATCAACAGCTGGAATGAATTTATCTATGCCTTGGTATTGATCGGAAGCGAATCGTTCCGAACCTTGCCGATCGCGCTGATGACATATTCATCGGGCAAATACGGGACGGATTACGGCGGCATGTATGCGGCTATGGTCATTACCAGCCTTTTACCGATACTCTTATTCGTGTTCTTCAGCCGCCAAGTAGAAAAAACCTTTTCCGCCGCTACCTTATTAAAATAACGGATGGAGATTCGGAGACGAAAATGAACGATTTTAATTATTTTGATCATGTATACGGCGGCTGGCTGGGAAAATGTCTGGGCGGCGCTGCCGGTGCTCCGGTTGAAGGGGTAAAAAAACTTATCGACCGCGACTTCCGAGAAATGATTCGGCCGGATTTACCCAATGACGATCTGGATATGCAGTTGCTTTGGCTGGAAGTTTTGGAAGAAAAAGGTCTTTCACTGACGGCAAACGATTTGGCAAAAGCGTGGGACGAGCACTGTTGGTACCCCTTCAGCGAATACGGTATTTTTCTGAAAAATTATGAAAGAGGCATTATGCCGCCTTACAGCGGCAGTTTTAATAATCCCTTTTTTTGCGAAGGCGAAGGATGCCCGATTCGTTCGGAGATATGGGCTATGGTATTTCCGAACGATCCGGACAAAGCCGCTTACTATGCCGGGCTTGACGGCAGTCTTGATCATGCCGGAGAATCGGTTTGGATCGAACAATATTACGCAGCGGTCGAATCCCGCGCCTTTACGCAAACGGATATAATCGACCTGTTAAAAAGTCAATTACATTTTTTGCCGGAAAGCTCGCGTGCCCGCGGATGCGCCGCATTGGTACTCTCGTCGGCGGAACAAGGCATCGCCGACTGGCGGAAAGTCAGAACCGCGGTTTTGCAAAAATACGGCCATAATGATTTTACCAACTCCGTCACCAATCTGGGACTGATGCTTATCGCTCTTTTATACGGCAAAGATAATTTGCAGACGGTAATAGATATAGCTTTCCGCAGCGGCTTCGATACGGATTGTACATGCGCAACCGCCGCGGCAATTTGGGGCATCCTTTACGGCGCAAAAAAAATTCCCGAGGAATTGAAAACGCTGGTTAACGACGGCTATGTGGTGGGAATCGACATTAAAAGCGACTGCCGTTCCATATACCGCTTGGCCGAACAAACCTGCCGGCTGGGCGAAACGCTGAAAAACGACAACCGGTTAACGCAGCCCCGCTGCGAGCAAAGATTCGATGAAGTAATTTATCAGGAAATCCGGTATTCGGATCGGCCGGCGATCGGGTTCAAAGACAGCTGCCGCATTAAACTCGTAACGCAAAACAGATCGGACCGGGCATACAGTCTGCGCAGCCGAATTGAAAATGTGCCCGCAGGCTGGACAGTCGAACCGGAGTATCGTGATTTTTTGCTTCCTGCAGGACAAACGGCCGAAGTCGAATTCACTATCAGGACGCCGGAACAAGTTAAAACCATTGCAAACATCAATAAATTAAAAGCCGTTACGGCCGAAAAAGAAAGACCGGAACAAAGTGCCGAATTAAGTTTCGGTATTGCCGGAGCAATGGACTGGATCGGTGTCGGTCCTTTTTTTGAAAATTTGGAAAAAGAAGATTTGCCGGGCATTCCGTCCGCCCACGGCGAAGGTTGTGTCTTGCCGACCTTGGAATGTATGGTCAATAATGCGGTGTATCTGAACAAAGCGTATATTGATGAAACCGATTTTGCGGCAGCATTTTCAGCTCAAGAAAAATACATCATCCGCGGTTATGAAGATTTATTGCCGCTTGATCAGGAGTTTGGGTGCCGGGGGCAAATGTGTGTTTATTTACGGCAGGAAGTTATATCGCCGAAAGATCAAGACCTTTGGCTTATAATCGGCAACAACGACGGTTTTGCGCTGTGGATAAATGACGAGAAAAAATTATGCTATGACGAGATGAGGCTGTGGACACCGTATAATCATTACGAGCTTGTGCGCCTTAAAAAAGGGAAAAACAGAATTGTTTTGAAACTCCTGCGCCGGGGCGAACGGTTCCGCTTCAGCCTCGGCTTTCGCAAATACGACGGCGAACATTTCCATAAAAAGCGGTGGTGTACGGATTTATCGGTAACATGCTGAAAGCCGGCCATGTGCTCATAATCAGCCATAATCGCCGGTTTTCGGACGGAATATACGGTACTTTTATAATACAACCGTTCGAACCGTTGACACACGAAGGCTTTTTCGGATAAAATAGTCGCACTGTATGGAGCGGTGTCCGAGTGGTTTAAGGAGGCGGTCTTGAAAACCGTTGTGCTGCAAGGTACCGGGGGTTCGAATCCCCCCTGCTCCGCGCTTGCAGAGGCTTTGGAGCGGTGACCGAGAGGCCGAAGGTGGCTCCCTGCTAAGGAGTTATACCCCTAAAGGGTATCGGGGGTTCGAATCCCCCCTGCTCCGTACCGCGTAAAAGCGGTCAAAATGAATGAGACTATAGCTCAGCTGGATAGAGCGTCAGATTGCGGATCTGAAGGCCGGAGGTTCGAACCCTCTTAGTCTCGTAACAAAACGTATTTTGGAGAGATGCGAGAGCGGTCGATTCGGGCGGTCTCGAAAACCGTTGTACCGCAAGGTACCGGGGGTTCGAATCCCCCTCTCTCCGCTCTTTTACGGAAAAGTAGTTGAGAATGCGTACGGTTTGAAAGCTTCGGTTTTCAAACCGTACGGACGTTTTGTTTTGGAGAGATGTCCGAGTGGTCGATGGTGCAGTCTTGGAAAGGCTGTGTACCGAAAGGTACCGGGGGTTCGAATCCCCCTCTCTCCGCATGTTTTCAATTCCGAAGGGAACCTCTAAAAATTGCGGTTTTTAGAGGTAACTTTAAAAATGCGATGTTGTAACTCACTGAATATCGGCCGCTTTTTAAGGCCCTTTCAATGAGTCCGGGTCCTATGCAAAAAACGTTTTCGAACCCCGTCAGATCCGGAAGGAAGCAGCGGTAGAAAGCCTCTTTTTGTGCCGTAGTTCACCCGGGCTCTTTGAAAGGGCTTTTTCGGCTTTATTGTTTCGGCTTGATACGTTTCGTCAGTTCGGCACGGCCCGGTTTGCGCCGTAAAAATCGTCAGGCAAAATATCCATAAGAATAATATTATGCGCTTTTCTTCCGTATATAAAAGCTTCGCGCAATTCTCCGACTTTTTTAAACCCGACCTTTTCATAGCAGCGGATTGCGCGCGCGTTGAACGAATATACATTCAGCGATATGTTGTGCAAATTCAAAACCGCAAAACAATAATCGATTAACAGCGACAATGCTTCGGTTCCGTAGCCTTTATTCCAATACTTTTTATCGCCGATAAAAATACCTATTTCGGCGTTCCGGTGAAGATGGTTCAGCTTGTGCAAGCCCGCATTGCCGATCAGCGAATCCGTTTCGGCATCGATAATTCCGTAATTATGATCGGCGGCGATTTTTTGCAAAAATTCTTTTTCGGTCTCAAGCGAAATGACGGATGATGCAAGAGTCAAATTGGCATTTACCTCGGAATCGTTGAGCCATGCGGTATATATCGGCGCATCGTTTACGTCGATGGGAGACAGATAACATTTTTTGCCGATCAGCTTTTTAAAGTACATATCGGTTTTATAGCATAGGGAAAAAGCTCTGTCAATAATAGTATCGGTGAAAACTGAGAGATGAAAAACCGCGCTGCATGCCGGCAGAGGGCTTGTTGTATACGTCGTTTTATTTTTTCTCGCATCAATCACCCATTGACCGCAGCCCTCCTTGTAAGTACAATACGCTTATGGATACGACAAACGTTATTATCACCGTTTCGGGAACCGATCAGGCCGGCATCATTGCGAAAGTCAGTTCGGCGCTTTTTTCGCACAATATAAATATCGCCGACATAAGCCAAACCGTTTTGTCCGGCAATTTTATTATGATGATGGTTGCGGACGTGTCTTCGTCTTCAATCGGCATTGCCGATTTGCGTAAAAGAATGGATGAGCTCGGCGAAAAGCTGGGCGTCGATATACACATTATGCACGAGCGGGTTTTCAATGCAATGCACCGAATTTAAAAAATACGCACCGTTCGCGCTTTCTCTGCTGCTCGCAGCCTGCGCAAGTTCCGCCCCGGAAACGCTTTCGACGACGCTTCAGGAAGATATTCAAACGGTGCAAATAATCGAAGAAGAGGGGCGAATTCAAAGCGCGGCACAAAATCCCGCCCAAGACGTACAAGTACTCGGTTTTGACGAAGTGTGGGTGTACGTGCTGAACAGGCATGAAAGCACTCTGCACGAGCGCATCAATGCAACCGACATCGGTTATTTCGGTGCGTCAATAAATTATCAAGGTCATTTGGACGACGTTCCCGACGCGCAAAAGCTGGCGCATTATCCGGCACGCGTGCATTTGGTTGTAACCTGCAATACCTACGGTATGACGCACATAGTGCTTTCTCCTGAATACCCGCTGCGCAAAAAGTTGATTGCGGATTTGACTCAAGCAGCAATGGACAAAGGATACGACGGAGTTCAAATAGACTTTGAAATGGTAAAAGCGGACGATAAAGAAAACTTTTTAAGTTTTTTAGCCGATTTGAAAAAGTCGCTTGCAAAAGCTTCAACTTCGAAAACCGCAAAAAGCGGCGGCACACAAAAACACCCCATGCTGTCGGCGGCCTTTCCCGCACGCATAAAAAAGCTCGAAAAAGACGCCTACGATTACGAAAAAGCGTCGGCTATTGTCGACCGATTTTTCGTTATGGCATACGACGAACATTGGAGCCGCAGCAAGCCGGGTCCGGTCGCTTCGTTCGACTGGTGCCGGAACATCGCATCCTATGCGCTGGAAACGGTCGCTCCGGAAAAACTGATTATGGGGCAGCCTTTTTACGGAAGAACATGGGGCAGCGTAAACGCCGACAAAGCGTTTTATCATTCGGGTATAGAGCGCCAAATCCGCGAATTCGACGTGCAGCGCATAGAAAAAGACGGCGGCGTATTTTATTTTTCGTACACCGTTCCTCTTACGGTAACCGCCTATTTCGACAACGCGCACACCATCGTCGAACGTTCGCTTATGTACAAAAATATGGGTGTGCTCTCAACCGGATTTTGGTGCCTCGGGCAGGAAGATCCGTCCGTCTGGGATTATATCCGCTGCACAAAATAGGATAGGATATGTTATTTTCAACTTCGGAAATTCAGGAAACGGTCAACATGTTTATGCGCTACAAGCTTGACGTGCGCGCAATCACGATGGGGGTATCGCTGCGCGATTGCTGCAGCCCTTCCGGAAAAGAAAGCCGCACGCGCATGTACGATAAACTGATGAAATACTGCAGTAAGCTTGCCCGCACGGGCGAAGACATAGAAACGGAATTCGGCGTTCCGATTATAAACAAACGGATTGCCGTAACGCCGATTGCCATGGTCGCCGAAAGTTCCGATGAAAGCGATTACACCGAATGGGCTAAAACGCTCGACAAAGCGGCAAAAGAGCTGAATGTCGACTTTATCGGCGGCTTTTCCGCCCTTATCCACAAGGGATTTACGCGCGGAGATACAAACCTGTGTAAATCGATTCCCGAAGCGCTCGCTTCAACCGACAGGGTATGCTCGTCGGTAAACGTGGGAACGACAAAAAGCGGCATAAATATGGACGCCGTAAAAACCATGGGCGAAATAATTTTAAAAACCGCCGAACTTACCGCGGATAAAAACGGCATAGGCTGCGCAAAACTTGTCGTATTTTGCAACGCGCCCGAAGACAATCCTTTTATGGCCGGAGCTTTCCACGGCCCCGGTGAAGAAGAAGCCGTGCTTTCGGTCGGGGTTTCCGGCCCGGGCGCAATAGATGCCGCGTGCAAAGAATACAAAGACAGCCCGCTCGACGAACTTGCGGACGTTATCAAAAAAAACGCTTTTAAAATAACACGTATGGGACAGCTTATCGGAACGGAAGCCGCAAAGCGCCTCGGGGTCAAGTTCGGCATTTTGGATCTTTCGCTTGCGCCTACGCCGGCGGTCGGAGATTCGGTCGCGCGCATTTTGGAACACATGGGCCTTGAATCGGCGGGTGCGCCCGGCACAACGGCCGCTTTGGCGCTGCTTACCGATATGGTAAAAAAAGGCGGCGTTATGGCAAGCACAAACGTCGGCGGACTTTCGGGCGCCTTCATTCCAGTATCCGAAGACGAAGGCATGATCGCCGCCGTAAAAGCGGGTTCGCTCACGCTCGAAAAACTGGAAGCGATGACCTGCGTTTGTTCGGTCGGCCTCGACATGATCGCCGTACCCGGCAGCATAAGCGCGTCCACAATCAGCGGCATAATCGCGGACGAAACGGCCATCGGCATGGTAAACAACAAAACAACCGCCGTCAGAATTATTCCCGTTCCCGGAAAATCGGTCGGCGATTGGGTCGAATTCGGCGGCCTTCTCGGCGGTGCTCCGATTATGGCCGTAAACGCTTTTTCCTGCGAAAACTTTATAAACAGAGGCGGACGAATTCCGGCTCCCATACACAGTTTCAGAAACTGAATGGTGAAATCGGTAACTTTCTCACGGACGGCGTGCTTTAAATATCGTATATTTATCTTATCCGTGTAATCAGGAGGTAAACATGAGCGCACTGGTACTTACAAAAGAAAACTTTCAAAAAGAAGTTATGGAATCGGATAAGCCCGTATTGGTTGATTTTTGGGCGCCGTGGTGCGGCCCCTGCCGCATGGTATCGCCCCTTGTCGATGAAATTGCAAACGAAATAGACTATGCGAAAGTCGGCAAGGTGAATGTGGACGAACAAAGCGAACTGGCGGCGCAATACGGCGTTATGAGTATTCCCACGTTGATCGTCTTTAAAAACGGACGCATCGCGCAGCAAGCCGTCGGCGCCCGCGACAAAACCGGCATACGCGCCTTGCTTTCCTAAGGCCGACACAGGTTCGGTAAAGCCGTAACGCGGAAACGGATAACGGCCGCTGTCCCAAAACTTAATTTAAAACTCGTCGGGGATGACACTTCGAAAGTTGCGCGCGGTTTTTAACCGCGTGGTTACCGGTTCCGTTCTTTTTTTAACCGGCTTTCCAAAAGTGCCTTATTCGTCAGCACAATGCCGCCGCGCTTTAATTCCACCGCGCCTTCGTTTTGAAAATACTGCAAAAGGCGGCTTATAACTTCGCGCGCGCTTCCCAAATGGTGCGCAATGCGCTCGTGCGTTATCTGCAGATTATCGGTACTTTCCAAATCGCTTTCATCGAGCAAAAAAAGTGCGAGCCTCTCGTCCATGCTTTTAAAAATCATCTGTTCGACAAGCCACATAACATCACTGAAACGCGACGCCATAATCGAATTCGTATAGTTTGCAAGCGCCGCCGATTCCTGCATGATTTTACGGTAAACATCCGCCGGTATAAGCCAAAAAGCCGTATCTTTTTCCGCCTCAAGCGTTATTTCAAACTGAATATCGGCCAACATGCACGAAGCCGACAGCAAACATATATCGCGATTAAACAAGCGAAACAGAGTTACTTCCTTTCCTTCGTTCGATGTTATATACGCGCGAAGCTGCCCTTCAAAAACCGTTATAACGCCTATGCAGTCCGCATTGCCGTCATGCAGAATCCGCCCTTTCGGCACATCGGTAAACACCGCCTGCCGCTCAAGCTGCTTCCGCTGTTCTTCGCTCAGCCCTTTCCAGGGCGGAAAATAGTCTTCAAAACGCGCTTCCATGGATTTATTATACAGACAACCGGGTTTTTGGACAACATTCAGCATCTCTTGCGCGTATTTGACTTGAAGCGTTAAAATCGCTAATATAAAAGAAGGTTTCCGAAGCGTCGACGACACCCCGGAAACCTTTTGTCCGGACACCCGGACATCGGAGAGAGTTTATCAGCTTATTTGCAAGCTTGTTTAAATGATAACACGGGTTTTTTCAGCTGTCAAGAAAAACCCGCCCGAAAAACGGAGCCGGCTCGGGACATTCCGTGGGACAAAGGCGATATAAAAGGCGGTAAAGCGGTGCATAAAATCAAACTGAAACCGATCGATTACATTATTGGCGTTCTCTTTTTGTGCACGGCGATTTTTTCACTCGTGTACGCAATCCGGCACAAAGACGGATCGCCGCGCCTTATCGTTACTGCGGGACGCACCGAATGGGTGTACCCTCTGAACGTCGACAGAACAATCGAGGTGGAAGGCGCCTTGGGAATAAGCCGCATCGCCATAGAAAACGGCTTCGTGCGCTTTCTCGATTCGCCCTGTTCGAACCGTATTTGCGTTCAAAGCCCGCCCCTTTGGCGCGAAGGCGATTGGTCGGCATGTCTTCCGAACCAAGTATTCCTGCGCATAGAAGGCGCCCCCTCTTATAAAGACGAATTCGACGCGATAGGATTTTAACCACTCACATTCGTTTTTCTGCGCTCCTTATGCAAAACGGGCGAGTTTTGCACTTTGCGATACGGATAATATGGATTAAAGCTGAGGCTTTGACCGCGAGGCGTTTTGAGCGTTTTTCTCCGGTTATTGAGCGCTAAAAGCTCAACCGCGCCGATACGGGTAAAGCCTCGCTATAAAAATCGTTATTTAGCGACCGGCTCGCAAAACTCGCCCGTTCGCCTATTTATTTTTTAGCCTTTTTACTATATACTATAAAGCAGAGTTTTTACATGTATACGCGAGTCATACAAAACGCTCCCGATTCGGTTGTCCGTTCAGGCGAACCTGTATTCGGGGATTTTGATAAAGCGCCCGATTTTTTCGATATCCGCAAACTCAAGCAGCCGTTCAGCCTTATGCCGCTGCCGTCTTTTTTTACCGATTCCCGCATCCGCAGCAATTTGTGCTTCACGTTTTTAACCGAAGCATATATGGGTACTATGGAAATTATGGATGCGAATTATTTCGGTTTTGCGGAAATCAACATGTGGGAAAAAGAAACGGGACGCAAGGTATCGTACCGTTCGTTTATTGTATTCCGCAGACGGCTGATTCCGCGCAAAATAAAAAGCGGCATCTGTAAATCGTTCCGGTCAAAGCGGATTTTTGCGATCCGCTGGGACTACGATTCGGGTAAATTTTCCGCGTTGTGCCGCTTAAAAGGCGACAAAACGCGGCCGGACATTTCGTTTGCATTTTCGGCGAATTTGCAGGAAGAACGCTGCGGTGTATATACGGCCGTCGTTCCAGCCCCGCTTATGCGCCGCTGCGCGGCAACCCATCACTGCGCGCCCTTTTTAAAAGGTTCGCTTTCCGGCGGCTTTTTTGCCAAAGACGGCCAAACGGGTGTCGCCGTTTCGGACGCCGCATCTTTGTTTACCGTGCGCACTTCGTACTACCGGTTGCGGCTCCACTGCTTTTCCGTAACGGGATTGGGAAATGTCGACGGCGCAAACATCCGCTTTAATCTGTATACGTCGAATCAGGATGCGGTCGATTCCGATTTATACAATGAAAACGTTTTATTTGCCGACACACAGCTTTCTCCGTTGCCGCCGGTAACGATTACGCATCCGTACGGACTTTCCGGGCAATGGATCATTCAGGATACCGAAAACATGGTCGACCTTACGTTTAACCCCTTGTCGGACACGGTGCGAAAAGAGAGCATACTGATTTTACGGACGGAATACCGTACGATTTACGGTACATGCGAGGGCGTGATTCGGGATAGGGACGGAAGAACCTTTACTTTAAAAGATTTTTGTACTATTGTAAAAAAGCAATATTTACGATTATAGAAGTATGGACATTGTTTCAAAAAAACCGCAGGCGAAATACGAACCCGGCGAACTTCAAAAAACACGCGAAAACATCGGCGACATTGCACGCGAAGAAGCCGAAGTGATGATGAAACGCCTTGGCGGAGAAATCGGCGTCGAAAAACCCGAAATCATCGACGACGAGGTTTTGAAAAAAGTCCGCTCGGCACGCAAATTCGTGCCCGGCAAAAACCGAAAAAAAAAGGATGAACAGACCGAGCAGGCCGAACGGCGGAACAGCCCGAACCGGCGGGGCGGCTCCGTCTTTTCCGCAGGCGAAAGAACTTCCGCCGTTATTTCGGGACTTCCCGGCAAAAAATATCGGCTGCCCCATTTGAGCCCGCGGCAAAAACAATTATTCGATAAACTGATGATTTCCCGCGAATACCACATCCGTAACGCGCCGGGCTTTTTTGCGATGCTGTTTTCGTTCGGCAGGGGCGGTCCGGAACGCGTCGCCGATTCTTTTATAAAAAACGATTTGACCGCCCACATCCGGCACATCGATTTGTTTATCGAAAGCGTACAGGCGCTGATTTTAGCCGTTCCGCCCTCATACAAAAATAAAATAAACACGGACAACGATTTTATCTACCGGGCATTGCGCGTTATCTATAATTGGGACACGCTGCCCGTAAAGGCCGAATTGTCTTTGCTTAAAAAGAAAAGCTCGTGGATTTTGATTGAAGACACTGTCCCGTTTATAAAAGAACTGTACCGGCCGCTCATACAGCTCTATTTCCTCGGCGAACTGGAAATGACGCGCATTATAAAAAAAACATACGGCTGGACGGTAAAAACCCAAATCAGGGAAAAAGAAAACATGCGCTGCTTAAACGCCGCGCGTCAGGCGGCCGCAGAATGGCTGTATATTTTCGGACAAGTCATTAAAGGCGCGTATCCGCTGCTTATGCGCATGTGCGTCAATGAATTCGAACCGTATCCGGATTTTTATACAAAGCGGATTTCAGACATCATGAACTTCCTTGAGATCACAAAATACGATATTGTGCTGCCGAAAAGGAACGACGAAAAAGAAAGGCTGCACAAAACGGTACAAATAAAAACCGAGGGAACCGAAGCCGCAAAAGCCGAAGAAAGCCCGAAAGAAACGGAAGAGGCAAAAAAAGAAAGTATGTCCGAAGAAAAGCGCGGCCTGATTCTTCAAAGTCTCGGCGTATTGGATAAGCTTTTTCCCGACGCGGGCTGGCTGCATTTGGCCGACCGCCCCGACATGTATCCGTACTTTCAGCCCTTGTATTCCTTTCCCGACGGATTCAACCTTCTTGCGCCGACAAATCCGCTGCAGATTACAATCGTTTTGCTGCGCATTATCGAAGATTTTTTTCAGGGCTGCAGAAACATTCCGCTGAGTCCGCCCGATACTGAAGACAATCCGCTCGAACGGGACAATCTGCAAAAAATATTTTCCGATTGGACGCTGTACCGCGAGTATCTTTTCGACAGACTTATGGCACCGGCTTTAAAAGAATACGTCAATCACGCATATACGCAAAGCGATTTCCGCAATTCCCGATACGCCAAGCGGGAGCTTTCAAATTGGCTTTGGCAAATTAAATTTTATTTTCATCCGCACTTGGTTTTCGAAATCACTTCGCTCGAATATCCGCGCATAGACAATTCGTACATTCCGCTTCCCGAACGTATACGGGCGCTTGTACAGGTTTTTTCGGATATGATCCGTCAAGCCGATGCATCGGAAGCGTCGATGCCGACCGATTTAAGCGACATTTATACATTTGACGTCGAAAATACCGTTTCGTATCGGCTCAATTTGCTTTTGGGCGGCAGCAAATCGAAAGAGCGTACGAATCTGAATCTTATGAAATACACGCTGTGCGCGCTGCGGGTTTTGGATTGGTGGATAAACGACAAAAGCAGTTATGCCTACGTATCCGAACAAAAGATACCGTACCGAACCTCCGGCGAAGGAGATACCCAGCCGCTTTTATCGGTGCCCGTACGATCCGACCAGCGCGACGTTTTTTTGCAGAATATCCGCCTTTTGCACGAAGCACAAAAATCGGACGCCGCAAGTACGGGAAACAGTGTACAAAATACGCCTCCTGCCTCCCAAGTGTAAGAAGCAAAGCCAAACAAAGAAAACGTCGAACTTAAAGTTGTTTGCGGTCACCTAAAGTTGTTTACCGCTTACGATTTTTTCGTTAAAACGTTCAAGTTTTTTGCCGCTCAACTCGCCGTTTTTCCCGTTCAGGCGGCGGCGCAGTTCTTCCATTTCTTCGCCGGAAAAACGCACGCCCTTATACATGTGGTTTTCAAACGAAGAAACGGCGGCCGGTGCGACGGCGCGGCTTATTTCCAGCAGTACGGCCGCATAATCGCGGATTTCTTTTTGCGCGTGAACGTCGAGGCGCAAACGCAAAAAGTGGAACAGATTGTGCAAATCTATTTGCCAATACATTTCGGTGTACAGCGACAAAGGAAGATTCACGCGCGCAAGCTCTCTGGCCGTCCCTTTTTCGACAAGCGCGCTGTAATCGGCGTAGGCGGCTTTTTGCCCGTTTTGCAAAGACGAAACAACGCTTTGAATAAATTCCGGCTCAAGGATTTCCTCCGAGCGCCCCTGTTTATTGTCGGAACTTTGCTTTGCAACGTCGGCGCTTTCGGGAACGTAAAATTCGTCGCTCATAACCGAATAGCGGCCGGAAATTTCGTTTACGCGAGCGGTACGGTGACGTATCCACTGGCGCGCAACGAAAATCGGCATTTTTATGTGGAATGTCAGCACAACCTGCTCAAAGGGCGAGGTATGGTCGTGGCGCAAAAGATAGTCGATTAAGGCCGCATCTTCGCGCACGGTTTTTGTTCCCGCCCCGTACGATACGCGCGCCGACTGCACAATGCGCGAGTCGGAGCCCATGTAGTCCACCAGGCGCACAAAGCCGTGGTTGTGTACTTTAAATTCTTTATCCAAAATCTTTTCGGCTTCAGCCGTCGTGCAATGCGCCATGTTCCCTCCCCGCAAGGCTTTTGCCTTTTATGCTTCGCAGTATATTTCGTGCTTCATACCATTATGCATAAAAAGACGCCCGTTGTACAGAGGCACCCGAACGTTGCGCGCGCCATAGTTTTTTATACGCCGTACCGGAACGCAGCAGTTTTCCGTGCGGCCCCGATTCGACCAGGCGGCCCGAATCGAAGACAAAAACGCGGTCGCAGTTTACGACTGTAGACAGCCGGTGTGCAATAATGACGGTCGTAATTCCGCATGCAAGCTTATCGACCGTCTGCATAATCGCCTGTTCGGTTACCGAATCGAGGCTCGCCGTCGCTTCGTCGAGGATGAGAATGCGCGGCCGGCGCAGCAGCACCCGCGCAAGGGCGATCCTTTGGCGTTCGCCGCCCGAAAGCGTTGCGCCCCGCTCGCCGACAAAGGTATCGTAGCGGTCGGGAAGCTTCGAAATAAACTCGTCGGCCATGGCGGCTTTGGCGGCTTCATACACCGCTTCGTCGGGAAGATATTCGAGCCCCAAGCGGATATTGTCTTTTATTGTGCCGGAAAACAGCAAAACGTCCTGCGGCACATAGCCTATCAATTTGCGGTAAAAAACCGTATCGTAGTCCTGTATATTTATTCCGTCCACGGTAATTTCGCCGGAATTGCAGGCATAGAATTTCATCAAGAGTTTTGCAAGCGTCGTTTTACCCGAACCGGAGGCGCCGACAAAGGCAACCTTTTGGCCGGGTTCTATCGATAAATTTATATTTTCAAGCGTGTTGCCGCGCGTCCCGTAGGCAAACGAAAGATTGTTAATCCGTATGCTTCCGCGTAAATCATCTTTTTTTATGCCACCGGAATTGATGTTTTCTTCGGGAATATCGAGGATTTCGGCCAAACGCACTGCGGCGACAAAGGCTTCCTGCAGCGAAGGCTGCAGCGTCAAAAGGCGCGCGAGCGGTCCTAAAAAATAACCCGACAGCAGCACAAAAGAAATAAGCCGGCCCAAACTCATGGTGCCGCTTAAAATACTCAAACTGCCGATCCAATACACGGCCAGCGTGCCGCACTGGTGCAAAAATCCGTGCAGGCCGTTTTCGATATTGCCCATTGTACCGAGCGAAATGCCCTTTTTGATTGAATCGACAATACGCATTTCGGTGCGTTCAAAAGCGTTTTTTTCGCACGAAAGCGTTTTCAGCGTTGCAATACCGTTGATGTTTTCGACCATTACCGACTGTTTGTCCGCATCGATAACGGCCTTTATTTTAAGCATATTTTTGTACGGGCCGAAAAACAGCCACGCCAAAAGCGCCGACAGGCATACGGGAATAACGGCCGCGACAAGCAGCTTTCCGCCGAAAATAAACAAAAAGGTACCGCCGATAACGAGCATAAGCGAATCGAGCACGACGGAAAGCGATGTGGACGATATGGCATAGCGGATGGTCGACGTATCGTTTATACGCGATAAAATTTCGCCCGTTTTCCGCGCGGTAAAAAAATCCATCGGCAGTTTTAATATGTGCCTGAAATATTCGGTCATCAAAACCGTATCGATTTTGCTTCCCATATACATCATAAGCTGACTGCGCGAAAAAAGTAAAAGGGCTTGAAACACGATAATGAGGGCGTACGCAAGCGAAAAAAGAGTCAGCGTCATTTTAACGCCCGTGTACAGCACTTCATCGATTAAAACCCTGAAATAAAAAGCGCTCGCTATGCCCAAAAAACTCAGCAAAACGCTTGCGGTAAAAACTTCGGCAAGAATTTTTTTGTGCGGCGCCAAAAGCTTTACAAAGCGGGTAAGTTTCGTATCGGTGTCTTTGTTCGTTTCGAATTTTTCCTGCGGCAAAACAATAAAAAAGATGCCCGTCCACAACGTTTTAAAATCGGCAGCTTTCATCTTTCTCAATCCGTATGCGGGATCGCCTATGTGCAGCCGCCCGTTTTTACACGAATAGACGACAACATAGTGGTCAAAATTGTTCTGTTTGATGTGGGCGATAAGCGGATACACCATATTCGGTGAAAAAGTTTTATCGGGACTCACGCCGCCCTTGCACAAAAAACCGAGTTCTTCCGCCCCGCGGATAATGCCGAAGCCGGAAGTTCCGTCTTTGTCCGTACCGGCAAAACGCCGTATCGTCGTAAGCGGAATTCGTTTGCCGTAATACTTACATATTGAAGCCAAACACGCAGGTGCGCAGTCGAATTCATCGTGCTGCAGCACCAATGCGCGCCGATTCAAAATCGTGTTAAACATACTTCCTCCATAAAAAGTTTTTGAGGAAACATCGGTTTCCGATAAAACTTTTTTCAGCGCTTTCGCAAACGTCAGTTGAGAAAGCGCAATAAATAAGCGTGTTTGCAACGCAAACACGGCATAAAAAGCGGCGACGCCATTTGAGACGCCGCTTTTTATCATTCCTCCATTTCTAATAACCGTTCAGCAGTGCGGCGACAATGCGCAGCCGCACTTCCTTATATGCGTTTTCCGCAAGCGCGGCATTAAGGACCTGATATTCAAAATCCGTAGCGGTAAGCCGCTCCCGGTCTGCCAGCGCCCGTGCCGCAACAACCTTATTGCCGGCATCCGTTTTATCGAGCAGCGCCTTTTCCGAAAGCTTTTTAAGCAAATAGAGATTCGTTTGGTATTGTTTTTCCTGCGCTTCGCGGCGTTTAAAAAGTTGCCGCTGCGACAATTCGTACAAGCGCTGCGAATTGAGCGAAAGCGCGTTGCGCGAATATGCGGGAGATGCCGGCGAAAGCGGAAGGCTCAGCGCGATTTTAAAATCCCAATTCCATTTTGTGCCGCTTTTCCAATACTGCACAAAAGAATCTTTAAAAGAATTCGAAACGCCGTTTCTTGCGGCAGGTTCGGCCGATGCGGAAAGCCGCAGCACCGGAAGATCCGCAATATGCCGTTCCGTTTCGTTATAAAAGTTTTTTTCCGCCTGCTTGCTTTCGAGCGCGGAATTAAGGCCGTTTTCGATCGGATTTTCGGCAGCGAACGCTTCCCAACAGGCAATCCACAAATCAATATCGTCGGGAAGAGAAGCTTCTTCCAAGCCGAAAACGTATAAGTTTTCGACAAGGCGGGAAAGATTTTGGCGCATTTGCAGCAGCGACACATAGGATTCAAAGCGCTTCGTATTGCGCTCGGACAAATCAAAGGTTGAAAGTCTTCCCAAAAGCCACAGTTTTTCGTCGGCTTCGGCTTCTTTTCGGATAAGGTTTTGGCGCCGCTCTTCCAGCTCGATGCGCTCTTTTAAAAGGAGGCAGTTGCCGACCGCATACACCGCTTCGGCTATGAGGCGCTTTTTTGCAATATTCAATTCAAGATTGCGGATATCTTCGCTCAAGGCGAACGAAGCCGCTTGCCCGGCAAGGGCAACGGCACAGGTATCGGGAGCCGCCGCGTAAAAGGGAACGTTCAGCGCAAGCGATGCGGCAAATTCGTACGCGGCCGTTCTCGCGGCATTCGCGTCGACGGCAAAAAACTGGTCGGCCTGCACCTGAAAATCGATGCCGCCGGGAATCTCCTGCGCCACAACAAACGACGCTTTGAATAATTGCGACAACGAAGAGGCCGAGTTTCCGCTCATAGACGCGCCGTATCCTGCAGCGAAAAAGGGCTGCGGAAGCCGGCGGTACTTATACGCAAGAAGTTCAAGGCCGGCATTTTTGTATTCCAAAAGCGCGCTTCGGTACACGGGACTCGAATCCAAAACCGTACGGATAAAATTGTCGCATTCTCCGGCAAAAGAGGTGCCGCACAAAAAAAACGCCGCGAAAACTGCCGGCACAAACCGCTTTTTTACCATACCAAGTCGAGTTGTTTTAAAATGTACCATAAGATTGTCCGCTCCCTAAGGATGATTCTCGCTTCGGTTTCCAAGCCGCTTTTTACCGGATAGCGCCGCTTTTTCCTATCTTCCAAAAACGCTTTATCGATATTCGCCGAAACGGTAAAGTACAGCATACCGTTGACGTCGGCCGTCGCGTCAGGATCGATCGAAACGACGGTACCTTCCGCCCCGCCGAATTCGTGGAAGGGAAAGGCCGGAAAGCGCAGTTTTACGCGCATGCCTTTTTCCAACTTTCCGCTCATCTTTGCCGGAATTTTAAGTTCGGCTTTATACGTTCCGCCGTCGTCCGGAACGATGTTCAGTATTTTTTGATCCGCAAAAAGATAATCGTTTTTATTCAACGAAGAGATTTCCTGTACCCTTCCCGCAATGGGCGCGTATACCGAAGAATTTTTTATACTTTGGCGCACTTGTTCCGCCTGACTTTTCACCTCTTCAAGTTCGACGGCGCATTGCGCGTATTCGGCGCTGATTTCTTTTATAAATGACGACTTGTATGTTTCCAAATTAAGCAGCTGAATGTCCGCTTCGTATCCGAGTTCGCGCAGCTTCGCGCCCGTTATCGCATCGGAAGGCATGCGTAAGGCCTCCTGCCGTGTTTTTTCGGCAAGCGCGTATCGCTTTTCGAGCAATTCTTTTTGGTACGAAAATGCCTGAAAACGCGTAAAGGCTTCGGTATTGTGCTTATCGATGCATGCGGCGGAGCCGTAAAAGCTTTTTTCGGTTTGGCGCAAGCCTTCGGTTTTTACAACAAGCTTTTCGTAAGCGCTTTTAAGAGCGGCTTCCTTTGCCTTTAAAGAGCGCGTGTCGATTTGCAGCAAAAGTTCGCCCTTTTCGACCCGCTCGCCGTTTTCGTAATACAAACCGACAATTTCGCCCGGCACCGCATTTTTTACCTGCGAAATATTCGAAATCGGGCGCACCAAGCCCTTTGCGCGCACAACCTCTTCGGCTTTGCCGAAGACAATCCAGCACAAAACAACCGCAAACAGCGATGCGATTATCCACACGGTCAGCGAAAGTTCTTTCGGTTCCCTGTATAAAAGCACTTCCTGACTGTAATCAAGGCTGTCCGCAGGCATAAGAATTACCGGTTCTTTCATAGTCCTCCCCGGAATAAAATGCGCCGTTCCGGCCGGCACTTTTATTTCTCTTTAAGACGTTCCGACTTATTTATAGTGCCGGACAATAAAAAAAACACGTTTTGCGGCGGAATTTTATGCAAAAGCACGCGCTATTCCCGATGTATTCGAGCGCGGAAACTTGACATAGATAAATTTTGTACTATAATAAATCTATGGGCGAAATAAGCTTATCAACCGAAAAAATCCAAAAAGCCGTTCAAGCAGGAATTCCCTTATCAATTACAACGTACACGCTGCCGCATCAAATGGAACTGTACATGGCCGAAGTTCTTACGGCATTTTTAAAAGAACTGAATCAGGAAGGAATGACCGAATATTTGGTCTATTGTATAAACGAACTGACGACAAACGCAAAAAAAGCCAACACAAAACGAATCTACTTCAAAGAAAAGGGCTTGGACATAAACAATCCCGACGATTACGCGATCGGAATGGAAACGTTCAAAGACGATACGCTCGACAATATCAGATACTACCTGCAAGCGCAAAAAAATGCCGGCCTGTACATAAAACTTGTTTTGCAGTATGCGGCCGGAAAAATAAAAATAGAAGTCCGCAACAATTCGGAACTCGTAACGGAAGAATACAAGCGCATTCACGATAAAATAACGCGGGCGCAACAGTATGCATCGGTCGAAGAAGCTTTTTCGGCGGCGGTTGACGCAACCGAAGGAGCGGGGTTAGGCCTTATCATTATGGTTTTGATGCTCGCAAAAATCGGCGCATCAAACGACAGCATCCGCGTTACCTGCGAAAACGGAGAAACCGTAAGCCGCGTTATCGTGCCGCTCAATAAAGAATACAGCCAAAACATCTCCATGCTGTCGAAAGAACTGGTCAGCGTCATAGACACGCTGCCGCAATTCCCCGAAAACATCGTGCGCATAACCAAAATGCTCAACGATCCGGACATGAAACTTTCCGATATTGCGGTTCACATAAGCAACGACGTCGCGCTCACCGCCGACTTGTTAAAGCTCGTAAACTCGGCCGCATTTTCGCTTACCAGCCCCTGCCGCAATATCGCAGATGCGGTAAAACTGGTCGGTATAAACGGCATACGCAACCTTTTGTTCTCTCTCGGTTCTTTAAAAACGCTGGGTAGTTCCACAAAGGCGCAGCGGCTCCTATGGAACCACTCGTACCGCGTCGCCTTTTATTCGTACAACCTCAGCAGGAATTTTTACGCATCGGACAGGTTCATTGTGGATTCTTCGTACGTATGCGGACTTTTGCACGATATGGGAAAGGTTGTCTTCGATTCGGCACACCCCAAACTCATCGAAAAATTCAACGAGCTGTGCGAAGCGAAGGGGCTGCCTTCGACCCTGTTTGAACGCCTGGCCGGAGGAACGAACCACGCCGAAATCGGCTATCTTATCGCCGAAAAATGGAATTTCCCGAAGGTAATAGGCGAAGCAATCCGTTATCATCACGACCCCGCAGCCGCATCCCGCGATACGAAAAAACTTGTGCAAATCGTTTATTTTGCGAATATGATCGCCCACTATCAGGAAGGCACCGTTGAATTTTACCAATTCGATTCGGATATTCTAAAAGAATTCAATATCGAAAACGAAGAGCAGCTTCAAAGCCTGTCGGGCAGGCTGCAAAAAGCATTCAGGGAAGAATCCTAAAGCATTCCCGTCCGCACTAATTAAAAACTGCCGCCGTCCACGCCTGCATAAGAATACCGAACGCGACTCCCACATTGAGCGACGCCTTTACGCCGCTTACGGGAATGCTGACGATTCCGTGCGACATTTTCTTTAAGGTGTCCGGATTTATGCCCAATTCTTCCGAACCGATAACGACGATGCCGCGCCGGGGAAACTTAAACTGCGAAAGCGGCGTCCCGCCCGTTTCAAGCGCAAAGACGGGAAGGTCCGGCATTGAAGCGCACAGTTCGTCAAGCGAGATCCGTTCGCTCGGTAAAAAATCGATGCAGCCCATTGCCGAACGCACGGCCCGCGGGTGTGCGGGATCCGTGCAAAAAGGCGATAAAAAAAGTTTTTCCGCACCGAATGCTTCGGCCGTGCGAAATATCGAACCCAAATTAAACGGCGAGCGGATATCTTCGGCATACACGAAAATGCCCTCGCGGTACGGCCGAACGGCTGCCGCACGGTTTTGCGTTGCCTCCTGCGCGGTGTGTTCCGCGGGCGCCGCATGCGGCGCGATTATAAGGTCCCACTCCGCGCTCGGCGTTCCCGCAACGGCCAGCAAGTGATTGCGCGCCGTATTGCACAGCCTGCGCTCGTCACAGGGCACTTCCGCAAGCAGGGTGCATAATTGAAGGCGCGCCGCTTCGGGCAGTTTCGGATCTTCGCAGATAATCCGTACAATTTCTTTCAGGTATTCCGTCCGGTCGGCGAAACCGTCAAAAAACGCAGCGGAACGGAATGTTTCGTCCGGCACTCCGGCTATGTCGCGCTCCAAAGCGCCGAGCGTCAGAATAAGCTTTCTGCGACGGAATCCGCCGCGCATGGATTTCAGTTTTGCAGGAGCGATCATCGATTATTCAAAATCAAAAAGCGTATTTGACGATATCGAACAAATCGTCTTCGGTCATCGAACGGTGGAATTCCGGCGTTACATCGAGTTTTCCCACGTCGTCGATGCACAGGGCAAGCTGTTCGAGCGAAACGGACACATCTTTAAGGCGCGCCGGCAAATTGAATTGAGCGATTTTACTGCGCACGGCTTCGGCAAACAAACCGACGGCCGTATCGTTGGATGAATTTTCGCCGGCCACATTGAGAATGCGGGCAAGCTTTGCCAAGCGGTCTTCTTTGACCGTTGCGGCGTCTTCGATAATGTGCGGCAGCAAAATCGCCGCAGTCAGCGCAGGCGAAACTTTGCAGCGCGCGTTGACGGCATGAGAAAGCAGCGTTGCAGCCCCGCTCGAAGCCGACGCCGCCCCCAAGGCCGCCATGCAGCCTCCTTCCATTGCCAGCTGCTCTTTCGGCGTAGCCGTCATTAACGCGGGCGTTTCGGAAAGAACATAGCCGAGCAATTCGGCAGCCTTTTCGATAATCGTATCGGAAAAAAAATTGGCTTTCTGTGAAACATATGCTTCGACGGTGATACAAACGGCGCGCAAAATCATCGCCATAAATTGATTTTCGGTCAGCGACACGATCAAGTTGGGATCGGAAACGACCAAACGGCACAAGCCCGGCTGAAACCGGAGCATTTTCAGCTGCCCCGTTCGCGCATCTATAATCGGCGCTTTGTCGGTAAATAAAAATTCATTGGAAACCGTCGTCGGAATGCAAATACAGGGCAGTGCCTTTTCGCTGAAGGCGGCGCCTTCCATAAAATCGTACACGGTCTTTTTTTCGTCGAACAGCGCACATACGATTTTGCCCGTGTTCGAAATCTTCATTCCGCCGATCGTGATAAGGCCGTGTACCCGCGCATCGCGCGCAAGCTTGAGCGCCTGTTCGACAAGAGCCGTGTCGGAATTTGAAGATATTTCGTCAAAGATAACACAGTCTATGTTGTAATCTTTTAACGATTGGACGGTTTTTTCCGTTATGCCGAATTCGGACAAAACGGGGTCGGCAACGAGCAAAAAACGGCTGCCCCATTCCCGGACAAACTGCCCCGTTCTGCTTGAAGAATATGAACCCAAAACGATATTCGGAGAAATTCGGAAAACAAAGTCAGCCATAAGCGCTCCGATTTACAAACCGAAGCTGTCCATAATTTTATCTGCCGTAGATGAAATAACGTCGGCGTTTAAATAGGCCGGATCCTGTATTTTTTCGCGCACTTGAGCGATGCGGTCAGCGCGCACGTCGGGAGTTTCCGCCGCAATCGACGATAAATAATATGCTTCGGCCATTTCGCGCGCTTCATTGGAAATGCTTATACTGTCATGACCGGACTTTACGTGCTGTTTTGCCGGGGTTTTGTAGTTGTTTTGAATGTCTTTTAGAGGGTCGATTCCTCCGAGTCTGTCAATAATCATTTTCGTTTGCCTCTCTTTTTATATCGGATTCTCCTTTAGAAAATTTGAGCTTTTTTCCTGCAACAAAGACGGTAAATTCACCCTGAATCTTCGTTCTTCCGGCAAATTCTTCCCTGACTTGCGCTGCAGGCCCCTCGACAATTTCTTCGTGCAGTTTTGTAAGCTCGCGGCCCACGACTACACGGCGCTCATATTCAATATCGGCAATATCCGACAAAAGCTTAACTATTCTGAACGGGGATTCGTATAAAACGAAGGCCCATCCCGTTTCCAAAAGTTCTTTTACGCGGCTTTTCCGCTTTCCGCTTTTTTGCGGCAAAAAGCCTTCAAACACAAGCGTTTTACCGCCGCAGCCGGCAACACTCGTCAGCGCGGCAAAGGCCGATACGCCCGGAATCGGCACAACATCGTGCCCCGCCGCGCGCACAATGTCGGTTAAAACGGCCCCCGGATCACTTATGCCCGGGGTTCCCGCATCGCTTGCAAAGGCAACCGACTTTCCTTCGTCCAAAAGCTTTACAATCTTTTGCGCGGCTTCTTTTTCGTTTTGCGCCCGGCAGGAAATAAGCGGCTTTTGTATGCCGAAGTGCGTTAAAAGCTGCAGCGTATGCCGCGTATCTTCGGCGGCGATAATATCTGCTGTGCGGAACGTTTCAAGCGCCCTGTAGGTTATATCGCCCAAATTCCCTATAGGCGTTCCGACAATGTATAAACCGGACACACCTTAAGTATACCGCTAAAACATGCTTCTTTCAAGCCGATTTTACGCGCTCGGCGCAATTTTAAATCGAATGCGGCAAAATGTAGCGAAAAAAATCAAAAAACGTTATGATTGTACTATGAATATTCTGCGTTTTATCGGCATAGCCGCAGCCGTTTCGGCGGCGCTTTTCATATTTTATCTTTTTTGGCGATTTTTTTTAACGTATTTTTATGCACCGCGGGTAAAAAACCGAAAACCTGCGGCAAAAGAAAAGACGCCCTGTCCTCTGTGCGGTTCAAAACTGTATACGGGCGAAAACCTCGTATCGCGGGTGTACAAAACCGCCACCATAAATGATTTACCCTGCACGATTCACGGCTGCCCGCACTGCTATCCCGTTCCCGAGCCGGGAATCAAGCGCACTTGTCCCGTGTGTCATAAAGAAGTTCCCGTAGAAGGACATTTGGACGCACACCTTTTTACGCGCCGCACGGGCAAAAAGCACGTTCACGTTACCGGCTGTACGGAATGCCACAAAAAGAAAAAATAAATCTATAGGACACCGCGAAAAATTCGCCTTTAGCGATTTTCTCGAGATGCCGCCGTTCCCTATAAGGAAGTGCGGCCGCGGAAACTGCGCGCGAGGGTCAGTTTGTCGGCGTATTCCAAATCGCCGCCGACGGGAAGCCCCGAAGCCAATCGGGTTACTTTTATGCCGATCGGCGATAAAAGCTTGTTCACGTACAAGGCGGTCGTATCGCCTTCGATCGTCGGAGGCGTTGCGATAATAACTTCTTCCGTTTCGCCTTGGTGAATGCGCTCGATTAAGGACGCAATGCGAAGCTGTTCGGGACCGATGCCGTCAAGCGGGGCAATCAAGCCGCCCAGTACGTGAAAAAATCCCCGGTATTCGTGCGACGCTTCGATAATATCGATATCCTGCGGCTGTTCGACGACGCACAAAAGCGTTTTGTCGCGCAGCGGATCGGTACATATCGGACAGGGGTCGCTTTCGGTGCATGAACCGCACACCGAACAATAGGTAATGCGGCTGTGCAGGCTCGACAATTGATACGCAAAGCGTTCCAAAAATCCCTGATCGACTTTAAGCAAGTGGTGGACAAGGCGCGTCGCCGTCTTTTTGCCTATGCCCGGCAATCGGGAAAAGCTGTCGGCAAGTTCGTCGATAACCATCATTGCGCGCCCAAAAGTCCGGAAAGGTTTAAGCCGGGAATGTTCATGTTTTGCAGCACGGGACCCATTTTGTCTTTTATAGCCGACTGGACTTTTTCCTGCGCATCGTGCGCTGCCGCTACGATGAGGTCTTGCAGCATTGCAATGTCGCGCGGATCGACGGCCACCGGATCGAGTTGAACCGAAACGATTTGGAACGAACCGTTCATCGAAACCTTTACGATACCGCCGCCGGAACTTCCCGTCGCCGAAACGCTTTTAAGTTCTTCCTGAATTTTTGCCAATTCGCCTTGAATATTTTGAGCGTTTTTTAATAAATCAAAGGGATTCATCTTCGCCGTTATCTCCCTGCAGCACCGCGCTTTGTGTATCGGGCTGCTTTACTTCTATTTTTTCGATTTCGCCTTGGAACGCGTCACGAACCATGCGCACGTGGTCGGGAATCTCTTCGTGTTCCGGCTGTTGTTCCCGCGGCAAAACGAGTTCGACGCTGCATTGCAGTTTTTCGGGCCACAAGCCGGACACGGTTTGACTGAGAAGCGCCAGTTCGCTTTGGAGCTGATTTTGCTCGAACGCGGTTTGCACCGGTATGTGCAGCGTCGAGCCAGACAGCAACCACGTTTGCGTACGCGAAAGAGCCGCGGAAACCGCCGCCTTATGTTTACCGAGGGCTGCGACCGTTTTATCTTTTAAATCTTCAACGCTTTGCGCTTTAACCTGCGCAGCAGGCTGAGCAGGAGCGGCCGACTGAGCCGAAGCGGCGGGCTGCGAAATTGCCGCCGGCTCCTGTGCAAGTGCGGCCGCCTGTGAAACCGCTGCCGGCTGAGCGGCTGCATTTTCCTGTGCGGGAAGGGGTTGTTCCGAAGCCGCGTGAGGCGGATTTTGCGGAAAGCGTCTGAACGAAATTTTGTTTTCACTCGAAGGTACCGAAGCGCGCTCCGACTGATTCGCCGCGGCGGGAGCCGAAACGCCGCCCGAAGCAGCCGACGACGGAGCCGGCTCGAAATCGGCGCCCGTTAAAAGCCGTGCCGCCCTGTCTACGGCTTTTTTTACGTCCTCGTTCGATATGCGCGAAGAAAGCGCGCACAGTTTTTCTATCGCCAATTCAAGTTCGTAGCGCGGATTAAGCGAATAACGCACATCGCGGTACAGCTGCAAAAACAGTGACAGCGCACGCTCCAACTGCGATTCGGTCCACGCGTCCTTAACTTCCCGGGCGTAACGCTCGGGTGCTTGGCCGAGCAGGGCTTCTTTTGTAATACCCGATTTTATAAACAGCAAGGAGCGCAGATAATCGACCATGTTCGAAATACACTGCTCGACGGACACACCGCTTTGCAAAAGCGTATCGGCAAAAAGCAGCGCTTCCTTTGTGTTTTGCGCGGCGCACAGACGGCACAAATCGTTCAACTGTTCTATGCCGGCAATGCCGAGCTTGTCGCGTATTTTTTCGTAAGTTATGCTGCCGCCGCTGAACGCGGCAACCTGATCGAACAGCGTATACGCGTCGCGGAAGCTGCCGGTGGATTCGCGCGCTATCCAATACAGCGCTTCGTCGTCCGCCGTTATGCCCGCTTCCGCGGCAGCCTGCGCAAGCAAGGTTTTTATCTGTTCCATCGAACCGAGCCTGAAGTGGAACTGCTGACAGCGGCTTTTTATCGTCGCCGGCACTTTGTGAAGTTCCGTTGTCGCGAAAATAAAAATAACGTAGGGCGGAGGCTCTTCAATCGTTTTTAAAAGCGCGTTAAAAGCGCTCGTCGAAAGCATATGCACTTCGTCGATTATGTAGATTTTGTATTTTAAAGAATTCGGCGGGAACAGCACTTCGTCTTTTATCTGGCGGACATCGTTGACGCTCGTGTTCGAAGCGCCGTCTATTTCGATGACGTCCATGCATGTCCCTTTTGCAATTTCCGTACAGGCGGAACAAAGTCCGCAGGGCTTTTCGCCGCTTGATGCCTGACAGTTTAAAACCTTTGCCAAAATACGCGCAGCCGAAGTTTTTCCGCAGCCGCGCGGCCCCGAAAAAAGGTAGGCATGGGCGGTTTGACCGCTTTCTATGGAATTTTTAAGCGTCGCCGTAACAAAATCCTGCCCGACCAGTTCTTCAAACCGCTGGGGCCTTTTGCGCGCGGCCGTTACTTCATAAGCCATAGAAAACAGCATACCCGAAAACGCCCGATTCCGCAAGCGCTTGAATTTTCCGTATACAAGAATTCAGCATGAACGGGAACGGCTTATGAGCGAAGCGAATTGCCTGAACGCTTCCTTTTTTTATGCACGATTATAGGAGCGAGCAGTTTTTATCGACATTTCCGTTCATGCGGAAACTCTTACCACCCCAAAATCTCTTTGCGGTGAAAAAGACCCGTCCGATGAAGGTTTTCTTTCAGCGTCAATTCGGGCTGCGATTTTTCTTTTAAGTCTATTAAAAAGCGGTTCATCGAAAAATGCTGATACACGAATACGCTTGCCCGAGCGGAATCTTCAGACGGGCATTCCTTGTAAGCCGCATTCAGTGCGTCGCGGTAGGGCACAAAAAGCCCTTTCGGCCGCAATTCGGCATAGCCTACGAGCCACAGCTCGCATGAACATTGGTTCCGCGCTTCGGCGGAGCTCGAACACAGGGCGCGGTGCAGCATTGCCGTCGCCTCGGCAAACCATATTTGACTTTCAAGGATAATGTCGGCAACCAAAGGCGGCCCTTCTTTTATAAGCAGGGCAAGTTCCTTTGTTTTTGCCGTATGCAGCGGCGTTTTATTTAAAATCAACACGTTTTTGCGGAAGTCGATTCTCAATTCGGGATTTTTGCGGAAAAACCCGTCGGCGATTTTTCCGGACTGACCGACCAGATAGCGGCGGTTGCGCTCAAGTTGCTCGTCTTTTCCGGGGTTGTCGCCGATCAAAATAATTTTTATATCGTCTTCTTTTTTTACGTCGTCGATGCTGCGATTGTACACAATTTGAGTATCGAGCGAATAAGGCGGAACGCCGTCGCGTTCGGCGGCTTTTTTTTGCAGCGCGCGCAGCGCATCGGCTAAACCCGCGCTTTCGATGCGGTATCGCCAATCCGCCGTTTTTTTTGCAAAATCCGCCTTAAATTGCGTAAAAGAGCGCCACTGAGCGTCGGTCATGCTTATTTCAGTTCAAAAACCGCTTTTACCGTAACCGACACTTCCGTATCGCCCGGATTTATCGGCGTACTTTCTTCATAGACGGAGGACTTCAACATTGCCGTGTCAAAGGCCACCGCATTGCGGTAGACCGAATCATTTGCAAACTCTTCGATAAAAATAAGTTTCCCCGTTTTGCGTCCGGCGCTTTCGCTCAGTACTCGCGCGGCATCCTGCGCATGCATAACGGCTTGTTTGCGCGCCTGAGTATACGCTTGGGTCGTATCGTTCGTATAAAAAGATACATTCGAAAGCTGATTCGCTCCGGCTTTGAGGGCCGCGTCGATAACCTTTCCCGTTTCGTTTATATTGCGCACGGTAACGGTCAGGTTGTTGCTTACCTGATATCCCTTTTCTTCCTGTTCGCCCGTCTGCGAATTATAGCGCGATTGCCGGTACACGTTGTAATTGCGCGTCGCCATATCTTCGGCTTTTATGCCGCAGTTTAAAACGGCCTTTGTTACCGCAGCCATAAGTTCGGCATTTTTCGCGGCGGCGGAAGCGGCTTCTCGGTCATCGGTTACGACGGCCAGCGTTATGGATGCCGTATCGGGCTTTGTCGTAACAATACCCGTTCCCGTTACGGTAATGCCGGTTTGTTCCGGTTTTGAAGACGCGTACAGCGCCGCACCTAAAAGAAAAACGGCCGAAACCAAAGCGGCATAAAATTTTCGATTCACATTCATTGTAAAAACCCTCCGAAGTTTCTTCGTGTTTTAATGAAAGACGGTTTTTTATTTTGGCTACACATAAAAAACTGTCTCAAAGAGGCTTTGACCGCGGAGCGCTTTGAGCGTTCCTCTCGGGTGATTTCACCTTAAAAGCTCAACCGCGCGTATGCGGATGAAGCCTCTTTCCGACGACGATTTTTATCGGTAGTCGTATAAAGCCGTTTTTCATATAACTATAACAATTAAGGCCGACCAAGGCTACACGGATTGGCAAAAAACTCATTCGGTAAAAAAAGATGCAATACGGACTATTCCCTTTTTAAGAAAAATATTGTATAATAAATTAACGAAAACACATCCGAGAGGAAAAGGTATGTACGAAATAATCGAAAAAAGGCAGCTTTCTGCCGACGTTTTCTACATGAAAGTAAATGCGCCGGACATTGCCCATAATCGCAGGGCGGGGCAATTTGTGCTGGTACAGATCGATACGGAATTCGCCGAACGGATTCCGCTGACGATTGCCGATGCCGACGCAAAAGAAGGGTGGATTGCCATCGTTTTTCAAACGGTGGGCGCTTCCACGATGAAACTGTCGCGCTTTAATACGGGCGACAAGATCGGCGCCGTATTGGGTCCGCTCGGGAACCCGACGCATATCGAGAAAAAAGGGACGGTTGTCTGTGTCGGCGGCGGTATAGGCGTTGCGCCGCTTCACCCGATAGTACAGGCGCACAAAGCGATAGGAAACCGCGTTATCGTGATTATGGGCGCGCGCACAAAAGATCTGATTATTTTTGAAGATGAAATGCGTGCGCTTGCCGACGAATTGTATCTTATGACCGATGACGGAAGCGCCGGCACCAAAGGACTGGTAACCGAACCGCTGAAAATGCTGTGCTCGAAAGAACCGAAACCTGCCGAAGTCGTCGCAATCGGACCGCCGATTATGATGAAATTCTGCTCGTTTACGGCGAAAGAATTCAACGTGCCGATAACGGTTTCTCTGAACACGATTATGATCGACGGAACAGGCATGTGCGGCGGCTGCCGCGTTCACATCGGCAACGAAACGAAATTCGTCTGCGTAGACGGTCCCGAATTCGACGGTCACTTAGTCGATTGGGACAATATGATGCTCCGTATGAAGGCGTTCAAACCGCGCGAGCTTGAACAAATCCACAAATGCAAATTGGACGCCGCTGCAAGCGCAGCGAAAGGAGGCAACGCATGAGCGCATACGTAGACGCAAAAACATTGCAGCAAAACGCCGAAAAAGAATATACGGTTTTGGAAGAAAAACTGAAGGCGGCACCTTTAACAACAAAGGAACGCACTTCGCTGCCTCAACAGGAAATGCCCTGCCGCGAACCGCATGAACGCGCAAAGCAAATGGAAGAAGTCGCGCTCGGCTACACCAAAGAACAGGCGATAATCGAAGCAAACCGCTGTCTGCAGTGCAAAAACCAGCCCTGCGTTGCCGGCTGTCCGGTCAATATTCCCATTCCGCAATTTTTGGCCGAAACGGCGAAAGGCGAGTTTAAAAAAGCCGTCGACATTATAAAAACGACAAACCTGCTGCCGGCAATATGCGGACGGGTATGCCCCCAGGAAAAGCAGTGCCAAGCGCAGTGTACGGTCGGAAAGATTTTTAAAGACGTTGAGCGCTCGGTTTCGATCGGCCGTTTGGAGCGTTTTGTCGCCGACTTTGAGCGGGAAAACAATTTGCAAACGCCGCCCGCGCCGGCTGCCGATACGGGCAAAAAGGTTGCCGTGGTCGGTTCTGGACCTGCCGGATTAACCGTTGCGGCCGACGTGCGCCGCGCGGGGCACCGCGTTACCGTTTTTGAAGCCTTCCATAAAGAAGGCGGCGTTATGGTGTACGGTATTCCCGAATTCCGTTTGCCCAAATCCATCGTCGCTGCGGAAGTCGCCATGCTCGAAAAAATGGGTGTGGAATTCCGCACGAACTTTTTGGTCGGACGCACGGGAACCCTGCCCCAGCTTTTAAAAGAACAGGGCTTTGACGCCGCCTTTGTCGGAACCGGAGCGGGCTTGCCTAAATTCATGAATATTCCCGGCGAAAACCTCATCGGCGTATTCAGCGCGAACGAATACCTTACGCGCGCAAACCTTATGAAAGCCTATGACACCGCCCATGCCGCCACGCCCCTGTACGAAGCAAAACAAGTGTGCGTTGCCGGCGGCGGAAACGTTGCAATGGATGCGGCGCGCATGGCACTCAGGCTCGGTGCCGAAAAGGTGTCGATTATTTACCGGCGCACGCGGAACGAAATGCCCGCCCGCCGCGAAGAAGTCGCCCACGCCGAAGAAGAAGGCGTTATTTTCCGCTTTTTGGAAAATCCCGTGGAAGCACTCGGCGACGAAGAAGGCCGCATAAAGGCGCTGCGTTTGCTCTCTTACGAACTGGGCGAACCGGACGCATCGGGAAGACGAAGCCCCGTCGCCATAAAGGGAAGCGAGCACGAAATTCCCTGCGACGCGCTGATTGTCGCTTTGGGCAACGGATCGAATCCGCTCATGGAAAAAACGACGCCCGGTCTTGAAGCCGATGCCAAAGGCCACATCAAAACGGACGAGGAAGGCAAAACGTCCTATCCTGCCGTATGGGCCGGAGGAGATATCGTATTGGGAGCGGCGACCGTCATCCTCGCGATGGGCGAAGGCCGCAAAGCGGCGGCAAGCATAAACCGCTATTTGGCTTCGTTGTGAAAATTCTTATCATGGGCGGAAGCGGCACCATTAGCACGGCCCTTACCGCCCGTTTAGCCCTGACATCGCAGGCGGACGTATTCGTCGTAAATCGAGGTAATAAAAATGCCGAAATCGACACCGCCTGCGAACGTGAGGCCGTTCTTTTAAACCTTTCCGTAAAAAAGCCCGTTTATATACAAGCCGACTGCAAAGACGAAGCGCGCATGAACGCCGTCGTTGCCGATTTGCTTAAAAAAGACGAACGCTTCGATGCGGTTATCGATTTTATCGCATTCACCCAAGATGACGCCGCGCGCGACAAACGCGTGTTTTCGGGAAAAACGAAGCAATACATTTTTATAAGCTCGGCTTCGGCCTACTGTAAACCGCTCAACGATTACCGTATAACGGAAAGCACGCCGCTCGCAAATCCTTTTTGGCGGTATTCGCGCGACAAAATCGCCTGCGAAAACCTGCTCACGGACGCTTTCCGCAGCGAGGGCTTTCCCGTTACGATTATCCGTCCGAGCCATACCTACTGCGAACGTTCCGTTCCGCTCGGCCTGCACGGAAAAGAAGGCAGCTGGCAAGTCGTGCGCCGCATGCTCGACGGTAAAAGCGTCATCATTCACGGCGACGGTACTTCTTTGTGGACAATGACGCACAGCAGGGACTTTGCCCGCGCACTGTGCGCCCTGGTGTGCAATGCGCGCGCCGTAGGTGAAACCGTGCAGATTACGGGCGATGAAAGCCTTACGTGGAATCAAATATACGGCTTTATTGTCGGCGCGGCCGGCGTCCCCTTACGTGCGGTTCACATTTCTTCCGATTTTTTAATCAAAGCGGGCGCACTCGCGCTGACGCAAAGTGGCGCGTACGATTTTAACGGCACACTGCTCGGCGACAAAGCGCATTCGGTCGTTTTCGACAACGCAAAACTCAAGCGCTTGACAAACGGCTTTTGCTCGCAAATCCGCTTCGAAGACGGCGTGCGCGAAACGATACATCATATTTTAAAACATCCCGAGCTGCAGCGCCTCGACCCCGAATTCGACGCATGGTGCGACAAGGTCATAGCAGCGCAGAAAAAAGCCCTCGACTTTTTGAAAAACTGATTTCCTCGTTATCCTTACCGCGCCGCGGCCGCTCGTATGCGTTTTCTGATCTCCTGTGCAAATGCGGCACGCTGGTCCTTTGTCGTAAGCGCAGCTTGAGCCGCGTCGGGAACCATGGCGTCGGCGGCGCACACATATGAAAGGGCAAGGGCGGCGGGCAAAGAACTTTCGGCATTCGGATTGACGGGCACCAGCATTGCGCTTTGCGCGAGTTTTGTCTGCGAAATCGACGATACCGATTCGCGTATAAGAGCGCGCACCGAATCCAGTTTTTTGCGCGCTTGCGCCGCGCTTTGCAAAGCCGATTTGGGAACCGAAAATTGCAGCGCCGCAACCGTCCGGACAATCGCGGTGCGTTTCGACGAAGCCGCTCTGCCGGGCATATACCACAAAGTATAATCGTCGGCGATTTTTTCGTTCAAAGTGCCGTAAAAAGACCATGGCGCAAAAACAATCAGCGCGGAAGACGCTTCCATCGCGGCCGCCGTTTCCCTACTCGTCAGTTCAAGCCATTTCGAAGACAAAAATCCGCGTTTTTGCCAATCGGCAAGACGCTCGACCGCGGCATTCACCGGTTCAAACGAAAAAAAAGCGGAAAAATCGTTTTGCCCGTCCAACAGCGCAACGGCTTCTTCGAGCGCGTCGGCACTTTCGGCGGCTTCAAGTACGGACGAAAAAAATGCTATCAGATGGTTGTCGTCGGCGCCCGCACACATAAAAGGAGCGGGCGAAGTTCCCCTTCCCCTTTCGGAAAGCGAAAGGCGGCGCTCAGCCGCGTTTTCAAGCTGCTCGAACGACAGCGGCTCCGACATATTCAGGCGGGCAAAAGAATCTTTACGGCACAAAAGCGCGAACGGATCGAGTAAAACGGGCGTACCGATTAAGCGTCTGTCGGTTTGCACGGCAATGCGGACGGGAAGCGGAAGAATCTGCAAGGCCGCCGTTTCGGCATTGCGCACAATCGGCTGCATCGAATCCATATTCGCCCCGTCGCAGATAAAAAGCATATCGTACTGCGATGAGCCGGAAATCAAAGCGCTCAGCGGTTTAGAAGCATCGAAAACGGCTGCTTTATAGCCGATGCCTTTTTTGTCCAGCCACGAACAAATCGCGGCGACCTCGGTTTTGTTCAAATCGTAAAACGCGACCCGAACCGTGTTCGTCTTTAAACTGAAGTGCGCATAGAGCGCGCTTAAAGCGGCGAGGACTGCGATCACGATTACCGTAACCGCAGCATTTTTCGACTTTTTCATGCCGTTATTATACCACAAAAACACCGGCAATAAAATAGAATAGACAATAAGCTTACAAATTCTTATACTCAAACATATGAAAACAATTCTTTGTTACGGCGATTCAAATACATGGGGCTATAATGCCGTTTCGGGAGGCCGCTTTGCCTACGAGATTCGCTGGACAACCCGTGTAGCCGAATTTTTAGGAAAAGATTACAGAATTATCGACGAAGGCTTATGCGGCAGAACGACATCGTTCGACGACCCGCTGACATACGGTTTGAACGGGTTAAGTACGCTCGAACCGATTATAAAAAGCCATAGCCCGCTGGACCTTTTGGTCGTCATGCTCGGTACAAACGACTGCAAAGGATATTTCGGTGCAACGGCACGAAATATTATGGAAGGCTTGCGTCGCCTTGTACTGCAGGCGCGTTTTTTAGATGTCAAAAAGATTCTTATCATTACACCCATAAACATCGACCCGCGAATATACGGAACGGAAGAAGGGCACGTGATGGGAAAAGAATGCAGCGAAAAATCGATGCTGCTGAACGATTATTATAAAAGACTCGCCGCCGAACTTAACCTGCACCATATAGACGCAAACGAATCCGCTTCGGTAAACACGGTCGATTTTATGCACTTCGACGAGCAAAGTCAGGAACGCTTCGCGCGCGTTTTATGTGAAAAGATTAAAACGATTGTGTAGTCTGTTCCGCCGCCCGCTACAGGCGGCGGAATGCGCGGCCGCAGTCCGGTTCAGTTTTTATTTTTTAAAATATCGCGGATTTCTTCCAAAAGAACCACGTCGGCGCTCTTTGCAGGCGGCGCTTCCGTCTTTTCTTCTTTTTTCTTAAAGCGCTCGAAGATTCTGACAACGATAAAAATACAAATCGCGACGATTAAAAAATCGACGATGGTTTGAATAAACTTGCCGTACGCGATAACCGCTTCGCCGATCGTTACGCTTAAATTCGTAAAGTCGATACCGCCGATCAATAACCCGATTGCCGGCATAATAACGTCGTTGACAAGGCTCGAAATGATTTTGCCGAACGCACCGCCGATTATAACACCGACCGCCATATCGACGACATTGCCGCGCGAAATGAATTTTTTAAAAGCGGTCGCTTCCTTTGATGCCGCGGCAAAACCGCCCTTTAAGCTGAATTTACCTTCGGAATTGTTTTCACTCATAGGTTCCTCCATAAAAAACCTTTTGCTTTATACGGCCAGCATATGCTTTGCCACGCCTTTTGTCAATTGAAGAACGCGAATACGCTAAATACTGTACGTTTTTCCGTATTTGACTATTTCCGTGTCTTTGTAGCCCTTCCCGTTCAAATAAGATGCAAACGATTCCTGAACGCCCTTTTCGCCGTGCACCAAAAAAATCTTTTTAAGGCGCGACGTATCGATACTGTCCAGCCATTGGGCGCATTCGGCGTAATCGGCGTGGGCGCTGAACGCGTTTATGCGACGCACCTCGGCATTCACTTTATAAAAATCACCCATAATCCGCACCTCTTTTTGACCGTCGGCAATGCGCCTGCCCAGCGTATTTTCGGCCATGTAGCCGACAATCAAAATCGTGTTTTCCGACTGCGAAATATTGTTCGCCACATGGTGTACAATCCTCCCCGATTCGCACATTCCGTCGGCGCTGATAATAATCATCGGCCCCTTTTTTTTATTCAGCGCCTTCGATTCTTCCACGCTTGCAATAAACGACAACGCGTTAAAGCCGAACGGATTTTTGTGGTGCGTTAAAAACGCTTCAAAGGTTTGCAAATCGTAACATTCCGGATGAACTTGAAAAATTCCGGTCGCACTCGTCGCCATCGGAGAATCGACGTAAATCGGCACTTCGGGAATGCGCTTTTTGTCGACAAGCAAATGAAGATAATAGACCAGCTCCTGCGTGCGCTCTATCGCAAAGGCTGGAATAATCACCTTGCCCTTCAAGGCGACCGCCCTGCGCACAACCTGCTCCAATTCATCCATCGCCGTATCAGAATCCTCGTGCCGGCGGTTACCGTAGGTGCTTTCCAAAAAAAGATAATCGACTGCGGGAATGTCCGTGTCCGGATCGCGTATAATCGCCTTGTTTTTGCGCCCCAAGTCTCCCGTGTACGCAATGCGGATTTCCCCGTCTTCCGCCCCGCCTTTGTAAAGCGCGCCTCCGCTTTTGCGCGCAATCGTAACGACCGCCATCGCCGAGCCCAAAATATGCCCCGCGTCAAAAAACTCAAGTCGAACGTCGCTTGCAATATGCATTTTGCGCCGGTACGAAAGCGCGACAAACTGATCCGCCGCGCGCACTACATCCTTTTCGCCGAACAAGGGCTGCCACGTAAAGCGCTCTTTTTTCTTTTGCGCCTGCTTGCGCAAATAGTCGGCATCCCGCGCCTGAATGCGCGCACTGTCCATCATAATAAGGCTTGCCAAATCGCGCGTAGCCGGCGTCGAATAAATGTTTCCGGTAAAACCTTTTTTTACCAACAGCGGCAAAAGCCCGCAATGATCGAGATGCGCGTGAGTCAAAATAACGGCTTCGATCCTGTCCGCCGGAACCTGAAAGTCGCGGTTTTTCGCGTCCGCCTCTTTTCGTTTGCCCTGAAAAGCCCCGCAATCGACCATAAACGCGCGCCCGTCGATTTCAAAAATATGCTTCGAACCGGTAACCTCTTGCGCGGCTCCCAGCGAATACAGCGAAATACCCATGGCCCCATATTAGCAACAACGCTTCGTTTGCACAAGGCGCACGCAGAGCATGCCCTCAGAGCAACGAAAATGCAGGGAATTCGGCGGCAAAACCTTGCCCCGACCGGCTTTCCGCGGCTTGCCCTCACGGCCGGTCGGCGCGGGGTAGCCGGAGCCGCACACGCGGGATTCGCAATCAAGCCTTCCCGCGCCGACGGCATTCGCCCCGCTCCAATCCGGGCCGGAACTTCAAAAGAAAATCACAAAATATAAAATTTTATGTATAAAAAATGATTGACACGAATAACTGCGAGTGCTATGCTGAATCCGTTAAAACCGACACATGCCGGAAAATGTAAAACCTATTGCAAGGAGAAAAACATGAGCATTAAAAAGGTTGTTGTAGCGGGCGGCGGCGTTTTGGGAAGCCAAATCGCATTTCAAGCGGCATTCAAAGGATTCGACGTTACGATATGGCTGCGTTCCGACGCATCTATCGGCCGTTCTCAGCCGAAAATCGATCGGCTGCACAATATCTATCTTGCGGAATTTAAAGACATAAAAACAAAACTCGGCACAAAGGGCGCAGCCTTCCCCCGCGGCCTTATCGATGATCCCGAACACATAAGCGCCGAAAAAATCGCCGAACTCGAAGCAAAAACCGAAGCGGCGTATAAAAACCTCAAACTCACAACCGACCTTGTCGCCGCGGCCAAGGATGCCGACATCGTCATCGAAAGCATGGCCGAAAATCCTCAAGCGAAAAAAGAATTTTACGACGCGCTTTCGGCCGTCCTTGAAGACAAAACCATCGTCGCGACAAACTCGTCTTCGATGGTACCGAGTATGTTCCGCGATCACGTCAAAAATCCGAAACGCTATTTGGCCATCCACTTTGCAAACAACATCTGGCGCAACAACATGACCGAAATTATGGGACACGACGGAACCGATCCTGCCGCATTCGACGCGGTCGTCGCTTTTGCCAAAGACATCGGCATGATACCGCTCAAAGTTTTAAAAGAACAGCCCGGCTATCTTCTCAATTCCATGCTCATACCGTTTTTAACGGCCGGCGAAGCACTGCTTGCAAACGAAGTCGGAGACGCAAAAACCATCGACTTGGCATGGAGGCTCGGCACGGGAAGCCCGCTCGGTCCCTTCCAAATCCTCGACATCGTCGGTTTGGAAACGGCATACAACATTACGATGAACCGCCCCGACGCATCCGATCCTGCGTCGCTCCACGGCCGCATCGCGAAAATTCTCAAGGGTTACATCGACCAAGGCAAAACGGGCATAAACGCGGGCGAAGGTTTTTACAAATACAAATAAAACTCCCGTAGGCGCGGCCGGTCGACACCGGGTGGGCTCGCAACCGAGTTCGATTGCGAGCCCACCCGCGCGTCCCCATGGGCATTTATGCACACACAAATCTTAAATATTTTTCACTTCTTCTTTTGAAAGACCCGTTGCCTGTGCAATGTTTTCAATCGACAACCCTAAACCGCGTAAATTCTTGGCCGTTTCGAGCTTTGCATGGCGCGAACCGTCGGCGAACGCCGTTTCACGTTCTTCTTCCCGTTGAACTGCAATATCGGTATCGTAATCATATTCGGCTATCAACATGTTCATAACCTCCCGTGACTTTCGCTCCAAATAATTCCGTAAAATATCGTTTTGTATACACTCTTTAATCGCATTCTTAAAGCCGTTTTCTCTGTCGAGCTTGGTATGCCGGCGCACCGCTTCAACAAACAGCGTGTATTCCTGAAGCGGTTTACAAGCTGCCAACAGTTTACTATCTTTATTGTAATTGATGTTCAGCACTTTTACAAGCAATTCCAAGCACGGTTTTGCGGATTTTACCGCGAACGCATCAGAGAGCTTGAGTTCCGCCTGTACCGGGTATTTTTCTTCACCGTTGTAAAAGACATAGAACTCAGGTGTCGGAATCTGTTTGAGTTTACGCAAATAGCGGTCGCGCGGATTTTGGATTTGCTCATACAGACGGGCGCTATATTCCAAAAACCGTACCGGCATGTTATCGTTGATGGTTGACTGGTGTTCGGCCAGCACGATGATTTTGTTGTCGATAAGACAGGACACATCGTTACAAAAACTCATGTACATGACGTGCTCAAGTCGCAGCGGTTTGAGTTCGGTCGAGCTGTCTAAATGTGTACCGTGCAGAGCGTTGTACAGGGACAAAAAATTTTCTTTTGCGTCTTTGTCCTCGCCGAATATATCGACGAACACGGAATCCTTATAGCGGCGGTTATGTTTTGCCATAATGCACCTCCACTCTTTATTATAGGCGCAGAGAATAAAAAAAGTGTAAAAAAACAGTTGCGGGAGAAAGCCTCGCGGCATTTACATTTTCAGGCGTTTGCCGTAAAATAGCGCTCTATGGAATTTACGCAGGAATTTATCGACTCTCTTTCGGCAAACGAAGACGCCGTTACAAAACACGTCGCCGACGAATTGAACATACGACCGCAGCAAGTGCAGGCGGTCGTTTCGCTTATAAACGAAGGCTGTACCGTGCCTTTTATTTCGCGCTACCGTAAAGAAAAACACGGCTCTTTGGACGAAGTGCAAGTGCGCGACTGCGACCATCTTTTTAAAAGCCGCATGAATTTGGAAAACCGCCGCATCGAAATTATCCGCGGCATTTTTGCCCAGGGAAAACTGACCGACTTTTTATACGAAGCGGTAACGGCGGCAAAAACGCTCACCGAACTTGAAGATTTATGGGCGCCCTTCAAAAAGAAAAAGAAAACGCGCGGCATGCTCGCCGCCGAACGCGGGCTTGAACCCTTGGCCGAAGCGATGACGCAACTCGACGAAGCGGCAATAGAAAAAAAAGCCGAAGAATTCGTAAACACCGATGCGGAAAACGAAGAGCTTCGCGTGCCTGACGTTCAAGCCGCCCTTGCGGGAGCGCAGGACATTATTGCGGAGCGTACGGCGCAGGACGGAAGCAACCGTGCGGCCGTGCTCGACTTTTACGTAAAAAGCGGCACAATACGCGTAAAAGGAATCGGCGACGACGAAGCGAAAAAAACGTCGGTGTATCAAATGTATTGGGATTATTCCGAGCCGCTCAACCAAATAAAGCCGCACCGCATTTTGGCGGTAAACCGCGGCGAGCGGGAAGGCGTGCTCGAAGTAACGGTCGATGTGGATATCGACGGGGCTTCCGACCTCTTAAAAAGGCGTACAACGATCCATAACACCTATCACGCCCAGGCGATTGAAGACGGCCTTGCCCGCCTCTTATCGCCCGCCGTCGTGCGCGAAATACGCGGCAACCAAAGCGACGAAGCGGACGATCACGGCATAGGCATATTCAGCGAAAACTTAAAAAACCTTTTAATGACTCAGCCCATAAAGGGTACGCGCGTTTTGGGCGTCGATCCGGGCATACGCACGGGAACCAAGTGCGCCGCCCTCGACGAAACGGGCAAATACTTGGGCAACTTTGTCATTTATCAGCACAAGGCCGATGAAGCCTATGCGGCCTTGCGCAAAGCCGTTAAAGATTACGGCGTTCAGCTTGTCGCCGTCGGGAACGGAACGGGCACAAAAGAAGTGCAGGAAATCGTTTCAAAGGTTCTCACGGAAAATTTTCCCGACGTTTTATACACGGTCGTTGACGAAGACGGCGCTTCGGTATATTCGGCAAGCGATACCGCCCGAGAAGAGTTCCCCGACTTGGATTTAACGATCCGCGGCGCCATTTCGATCGGGCGGCGGCTGCAGGATCCGCTTGCGGAACTCGTAAAAATCGACCCGAAATCGATCGGCGTCGGCTTGTACCAGCACGATTTAAATCAAAAGAAATTATCGGACATGCTCGATGAGGTCGTCGGTTCGGTCGTAAACAACGTCGGCGTCAATTTGAATACGGCGTCGGCTTCTCTTTTAAAATACGTGTCGGGCATAAGCGCATCGGTTGCAAAGCGCATTGTCGCCTACCGCGACGAAAAGGGAAAAATCACCAGCCGAAGCGAACTGCAAAACGTATCGGGCTTGGGACCGAAAGCCTACGAGCAGTGCGCGGGCTTTTTGAAAATCCCCGAAAGCGCGGAACCCTTGGACAACACGTGGGTGCATCCGGAAAACTACGAAGGTGCCCGCGTTATCTTCGATTTAATCCGGCGAAACGAAAACGTAACTGCCGACGTAAAAAAGAATTTACAGGATACCTACGGATTGGGCGAGCAAACGGTGCAGGATATTGTTGATGAATTGAAAAAGCCGAACCGCGATCCGCGCGACGGATACCCGAAACCCATTATGCAAAAGGGCGTCGTCTGCTTTGAAGATTTAAAAGAAGGCATGAAGGTTACGGGCAAGATAAAAAACGTCGTAGACTTCGGCGCCTTTGTAGACCTCGGCATTAAAGAAACGGCGCTTTTGCATATTTCCGAATTAAGCGATTCGTATGTATCCGACCCGATGGAAGTTGTGCGTGTCGGCGACATAAAAGAATGCACGATTATCGGCCTCGACACGGACCGGCGCCGCATCAGCCTGTCTTTAAAAAGCTCGCCCGTGCTGCATTCGGCGGCGCAAAATGCCAAAGGTTCCCCTGCCGGCGAAAATGCCGCCGCAGGCGCGAGCTCTTCCGGCTCGTCTTTTTCTTCCGGTACAAAACGGGCGGCCGTCAGAGTTGTGCGGAACGCAAACGGACATACGGCACCGCGCGAGCCTTCACGCCGCGAAAACTCGTATTCGGGACGCGGCAATGACGACGGCATGACCTACAGTCCCTTTGCGGCATTGTTAAAAAAATAAAACCTCAAAAGTTTTTAAATAGGAGGAACTATGATTTTTGATACGCTGGAAAATCTTCCGAAATATGTTGATTCGATTCCCGGACTTGAAGAAGTTATACGCTGCTTAAAAGAGGAGAATCTTGCGTCGAAGCCCGTCGGTTCATATGCAACAAACGACGCGCGCTGCCGCTACAATATTACCGAATACGAAACGAAGGAAAGTCAACCCTACGAAAAACACCGTTTCGCCACGGACGTGCAGGTTATGCTTAAAGGAAGCGAAAAAATGGGCTTTTCGACCGACGCCGAATGCGACCCCTTCGGCGAATACGACGCCCAAAAAGATATTTCTTTTTCCGCCGGAAAAGACCTCGTAACCTTAACCGCATCGGAAACGTTTTTTGTCGTATTTTTTGCCGGAGAAGCGCACCGGCCGGGCTTGCCGTTCTCGCGCCCCGAAAAAGTAAAAAAGGTGATTTTCAAACTGCACGCGGAGTAAGATCCCGCAAAAGTCCGATATTCGATTGCTCTTGACTTTGTTTGAGTGCGGGGGTATGCTCTTTGCATGAATAATACTTCGGAACTCCTCAACGCGCAAAAAGCGTACTTTAACGGCGGAGAAACGCTCGGCATTGCGTTTCGCAAAGCCCAATTAAAAAAGCTGTACCAAGCCGTAACCGACAATCAGCAGGCGATTTTCGATGCCCTGCACGCGGACTTGAATAAATCACCGTTCGAAACCTACGAAACGGAAATCGGTATTGTGCTTGAAGAAATACGCTACTTGATTGCACACCTTTCAAAGTGGGCAAAGCCCAAGCGCATGTCGATGCCTCTTACGCTTTTTCCCGCAAGGGGAACCGTACATGCCGAACCGTACGGCTGTGTGCTTATCATGTCGCCGTGGAATTACCCCTTCCAGCTTGCCCTCGATCCGCTTGCGGGCGCCCTTGCAGCCGGAAACTGCGTTGTTTTAAAGCCTTCAAACTATTCTCCCGAAACGTCCAAAGTCATACGAAAAATCATCCGTTCGATATATCCGGAAAAATATGTTGCGGTTATTGAAGGCGGGCGCGATGCCAACGCCGACTTGCTCGAAAAACGTTTCGATTATATCTTTTTCACCGGCGGAACGACGGTCGGCCGGCTCGTCATGGAAAGCGCGGCAAAGCATTTAACGCCGGTAAGCCTTGAACTGGGCGGCAAAAGTCCCTGCATTGTCGACGAAAGTGCCGATATCGATTTTGCGGCACGCCGCATCGTATGGGGAAAATACTTGAACGCGGGGCAAACCTGCGTATGTCCCGATTACGTCCTCGCGCACAAAAATATAAAGCAAAAACTCATCGAGCGCATGCAATACTGGATTACCCGCCACTACGGCGAAAATCCGCTCGCCAGTCCCGATTATGCGAAAATCATCACCGAACGCCACTACGAGCGTTTGAACGCGCTGTCGGACGGGAAAAATCCCGCAAACGGAACGCTTGTGTGCGGCAAGGAACGGGACGCGCGTTTGTGTAAAATAGCGCCGGTCATTTTGGATTCTCCGCAAGCCGATTCTCCCGTTATGAGCGAAGAGATTTTCGGCCCGATTATGCCCGTGCTTGAATTTACCGATTTGGGAAAAGCGCGCGACTTTGTCATCGAAAGGCCGCGTCCGCTTGCGCTCTATTTTTTCTCGTCGTCAAAAAAGAATATCGACTTTATCGTCAAGCGCATTTCTTACGGCGGCGGCTGCATAAACGACACGATTATTCACTTGGCGACTTCGAAAATGCCCTTCGGCGGCGTCGGCAACAGCGGCATGGGGCGCTACCACGGCAAATACAGCTTCGACACCTTCAGTCACTTAAAGTCCGTACTGACGCGCGGTATCCGGCCGGATGTGAGCGTGCGCTACCCGCCCTACGGCGAAAAGCTCGGCTTGCTGAAAAAACTGTTGAAATAACGCGGGCGCGTTAAGCGAAGCAAAAAGTCAGCGCAAATACACCATCAAAAGCATAAGGTCGGAATTGCGGATGCCGGAAATGCGGGCGGCTTGCCCCAGCGTGCGCGGGCGTACTTTTTCAAGCTTTTGGCGCGTTTCCGCCGACAGGGCGGGAATCGAAGCGTAATCGAAATCGTCCGGAATGAGCGCGCCTTCCATGCGGTGCATTTTTTCGACGCGCCTATCCTGTTTTTCTATATAGTACTTGTACTTGTAATCGATGCATGCGTTTTGCCACGCGCTTTGTTCAAAACCGTTTTCGGCAAGCGGAAGTGCCGCCGACGAGGGATGTTTTTCCAAATACGCAAGAATCTCGTTGCGCATGCGTATTTTTTCGTTTACTTTTTCCATTTGCGCATCGGTTTTAAGGCCGGCTTTAAAACCCTTTTCGGTCAAACGCTCGTCGGCCGTATCATGGCGCAGTTTTAAGCGGTATTCGGCACGCGCGGTAAACATGCGGTAGGGCTCTTTTGTTCCTAAAGTTACCAAATCGTCGATTAAAACGCCGATATACGCTTCGTCGCGGCGGAGCACAAGGCTTTCGTAGGGCGGAATATCGCCGATGCGATCGGGATGTCCCTCGACGCTTTCGCCGCACACTTTTTTGTGAGAAGCCGCATAGTTTCCCGCATTGATTCCGGCGACGAGTCCCTGCCCCGCCGCTTCTTCATAGCCGGACGTTCCGTTTATTTGGCCTGCGGTAAAAAGGCCGGCAACGAGTTTTGTTTCGAGTGCGGCGGTCAACTGCGTCGGATCGATAAAGTCGTATTCGACCGCATAGCCGGGGCGCGTCATTACCGCATGGGCAAAGCCGTCTATCGTGCGCAAATAGGTGTCCTGCACCGATTCGGGAAGCGAAGACGAAAGTCCGTTCAAATACATTTCGTCCGTTTCCAAGCCTTCCGGCTCGACAAAAAGCTGGTGGCGCTCACGGTCGGCAAACCGCATTACCTTATCTTCTATGGACGGGCAATAGCGCGGCCCGATCCCGTTGATTTTTCCGCTGTACAGCGGCGAAAGCCCGATGTTTTCGCGGATAATGCGGTGCGTTTCGGCATTCGTGTAGGCAAGATAACAGGGCACCATGGGACGCTCTATTTTTTCCGTATCGAACGAAAAGGGTAGAACTTCATCGTCGCCGTATTGAATTTCCAAGCGCGAAAAATCGATGGAAGAACGCAAAAGGCGCGGCGGCGTTCCGGTTTTTAAGCGGCCGACGCTAAAGCCCGAACTTTTAAGCGAATCGGTTAAACCGAAGGCGCCCGTTTCGCCCAAGCGGCCGCAGGGTTCGTCGTAATCGCCGATAAAGATTTTTCCGCCCAAAAAGGTACCCGTCGTAAGGACGGCGGTACGCACGGGAATGCGCCTTCCGCGTTGCGTAACAAGGGCGCGCAGCTTTCGGCGTTTGTGCGGCGTTTCAACCGTTTCCAGTTTTACAACGGTATCCTGCAATAAATACAGGTTCGGCTCGCGCTCCAACACGCGGCGCGCGAGGGAGGAATACAGCTGTTTGTCCGCCTGCGTGCGGGGCGCTTGAACCGCCGGTCCCTTACTGCGGTTGAGCAGACGGAACTGAATCATGGTTCGGTCGGCCAAGCGTGCCATTTCGCCGCCGAGCGCGTCTATTTCGCGGACGATATTGCCTTTGGAAATGCCGCCGATTGACGGGTTGCACGAAAGACGGCAAATCGCGTCGATCGATTGGGTTATGACGAGCGTTTGAAAACCGCGGCGCGCCAAGGCGAGCGCCGCTTCAAGTCCCGCATGCCCCGCTCCGACCACGGCCGCGTCAAAAGAAAAATTGTATCCGGAATAAGCTGTGGGTATCGCGTTCATAAAAGGAAATACTACCGATATTTTTACGGTAAATCAAGATCTTATGATAGTTCGTATGACAGTTCGGTGCCGCTTTTTATTCTTTAATAGCGCCGGCTGTCATCCCTTCTATAAAATATTTTTGCATAAACATGAACAAAATAATGAGCGGTAATGCGGTAAGCGTCGTGCCGGCCAAGATTTCTCCGTGATTGATTGTCGATTTCATCTGTATTTGCGAAAGTCCGACGGGAAGTACAAACAGCGCTTCGGTATTCGTTACAATCCGAGGCCATAAAAAACTGTTCCATGAATTCATAACGGAAAAAATAATAAGCGTTGTTGTCCCCGCCAGTGACAAAGGCAACGCGATCTTAAAAAAAATAAAAAATTCGGGACAGCCGTCTATTCTTGCCGCCTCGAATAAATCGTTCGGTAAAGACAGCATATACTGACGCATCAAAAAAACGTTAAAAATGGATACCGCATTGGGAACAATCAGCGCCCAATAGGTATCGAGCCAATGGAAAAAGTCCATAATTTTATACAGCGGAATAAGGTTCACCTGAAGGGGAATCATCATTCCGAGCAACATGATAAAGAAAATAACGTCTCGCCCCGGGAACTTCAGTTTTGCAAAAGCATACCCGGCTAAAGTCGATAAAAAAACCTGGCTCAAAGTAATCGTCAAAGTTACGATGATGCTGTTAAGAAAATACAAAGCGAAATTCGGTATGTGCAAAAATAATTTGGTGTAATTTGCAAATGTAATCGGGTTCGGCCACCACTGGGGAGGAGAAGCGAGTATGCCGCTTTCGAGCTTTAACGAAGAAGAAATCGTCCAATAGAACGGAAAAACCATAAGAACGGAAGTTGTTACAAGAAAAATAAAGGCGGCTCGAGAGGAATTTCTATTAGTCATTTTTTTTCTCCCCTTTGTTCAACATACCACTGGATAAATGATATTAAAACAAGAATGCAAAAAAGCACGTAAGCGATCGCGGACGCGTACCCGAGTTCCAGCCGTCTGAACTTTGAAAACAACATGTACACCAGTGTTATATAAGACAAGCCCGGGTTCGGAGTCGACTGCATAAGCGCATACGGAAGATCGAAAACCTGAAAGCTGCCGATAAGTCCTACGCAATAGACGAAGAAAAAAACGGGATGCAATGCCGGAAACGTGATTACGCGGAATTGGGTAAAAGCGGATGCTCCGTCAATAGTAGCGGCTTCATAATGTTCGCGGGGAATATTTTGCAGCGCGGCTAAAAAAACGACGGTTTCAAAACCGAATCCTTGCCAAATACTGGCAGATGTTATCGAATAAAGAACGATTTTAGGATTCGAAAGCCAGCCGACGGGTTGACCGTCCAAGCAGGTAATAATAAAATTGAAGACACCGTTTTCATTGTACAAAAGTCGCCAAATCATTGCGACAACGATTGTCGATGTCATAACAGGCAAAAAATAAGCCGTACGGAACAGCGTTTGCCCGCGTATCTTTGTATTCAAAAATAAAGCCGTAATAAGCCCGCACAGCGGCCCGATAAGCATTCCGAAAAAAACGTAAACCGTTGTATTCCGGAGCGCCCACAAAAACGCTGTGTCCGAAAACAAGGCCACATAATTTTTTAAGCCGACGAATGCAGGCTTTGAAACTCCGTTAAAATCGGTAAAACTCCAATAAAGAGAAATAATCATGGGAACAAATAAAAAGATAATGCTGGACAAAAGCAGCGGTGCGATAAAAATATAGCCCAATATATACATTCTGTATTTTGTGTGTTTTAATAATGCCAATCGCATCGCTGCCGCTCCCGTTTTTCTTTTTATTCTTTTTGTAAAATAGCGTTCACTTTTTCCGCAGCGGTATTTAAGGCTTCGTCGACCGTCTTGTAACCGCCGAGTATTTGCAGCGTCGCATCCGAGATTTCAAAATCCACGGAATCCCAATCCCGAATTCGCGGGAAAGGAATCGCATGTATGAGCGCATCTTTAAAAAGCGGCAAAGGCGCTTCGTTGCTGAAGTACGGATCCGGAACTAAAAAATCGGGATCATCCAAACTCGACAATACGGCCGGCCCCGCACTTGCTTGCTTGTATACCAAAGCCGCGTTTTTCGGTTTCAAAAGAAATTCAATAAATTTCCATGCGGCTTCTTTATTTTTTGAACCTTCCGGAATCACAAGAGCTGTCCCGCCCAAATATGAGCCTGCTTTTTTCGAAATCGGGTGCGGCGCAACAGCCCACTTACCGGACTGTTCCGGTGCGATTTCCTTCATTTGTGCCATTCTGTACGGCCCGTCGGCAAACATGGCGATCCGCTCATCTTTAAGTCCCTGCAAAAGATCACCGTGCCCGTCAGTCCAGTGCATTGCTACCTTTTCTTTGTTTACAAGATCGCTGTAAAATTGAAAAGCTTCTTTCGCTTCCGGTGCGGTAAAAGCCGCTGCCGTATTATCTTTATTAAGGATTTGCCCGTCGTTTTCATAGATAAGCTGTGCAATATGGTAGGCATTCGATTGCGCGGCATATTTATATTTATCTCCTTGTACAATAGCTTTTCCGACCGCAACCAAATCATCCCATGTTTTCGGCGCTTTAAGACCTTTTGCATCAAGCAAATCTTTCCGGTAGTAAAGACAATACGCATCAAAATCATACAGCGCGCCGATCAGTTTACCGCCGTATGTTAGAGCATCCAAATTCGAAGGCGCCCACGTATTCTCAAAGGTTTCGCCGTTAACCGAATTACCGGAAATTTGCCTGAGATCGGCAAAAACATTGAGAGAGCCGTAAACAGGCATCCATGTTAAATCGGCGGTAACCACGTCGGGAACATTGCTGCTCGATAAAATAACATTCAGCTTTGTATTCATGGTATCCCAATCAAGGTCCTGCCGCATAACTTTAATATCGGGATTCTCTTTTTCGAACTCTTCAACAAGAACCGCCAAGGGGGATACTTCTTTACCGTAATAATCCCAAACGGTTAGTGTCTTTTTGCCGTCCGCTTTTTTGTTTCCTCCCGAACAGCCGGCAACACACAGCAACAGCGATACCGTCAGTGCCGCTGCAAAAAACTTTTTCATACTACGACCTCCTTTTAACCAATCAGGTATTCCATTCAAGAACAATCCCGTCCCACCCTTTTATCGATAAAGACCATTTGCCGTCTTTATGCGTCAACGTGCCTTGTTCCGAAGCGGATCCGACAACCGACAGGTTTTTTATTCCGAATCCGATATCAAGCGTTGCGTTTTTTTCATTAAAAGATCTGTTCACGGCGATGAGATATCCGCGTTTTCCGCTTCCGAGAACGCCGATTTCCACAGACGGACATGAAGAACGCGCGCTTAAGGTTATGCCGGCTTCCTTTGCCAGCGCTTCATAAATAAGGTGCGAAATTTCGACATTTTCGGGATTTTCAAATGCAGCCGGCGTTTGTGCCAAATAGCTTTCAATCGGGTATGTACACATCAGCGTCATTCCCTTGCCGAGTCTGTTTAAAATCAATGCGGGGCGTCCTTTTTCGTCTTCGGCAATAACGGTACCGCCTTCAAGGCAAACCGTTACCGGCCAATGTTCCGGTTTTTCCGCAATTTTATACGCAAGCGTTTGCCCTTTTTTCAAACCGCCGAAGTCGCGTAAAAACGTAATTTTTACGCTTTCAACAGGCTCGTGATCCGCAAGCCGCGCGCCGAACAATTTTTCCATTTCGGGAATGGCCGCATCCGCACAAAACGAAGCGTATAAAACACCGCCGTTTTTTACATACGATTCGGCTCGTTCCCAAAAATCCGTATGAAGGTGGGTAAGATTTCTGTCCGTAGCCGTTAAGGGCGAGGGTAATACAACCACAGGATAGGACATCCAATCGTTTTGCTCCCTGGGCATATCGACTTGCATGCCTGCGCGTTTTGCCAGTATATAGGCCGACAGCAGCGAACCGGTAAGCCAAAGGTTTTCTTCGTAGTCGCTCTCAGGCGTGCGGTGAACATCCTGCACTGAAGTATACGGTATCGAATTGGATTCATTTAATCCGAGGGCGCCCAAATCACCGTGAACCTTTGCCCATTCGAACGGAACGATAAGCGCCGCATCGCCTTTTTTCGGTTCGACCGATTCCAAATCGAGAGCGGCAAGAACTTTCGCAAAATTCCGTACCTCCCGTCCGGCGGGGCGGTCTTTACGATCCCATGCGGTAATACCGAATTGCGTTTCGTGAGGCGCCCGCAAATACGGGAGCCTTTTGCATGTTTCGGGGGACGCATCCGTAAAACACCACGGCATAAAACCCATAACGCCGTTTGCCAAGCCTGAATACATAAGAACGCGGTCGTACAAACCGATTCGTTCGGGATCATATTGGGCGGAAGATGCACCGTACTCGTGAATCATAAGCGGGCGCCCCGCACCGCGTGAAAGAGCGGCTTGAAAACTGCCGCAATAGCTGCTCCGTTCCGACAGCAGCGGATCGGCAAATCTGTCTAATGTATAAATGGGATACGGGTGGGATGACAAAAAGTCCGCCTCTTCGGCAACAGTGTCGGGGCGAAAGGGGCCGTGATCCAAATCTTCCATACTGGTTCCCACGCACAGCAATGAGTCCGGATCCTGACGACGAATCGCCCAGCTTAAAAGCCGTGTCCAATTTACGGCCATAGCGTCGGTTGTTTTTCCCCACACAATCCAAAACGGAGGTTCATCGGTTAAATCCCACGCCAAAATCGCCGTTTCGCCGCGGTATTTTTTTGTAAAATAAGAAACATGATTCGTTTGGAGCCGCAGCATCTCTGGGTCTTCGTGCGGGTGCCGTCCTTGTCGCCACGGAACATCCCAAAAAGCTTCCCCCACTTCACCGCCGATAAAAAAGGTCGGATGAAGATAAATTTCGTACATGTGAGCAAGTTCTATTAAATAATCAAGCTGAGCGCAAGCTTGCGGATTATAACAGCCCGGGTGTGGTTCGAACCACGCCCAAAAAAGATCGAAGCGGACGACATTAAAACCGAGATCCTTCATTTTTATAAAATCTTTTTTTATATCTTCCGGATCCCAATCCTTCGTCCATTGCAAAGCCGCTTTTGCCGGAACCCAGTGCGCGCCTATAGGAATAAACCGCTTTCCGTTTTTCGCAAGATAATTTCCGTTAAGAGTTATACGTCCCAGCTTCATTATGCTATCCTTTTGTTGCGTTTGATAAATACTTACAAGGATATTATATCCGTCTTTTTTGCGCTGTCAAGTATAAAATATCCATATTTTATAAATTTTGGATATATAATCCTTTACAAAATACTTTTTTGGATATATAATCCATTTTATGATGAAGACGAAAAACGGCGCCGTCATCGGATTCGACCTCGGCGGAACGCAGATGCGTTGCGCCCTCGTTGAAGGATGTGCCGTTAAAAGCAGAATCTTCCGTTGCTCCACGCAGCGCGATCGTCCTCCCGCGGATATAATCGGCGACATGATATCTTTGATTCGGACCGCGGAAAAAGAAACGGGACAAGAAAAAGTTTCCATCGGTGTGGGCGTCCCCACATCGATTACCGACGGCTGCCTCGATCCGTGCGAAAATTTGCCGACGATGCCGAATTATCCGTTGGCAAAAGAGCTTTCGCAGCGCTTGGACAGACCCGTTTTTTTGGAAAACGATGCGGCCTGCTTTGCCTTGGGAGAATACGCACTGCTGGACGATTCGGCACAAAGTACGCTGCTCGGCTTTACGCTCGGAACAAGCATCGGACTGGGAATTATCATAAACGGAAAACTTTTCAAAGGCGCGCGAGGCCAAGCGGGTGAAATTTGGCGTTCACCGGTATCGATAGTCGACTGCGAAAACGGTGATTTTACGCAAAACGGCCGCAGCGTCGATGCCTGTCTTGCCGGCCGTTTTTTGGGAACCTTGTATGAAAAATTTTCCGGCCGGGAGATTTCCGGTGCACAGCTGCACGAAAAAGCGATACAAAACGATCCCGCCGCCCTTCAATGTTTTACCGAATACGGGCGCAGGCTCGGAGCTCTTTTATGCCAAAGCGTCAATATGCTCGATCCGCATGCAATTGTTTTAGGCGGCTCGGTTTCATCCGATTACGCTTTTTTTGCGCCGGAGTTTTCGAAGTTCCCCGTCTTAAGCGGAATTCACATATATAAAACGAAAGCACCGGATACGTCCGCTCTTTTGGGAGCCGCATGGTCGGTAAAAAATTAAACAGACGGCCGAAACGGCACGTTCTGCGGCAATAGTTATATAGAGGTAGATTTTATGAGCAAATTTTATGAGGAAATTTTACAAATACCGGAAGCGCTTCATCACGCCGTCGATTATTATCGCTCGGAAGGCCTCCAAACGCTTAAAGATTGGCAAAAACTTGCCCGTGAACATTCGGTTCTGGCTTTTTTGGGAATGGGCACTTCCGAATTTTCAATTTACAGTGCGCTGCCGAAATTCGAACAAAGCGGGTTCGCGGTTTCCGTCCGCGATGCCGGCGAATACCTGTATTACGGCCCGGAAAAACGGCACGAAAAAACGTTACCGATTTTAACCAGTCAGTCGGGCGAAAGCGTCGAAATACGCAAATTGCTCGAAGCAGGGCGCATCGCATCGCCTATGGTCGGAATCACAAACGACGCCGGCAGCATTTTGGGTAAAAGCGCCCGCCTCGTGTTTCCTCTGCTCGGCGGCGAAGAAGCGAGCATCTCGGCTAAAACATATACGAATACGCTTGCCGTATTAAACCTTATGGGCGAAACCCTCGTAAAAAAAGAAGTACCGCCGGCAAGCTTTTTCGACATGCTCGATAAAGCGGCCGATTCTCTGCTTTCGGTTCCGGACGAAGAAATTCAAAAAGCGGTAACCCATTTATTGCCGGGAGATGCGATCGCCTTTGTGGGACGCGGCCCGGCATACACTTGCGCAAGACAGTCCGCGCTGACTTTTATGGAAGGAACCCATTGTTTAAGTTCTCCCTTTACGGGAGGCGCTTTCCGCCACGGCCCGTTCGAATCGGTCGGAAAACTGTTTTCCGTCGTGATTTATTGCGCAAAAGGAAAAACGAGCGAATTTTCATGGAAACTTGCCTTCGATTCGGCATCTCACGGTGCAAAAGTTTTGGTTATAACCGATGATACGCCGCCTGCAGCGCATAAGTCCGTTCACGTGTTGAAAGTAAAGTCTCCGCTTTCCGCAGACGAAACCTTTTTCCCCTTGGCCGTTTCGGGCATTCACCCCCGAATCATTCACTTTTTGGCCGCCAAGCGCGGATTCGAAGCGGGTATTTTCAATTACGGCGGAAAAATCACCGTTACGGAATAAATCGGAACAAATATGAAAGAACCTTCGATTTTGAACGATATCCGCTCAATGCTTTCCGGCTTCAGTGAAACGGAACGAAAATTTGCCGAATACGTTTTGCGGGAAAAAGATCTTATTTATAAGTCAATAACGATGGCAACCGAAGAAAGCGAAGTGGGATACGGAACGATTATCCGCTTTTGCCAAAAACTTAAATGTAAAGGGTTTCAGGACTTTAAAATAAAACTTGCCCTTGAGCAATCGCAAAAAGAACCGGAAATACCGCGGGGCGAAGATACGTTCCTTTTAACCGTTTGCAAAGATATCCGGACGGTCAATGCGGCGATAGATCCGGCCTTATTCGACAAAGCGGCAAAGCTTTTGGTACCTGCCAAAAAAATACTTGTCATCGGAAGCGGCGGGTCCTATGCCCAAGCATGGGATTTGTGTTACCGGCTGACGCGCATCGGTTTCGACGCCGCAGCCGAAGCCGACGCCCATATGCAAGCCATACGCGCCGCGACGCTCGGAAGCGGCGACATTTTAATTGCGGTTTCTTTTTCCGGAAGCACAAAGAATATTTTACATGCCGTTAAGCAGGGAAAAAGAGTTAAAGCTGCCGTTATTGCGATTACGAATTACGAACCCTCGCCGTTGAGCGCGGCGGCCGATTTGACTTTTTGTCTGAAGCTGCGTTCCCAAGTTCTCGATGCGGAAATCGGAAGTAAAATTCCGGTATCGTTTCTAATAGAACTATTGTGCAACAAATTATTTAAAAGCGCGCCGAACGCCGTAGACGCATTAAGCTTGACCGCACACAGCGTGTCGGACGAATTATTTTAAGTTTTACGCAAATTCGTAGGGCGTTTCCTGGTACACGTAATAATTCAGCCAGTTCGAATAAAAGAGGTGCGCGTGGCTCCTCCATGTCGAAAGCGGCGGATTTTCGGGTTTGCCGCCGGGGAAATAATTAACCGGAAGGTCTATGTTTTCGCCCTTGTTTTTATCGCGCAGATATTCGGCGGCAAGAGTGTCCGTGTCGTATTCCAAATGACCGGTCATAAAAATCTGGCGGTTGTTTTTCGATTTCACGAGCAAAACGCCCGCCTCCTCCGATGCGGCCAAAACGGTCAGTTTTTTGCACAAAGCGATATCCTCGGCACGCACTTCCGTGTGCCTCGACTGCGGAGCGGGAAACACATCGTCAAAGCCCCGCAGCAAGGGTTCGCCCGCAGTAAGCCGCTTGTTGTAAAATACACCGAACAGTTTTTTGTCCAAATCGTATTTTTGAATGCCGTAATGATAATACAAGCCGGCTTGTGCGCCCCAGCAAATATACAAAGTACAAAAAACGTTTTGCGCAGCATAATCCATAATCTTTTTTAAATCGGCCCAATAATCGACCTGTTCAAACGGTAGCTGCTCCACCGGCGCACCGGTTATAATCATGCCGTCGAATTTGCGGCTGAGCGCTTCCCGCGATGTAATATAAAAGCGTTCCAAATGATCGGCGCGCGTATGTTTCGTTTTGTGATTTTCCATATGCACAAGGGAAATTTCCACCTGCAAAGGCGTGTTTCCCAAAAGCCGCAGTATCTGCGTTTCGGTTGCAATCTTCGTAGGCATAAGATTTACAAGCGCAATTTTGAGCGGACGGATGTCCTGCGTCTTTGCGCGCTGTTCGGTCATCACAAAGATGTTTTCTTTTTCCAGCACGCTCCGCGCCGGTAAATCGGACTGAATCTTAATCGGCATAGGGTCGGAGTATAGCAAATTTCCGTATTTTTTGCTATGCTTTGTTGTTATGATGCGCGCGGATATCAAAAAAGCAGTTAAAAAAATTCAGTGTCTGATTTTTCAGCCCTCCGACGACGTGGAAAAATTCCGGCAAAGATTAAACGCCGAATTTACCGTTCCGATTTTGCCGAACCGCGTTGAACGGGAAAAGCGCACTGTCGAAGGCGTGGAATGCGACGTTTTTACGCCCGAAGTTTATTCGGCAAACCGCGCGATCCTGTACGTGCACGGCGGCTCCTTTGTCGGCGGTTCGTGCGCCGCGTGGGGAAGTTTTTGCGCTTCGCTTGCGAACACCTCGTGCACAAAACTCATTTTGCCCGAAATTCACCTTGCGCCGCAATATCCGTTTCCCGCCGCCTTGGAAGACTTAAAACCCGTTATAAAAAAGCTGTATGCCGAAACCGATCACATCATCGTTGCAGGCGACGGTTCCGGTGCGGCGATCGCGGTCGCACTGGTGCTGTCAATTAAAGAAAAATTCCGCGGAAAAATCGACGAGCTTGTGTTGTTTTCGCCCTGGTTCGACATATCGGCGGACTCCGAAGCGATAAAAACACCGAGTAAGCGCAACACCGATAAGATTCTTTCTCCGGCGGCGCTGCACGCTGCGGCGGAATTGTACACGTATTCGTCAAACCGAACAAATCCGCTTGTGTCTCCGATGTTCGCAAGTCCCGAAATGCTTGCGGGCCTGCCCGACGTGTTCATTCAAATGGCCGAAGGCGAATTGCTTTATAAAGATGTTTTGTGTTTTCAGGATAAACTGCGCAAAGCCGACGTTCCCTGCGTTCTCGACTTATGGAAAGAACAAATCCACCTTTTTCAAATGGCGGACGAATTCCTTCCGCAAGCGCATTTGGCGGTCGAAAAAGCGGGCAGGCACATACGGGACAGGCAGGCTCAATAGTGGAACTCGTGTCTCCGGCAGGCAATCTTGAAAAGCTGCGCTACGCATACGCGTACGGAGCCGATGCCGCATACATCGGATTAAAGCGTTTTTCGCTGCGCGTAAAAGCCGATAATTTTTACGAAAACGAATACGAAACCGTACGCACACTCAAAGCGCGCTATCCGCATAAAAAGCTCTTTTGCGCGCTGAACATCAGCTTTCACAACGACGACATTGACCGCTTTTTGCAGGATATCGATTATTTTAAAGCCTATCCCTTCGACGCCTTTATCATTCAGGATATGGGCATGGTGCGTATTCTTCAAAAATACTTTCCGAACGCGGCCCTGCATTTAAGTACGCAGGCGAACTGCATTAACCGCGAAGCCGTTAAAATGTACCGCGATTCGGGTTTCCGCAGAGTGGTACTCGGGCGGGAAGCTTCTTTAGCGGAAATTGCCGAAATAAAGGACGCGGTGCCCGATATGGAACTGGAAGTATTCGTGCACGGGGCCATGTGTATCGCCTATTCGGGACGCTGCCTTATGAGCGCTTATATGAACGGACGGAGCGCGAACGCGGGCTTTTGTTCCCACTCGTGCCGCTGGGAATACCGCCTTTTGCAAGCCGGCGGCGCACAAGAAACCGCACAAAGCGGACTTTTCGCTTTGGAAGAAAAAAAACGGCCGGGCGAATATTTTCCGGTTTTCGAAGGCGATGATTTTACGGCCGTTCTTTCGTCAAAAGATTTATGCATGATCGACCGCTTGGACGATTTAAAAAAAGCGGGAGCCGACAGCTTAAAGATTGAAGGACGCATGAAAAGCTTGTACTATACCGCCGTCGTAACCCGCGCGTACCGAAAAGCCGTAGATCTTGCCGAAGGGCGCATTACCCGAGAAGAAGCGCAGCCCTTTATCGACGACCTATACAAAACCAGCCACCGCGCGTTCGGTACCGGCTTTTTTTACGGAAAAGACGATGCAAACGAAACCGTAAGCGGCGAAAGCGCCGGCGAATACGATATGGCAGGTATAATCGAAGACATTGTTCCCGACGAACAAGCCGAACGTATCTTTACCGCGGCATTAAACACGGGCGCGGCCTTTGAGCGCTCGCTCGAAAACCTGCACCCCAAAGCGCGCGAAGCACGGCAAAATGATTTTGCGCTGCACCCCGAAAAAGTTCCGCAGGTTTTGATTGAGCGCGCGCACTGCAAACTGTACGCGTTCCGCCCCTTAAATCAAATCGATTCGCAAACCGAACTTGAAGCCGTTTCTCCCGACTGCGCGCACCTGCATATCGCGCCGGCCGACTATTGTTTCGTCGATCCCGAAACGGGAAAACGCTTGCGCTCCGTGAGCCACAACACAAGCTGCCTTTTATACACGTCGGCCGCACTCGCCACCGATTGGATTCTGCGGCAAAAGTGCGCACGAAGTTCCGAAAACACGGATGGATTATACGGGTGAAAACACACAAGAAGAATGAAGAAACAAATGCTGAACGGAATTGTAATTAATAGTATACTTGCTTTTTGTTGTTTTGCTGTAGTTCTTTTATTATGTTTTAAAACAATCATGAAAAATATCAAAAACGATTTGTCTATAAAGTGGGAAAGCGTACAAATTGTCGACATACGGGAACAAATATTTACCGAGCATTTCCCGTCAAAAAACCAAGGTTATACAACTCAAATAAAATATGTGTATAACATAAAATATGTTATCGATGATAAGCTGCAAAACATGACGCTTGTCTTGTTCAATACAAAGTTGAATCCGATTGATTTAAGAATTGAACCGCACACCCGTAAAATATATGTAAGACGAAATCTGGAAACATGGGATTATACAGTCAGACTGTTTGCTTTATTCATTGCATCTTTGTTTGGTTTGATTTTTATTCAGGAAATAATTAAAAAATAAAAGAACCCGACAGATAAAAAAGCCGAACCGGCAACGAGACTCGCACAAAAAAATACTATACTTGTTGTGCGGTATGTTAACAATCGGGTTCCTTATCTTTCCTCGTTTTTGGGGACGGTCTTTTGGGGAGATTTTACAACACTTGAAGTTTGCAAGGGAATATCTTTCCACATAACCTGAACGGTGCGTTCGGCTATGTTCGCAATACGACTGAAGTTTTTGCAGTCGGCGCGGTGGACAATGATGCCGCGTCCGCGCGATACGTAGCCGACAATCGGGTCGCCGTATTTCGGCCGGCAGCACTTTGCCGTCGACGCCAAAAAGTTTGCCGTATCCCCGATGCGGATTTTAACGGGGACGCCGCCTTCGGTGTCCTGCAGGGGAACTTCTCCCGCGGCGGGAGCGCCGCTTTTTGTACCGATCTTTACGGCGGGGTCGGTGCCGCTTTTAGCGGCAGCCGATTCAAGTTTGGGTTCCGGCTCTGCAAGCGGTTTCGCTGCGGACTTTGCGGACGGCTTTACCGCCTCTTTTACGGACGCATCGGGTGCATTATTTTGGGCAAGCCATGCGCGTATTTTGGAGCGCGCACGAGCGGTTTTTACCATCCTCAGCTGATTTTCCGTCGGGTGCGCCTGCGGGTTCGTCAAAATTTCGATAATCTGCGTATTCTTTAAAGGCTTTGAAAGCGGAATGATATGACCGTCCGCCTTTGCGCCGACGAGGGTTTCTCCGATGCGGCTGTGGATCGCGTAGGCAAAATCGATTGCGGTGGAACCTATCGGTAATTTTTTTACTTCGCCTTTGGGCGTAAACACGAAAATCGAATCGCCCAAAAGTTCGCTTTTGATTTCGTTAAAAAATTCGCCGTCATTCAAATGGTCTTTTCGCAGTTCTTTTAATTGATTGATAATCGCAAGACTGTCGATGTCGACCAAATCCTTGCTCATGCCTTTTTTGTACAGCCAGTGGCTTGCGACTCCGTGTTCGGCGACCGCATGCATTTCGTGCGTCCGTATTTGAATTTCCAAAGGACGAGTGCCGCACAAAACGGTCGTGTGTATGCTCCGGTACCCGTTTGCCTTGGGCATCGCGATATAATCTTTAAATCTTCCTTCGAGCGGCTTCCACAGGTTATGCACGAGCCCGACCATGATGTAACAATCGGCGGTCGTTTTGCATAAAATTCGTATGGCGAGCAAATCCAAAAGTTCTTCGGCGGTGCGGTTCTTTTTGCGCATTTTTTGATAAATCGAATAAAAATGTTTCGCCCTGCCGTACACGGAAACTTCAATACCCGCTTTTACCGCGGCTTTGTAAATTTCTTTTTGCGCTTTTTCGATATATTCGGTGCGCTCGCTTTTTTTCAGCGAAACGATTTTTTTCAGCTGTGCGAATACGTCGGGATTGGAAAATTTCAAGCTTAAATCTTCCATTTCGATTTTTACCGCGGCCATACCTAAGCGGTTTGCAAGCGGCGCCCAAATTTCGATAATTTCGGACGGAAGACTTTTTTGTTCTTCGCTTTCAAGAAATGAGATACTGCGGATGCGGTCGAGCCGGTCGGCCATTTTTACCAAAATAACGCGGATGTCGTCGGTCATCGCAAACAGCATTTTGCGGAAGGAATCGGCCTGTTCGAGCGTTTTGCTTTTCATATTGAGGCCCGTAATGCGCTGCGAACAGCGGATAATATTTATGACGGCCGGCCCGAACTGCCGTTCGATTTTTTCGGGATCGACGTCTTCAAATTTCAAAATATTGTGCAAAAAGCCGGCAACGATACATTCGCCGTCCAACTTGTTTTCCGCCAAAATACAGGCGACGCGCATAGGGTGCAGAATGTACGGCTCGCCGCCGGGACGCTGTTTGTCTCCCGCTTGAGCGCACAGGAATTTCCAGCCGGATTGTATAAAATCTTTGTCTTTTCCGGCATAATCGGGATATTCGCGGAAAAAAGTTTCCATAAGAAGCTGAGGATCGGTTATTGTTCTGTTTAACTGAAAGTCGCTCATTTGGCCTTTACTCCGCGCGTTACACGGGGAAGTCCTCCAAAATCGTTATACGTTACTATATCGATAAAGCCGGACTTTGTCATGAGGCTCCGCGTTTCGCCCGCGTTGTATTCTCCCGTTTCGACTAAAAAGACACCGCCTTTTTTTAAAGCCGTGAACGCTTGCGGCACAAGCCGACGGATTATGTCCAAGCCGTCTTTGCCGCCGTCCAAGGCTAAAAGCGGTTCGCTTCTTCCGTCCTCCAAAAGTTCGGCGGCGGTCTTTGACGGTACATAGGGCGGGTTGCTCACAATTATATCATAGCGGTTTTCGCTTACACTGCCTGCCGGAGGGCTGAAGCCGAGTAAGTCCGCACAAAAAAAACGCGGTTTTTCGATTGCCGAAGAATTCAATAAACGGTCGGCGTTTTTTCGCGCAACCCTCAGCGCTTTTTCGGAAATGTCCGATGCATGGCAAACGAGCCGGATGTTTTTACAGAGTTCCGAATGCTTTTGCTCAAGCGTTTTGAGAGTCGATAAAATAACGCAGCCCGAGCCCGTACACACATCGGCAATATAAAGCTGCGCTTTACCGCCGTGCGCGCTTTCTTTTAATGCGACTGCGCGTTTTTCAAATTCGCCAAGGGCAAGTTCTACCAGCAATTCCGTGTCGCTTTTGGGAATCAAAACCGCAGGCGATACGCAAAAATCAAAACCGAAAAATTCTTTGTGTCCGACGATGTAGGCGACGGGAAGTCCCGTTTGCCGCTTTTCAACGGCTTTACAAAACGCTTTATACTGCGAGGGGCTAAGGCTTTGTTCGTCGTGCGCCAAAAGAGCACTGCGGTTTGTGTGCAAAACGGCGCACAAAAGACAGTCGACATCCAAAGCGGACGTCGGAGATACCTGTTTTGAAAGAGCGCTCGATTCGAGCAATCCGATTGCCGAACGGCGCGCTTCACGGATAGTCATAACGTAAGTATAACGATATCATAAAAAAGCGCAAGGTGAATAAGAAACTCCTTGGCAAGACGATTGCAGCCTGTTCGCCGTTTTTAAGATAACGGATTGCTCTGCGTAATATGCGATTGTCGAATATATATTTATCGTTTTTCTGTTTTATATCCCATTATCTTATAATACTCTTCTTTCCAGATTTTTTTATTGCATCCTTTTTTATCGCTCGTATAATTTGTACAAGCCAAAAAATAATTATTTGACTTGCCTGATTTTGCGATTAGATAACCGTCACAATCAGGGCATTTCATGATGGCCAATTTCCCGGCATCCAACTTATTTGTCATAAAATCGCAGATTTCCGGTTCATTCGTACAAATCCATAAGCGTAAACCGTAGGCTGTTTTATATTTATATTGAAGCGGGTAACCGCATATAGGACAGGATTTTTTAAATTTGTTTTGATTGGAGGCGGCTTCATTCCATTCACCCTTAAGAACTACATTTTTATAATCGTGTTTTATTTCCAATAGAAATTCCGAAGGATTTTCTATCGGCGCAATAAAGTAAACTCTGTCTTTCGTTCTTGTCATTGCAACATAAAAAAGTCGGCGTTCTTCAGCTGCATCAATTGAAGTGTCCTGTTTTATTACATAATTAAGGACAGGATCGGTTTCTATCTTTGATGGGAATCCGTAGGTTTCATTTTTGCCGTTTATGACAATTACATTATCATATCCAAGACCTTTTGAAGCATGCGCTGTCATAAAAGTGATATTTAATTTTGGATGTTTTATACATTTAATTTTATTTCCAAAATCTTTGTATTCAAACAATCCGGAACGCTCCAGATTTTTTCCATCGAAACCAAATCGGCCAAGTAATAAAATTGAAGAGGATTTCTTCCCGGATTGTTTGTCATATGCAAGGATCTGTTCTATTGCCGTTTCTACGGCTTTTGCTAAATTATACGTAGTTCCGTTTCTAGCCAGAGCTCCGCGTTCTTTCGGTTTCGAATTATACGTATAAATGATAACCGGATCTGTAATGGTTTTCGGTGATTTTAATGTCTTACGAATTTGAAAGGTGTTTCTTTGGATAAAATTCCCCGCTATGTCAATGATTTCTTGAGAATTTCGATAGGTTTGTGTAATGGATAGTAGCTCTGCATACCCCATAATTTGAGAAAACTTAGTGAACAAGGTAATATCCGAACCACTGAACGCATAAATAGATTGCCAGTCATCCCCGACTGCAATAATTTTTGCTTGCGAATTTGTGTGTAATGCTTCAACTAGATTAAATCTCTGCCTTGAAATATCCTGATATTCGTCAACAATTATATATTTAAATGTAATCTGACTTCTTACCGCTTCAGAGTCCTTTAGTAAAATCGCCGACTTATTAATCATATCGGAAAAATCTATTGCATTGTGTTTATTTAAGTAACGTTCATACTCCAAATAACATTCTTTACAAATTTTAAGGAAAAGTTTTGTTCTGACGTTATTTGCCGTCAATTGCCATTCATCGAATTGTCGAACTGAATATCCGTTTGTTTTAAAATTCTCAATAAACCGATCTACAAGATTAATAAGCTTTCTCACATAGCGACTCCCTTTTTGATCGGAAATCTTTCTCATAATTTCTTTGTTATCTTTGGGATTTAAAATAAAACCGAATTCTTTCAACTTTTCTTTAAGGTGTTCTATCAGTTCTCGGTCATCATTGTATTTTGAACATGTACAGATCAGGGATGTACCGTGTTTCTGGTGAATTGCAATCTTGTCTCGCATTGCTTTGTTATATTTCTCCAATTCACCATGGGTATATCTGTTGTTATAACCTTTTTCGGTGATACCGAAATGTTCGATGTAAGCTTCTTTATCATTCTGTCGAATTATAAAATCCGGCGTATACGGTTTTTTTGACCCGGGGATATTGAATTTATATTTCGGTTCGTATTCATAATCGATGTTGTTGAGGTATAGAAAATTTGCAATTTGAACTTCTTCATTCGAACGAAGCTGTTCATTTTGAATTGTTACATATTTTTTATCTCCGGAAGGAATGATTCTTTTTTCATATTCTCCTAATTCACTTTTCAAAGTAGTAAATGAAGATACAGCGATCTTATTGAATAAAATCGTCTTATCAACTATCTCGCCCGCAGGAGCATCACAATAAGAAGCAAAGAAGGTAATTAAATCATCAACCACCCCTTCGTTCATCAGTACAGATTCATTAAAATAATCTTCGAGTATAAAATAAAGCTTTTCATTTTGTATTATGTTGGGTTTTTCATTATTTTGTTTGTGAAGAATTGCATTTCCGGATGCATGAAATGTTGTTATAGGACAATCTATATGAAGCTTTTTTTGAATTTTATCTTTAAGTTCGTCAACTGCTTTATTTGTAAAAGAAACAACAAGAATTTCTTCAGGTTTTATATTTCGTTTTTCAACAAGATATTTTACTTTAGCGGCTATAGTTGTCGTTTTTCCCGCTCCGGCTCCTGCAATGACAAGACAATAATCTTCATCGGTAAGAACGACTCTCCTTTGGTCGGCATCAAGTCGGATCGCGGGATCAACTTTGTTAAGAATATTATCTAAATAATCTTTTTCAGATACCATTTTGCCATTTATAAAGTCTCTGTTATGTTGCGCAACTAAATCTTTTATAGCACCGATATCGTTTATTAATTTCTTTACGGTGAAAACTTTTAATCCGTTTTGCTTGCAATAACTTTCAAGTAAATTATCGTTTTGTAAATTCCTCAGATATTCGATGTCCTTTGATTTCTGGTCGATAAGTTTATTATAATTGCTTCGTGCTATGTATGAATCCGAGGATAATAAATTCGCTATAAAATTTTCAAGGTTGTCGACAAAATTTCTTTGAGGAGAATCGTTTGGCTGAGAATTATGATTTTTTTTCGTATCGAATAATTTTTCGAAAACAAACATAAGCCTGAACTCTTACTTTATTATAGCATATGTGCATAATTAATGTGAGCCCTTACGCGATGATTTTTTATTTGATGTCGTATAAATAGAATAAGGCTCGGCCATGAGCACACCTTTTTTTGTCTTGTTGAACCGTCTCTGACAGTTACAACTGACAAGTTTAAGATATCTCACGCCAAGCCTTACTTGATTAGGATTGGCAGTGCCGTAAACCTTTGTAACACAAGGGTTTACAATTTAGCAGGAGTAGGACTTGAACCTACGACCTCCGGGTTATGAGCCCGACGAGCTGCCAGCTGCTCTATCCTGCGTCGTGTCCAAACACTATAACAGTATACTAAACCTTTGTCAAGTGTTTTATTGACAGTTGTATCGCACAAGGCAGCTTTGCAATTTTAAAAAATTGCGTTATATTTAAATACTGAAAAGTAAAAAGTAAGCAACAGATAATTGCGCGTATCGATTTCTGCCGTAAACTTGCTGAAAAACGTAACGGAGGTATGCCATGGCTGATGAGCACGGCGTCCAATCCATTGAACGGGCATTGGATATCATCGAAGCGGTAGCGGCAAATAAAAATTCCGCCGTACTGACGAAAATCGCCGAAAAAGTAGGTCTGCATAAAAGTACGGCATACCGCATTATTTCGACGCTGCTCAAGCGCGGTTATTTAAAAAAGGATGAAGACGGTACATATAAAATCGGATTGAAGCTTATTGAAGCGGTGAGCTATTATATCGACAGTTTGGAGCTGCAAACGGAAGTGCGTCCGTACATCGCACAGATTACGGCAAAGTTCGGGCTTACGTCGCATTTGGGCATTTTGGAAGGCGATAAAGTAGTTTATATCGAAAAGATGGATATATTTTCGAATATCAAATTGTATTCGCAAATCGGACTGCGTATGCATGCATACTGTTCTTCGCTCGGCAAGTGCCTTTTGGCAAATTATTCCAACACACAGCTCCGATCGATTATGGGAAGAACCGAATTCACGCGTTTTACTCCGAATACGATTACGACGATTGAAGCGCTGCAAAAAGAAATCGATTCGGTCAGGCAGCGGGGCTGGGCGATCGATGACGAAGAATTCGAAATCGGACACCGCTGTATCGGCGCGCCGGTATACGATTACAGGGGCGATATAATCGCGGCAATAAGCGCAAGCGGCAGCACGACCATACTCACCGACGAGCGGATTCCCGAAATAGTCGAATACCTAAAACAAACCGCCGCGGAGATTTCTCAAAATATGGGCTACGTGCCGTAAGACGGCGTTCATAAAAAAGGCGCTCGCGGATTTTATCCGAAAGCGCCTTTCAGAATTTTTATAAGCTGTTTTATTTTACGCTTCAATAATATTTTTCAGCACGACGGTTTTTATCTTCGTCATTTCGTTGAACGTGGACATGACGCCTTCAGTGCCGATGCCGCTGTGCTTCCACCCGCCGAAGGGCATTTCAAACGAGCGATAAAAACTCGCTCCGTTGATAACCGCTTCGCCCGCTTCCATCGCGTTCGCGATTTTAAACGCACGTTTTTGATCGCGTGAAAATACACAGCTTGATAAACCGAACACGGAATTGTTCGCGATTTCGATCGCTTCTTCGTCGGTGTCGAATCCGATAATCGGTACGACAGGACCGAATATTTCCATGTCTTTTGCGACATCGGCCGTTTTCGGAACATCCGTGATGACCGTCGGTTCGTAAAAAGCGCCGTTGCGTTTTCCGCCCAAAACGATTTTGCCGCCCTGTTCGACGGTTTTTTGCACTTGCTTTTCAACCTGTATCGCCGCTTTTTCGCTGATAAGGCAGGCGATTTTCGTATCTTCGTCGGCAGGATCGCCGAATTTCAGCTGCTTTATTCTTGCAACGGTTTTTTTCGCGAATTCGTCTTTCAGCGAATTGTGAATGATAAAGCGCTTACTTGCGCAGCATACCTGTCCGGTATTGTACATGCGCCCCCACACGAGCTCTTCGACCGCCAAATCGACGTCTCCGTCGTCCAGCACGATGAACGCGTCGTTTCCGCCCAATTCAAGTGCCGTGTGCGTAAGGTTTGCAGCCGCCTTTATCGCCGAATCGATTCCGACTTCGGTGCTTCCCGTCAGCGTAACCAAGCCGACCCGCTTGTCGGAAACGGCGTAACTTTTGACGGAGCCGGGAGCCGTAACGCACTGGATCGCACCGTCGGGTACGCCCGCTTCGACGAGCAGTTCCGTCAGCCGCATCAATGTCAACGGATTGTCGGATGAAGGCAGGACGAGCGCGGAGTTGCCCATCATCAAAGCCGGAGCGACTTTTTGGTCGAACAGATCGCACGGAAAATTGAACGGAATGATACACACGACGACACCGACCGGTTCTCTGAGCACCAGCTGCATCGTTGTCTGCTGTCCCGCTTCCGTTCCCTGCGGAATAATCGTGCCGTAAAAGTGTTTTGCCCGCTCGATAAATCCGCTGAAGCCGATCGTAACGTTTCCGATTTCGGCACGCGCTTCGGTTATTGGTTTGCCGTTTTCGCTCGACAAAAGCCGAGCCAAATCTTCGTGCGATTTTTGCACCAAGCTCAAGAACTTATACAACACTTCGGCGCGTTTAAAAACAGGCACTTTTACCCATTCTTTTTGTCCGCGTACGGCCGCCGCAATCGCCGCATCCAAATCTTTTTCGTTTGCGCGCGGGACACTGTCGATCACTTTGCCGGTCGCAGGCGCGATTACGTCAAAGGTTTGACCGCTTGCGCTGTCGGTCTTTTTTCCGTTGATAATCATCTTCATAATTGTACCTCTCGTTAACTCACTTTGCGCCGAATGCCGTAAAGGACAGCATAAGGCCGCCGCAGGTATTGCGTCCGTCGTCTTCGTAACCGTATTCGCCGAACGTAAATTCGACGATAAACGGAATCGTTCCCGCCTCTTTTTTAATCGCTGCGGTCAATTCGTTTATCCGCTCTCCGATTCCGATCCGTCTGCCGCCGCAGTGAACCAAATGGAAACCGGCTATCGGCCCTTTCATTTTCGCCTTTAAGTCGGCAAGAGCCGCACTCACGGCTTTTATTAAACCGTCCGTATCGCTTTCGAGGAGGGCTATCGCCGTTCCGACCGCAAGATTGTTTCCTACTGCGATTGAACCGTCGGCGTTACCGTTCATCGGGTGACGTACCGCGATCAAATCGCCTAAGGGATCTTTTACGCCGAGCGGATTCGTAATGGAACGTACGAGCAGATTGCCGCCTTCCGTATCTTTTGCGTTCGCACCCGTCCATTCGCGGTATTGCTCAAGCGCCGGTTTTCCGTTGATTTCCACGAGGGTACGCTCTTTTGCGATTTTGGTGATAACGCCGTATTTACCGGTTTCACTGTAGCCGCCGGTATATTTATTCGCAAAAGCGGCTTTCGTATAGAAAAAAGCAACTGCCGCACCGTCGCCGGTTATCGTTTTGTCGGCAAACAGCTTCCATTCGCCTGCGAGCGTATTGTCCGCCGCGCTGCCGCCGAAAAGCGGTACTCTTCCCACAACGTCGGAAATACCTTTCAGATAGTATTCTTCTTCGCCGGGAGGCGCGACCATATACATATAGGCGGGCGCTTCCTTTTTACCGGCAGCGGCCAGAGCGCTTTCCGCTAATTTTCGTCCCGTTTCCCGCGCGCTTCCGCTTTTCGCCGCAGCCGCCGTTCCGACCGTCAAGTCGGCATCGGACAGCGCCATAATTCCGACATAGCCTTTTTCGCCGGTAATAAAACCGTCTTGCGTAACGATACCGGAAAACGATGTGTTTCCGATCAACGGCACACCGGGAAGTTCTTCGCCGATCGCTTTCAACAAAGCCTGTTGGTCATACGATACACCGCTGTATACAAACACAAGCTTCGAATCATGCAGTGTGTCTTTTATTTTGCGCGCGCATTCCTTTCCCGCCAGAGCCGCATCCGCGTTGTTGCTGCTCGCAGTCCGTATCTTTAACATAGCAACCTCCTGTAAAAACTTTTTATAAATCTTTTGATTTTATGATAGGAGGTGAATTTTCAGCTGTCAATGGAAATAAAAATAAGCGGTTCTGTATATCAAAAACCGGGTTTTACGATACGAAACAGCATTTTTTAATTACCTGCAGCCTTTTGACAACATGCCCTCTTGACAATAGTTTGATATAAAACTATTATAAACTATAAGGAAGGGCTATGAACACGAATTCAAAACATTCAAACCGGTTAAGAAAAATCGGCAAAGCGGCAGCGGGCTCGATTTCCGCTGCGGTTATCTCCGCGCTTTTTTTACTGATCTCCTGTTCCGAACAGGCGCCGGCGCGGCAAAGCATCGCCGTCTTTGTCCCCGGCGTGGTTGCCGGCAATCCCGTTTATGAAATGCTTACCGAAGGCGTTTCGCAGGCCGTCAAAGATTATAATGCGAAAAAAAGCGACGAACCTAAGGCTACTCTGAGTATTATCGAAGCCGGAACGAATCAAGCCGAATGGAGTACAAAGCTCATCGCGATTTCGGCGATCGGCGATTACGACCTTATCATTTCGTCCAATCCGTCGTTGCCCGATCTTGCTTCTCCGCTTACGAGCCGCTTTCCCAAACAAAAATATCTTATTCTCGACGGATATCTTGAAGGTAATGCGAACATTGCGACCGTCCGCTACAATCAGCGCGAGCAGGCCTATCTTACCGGCTATGCGGCCGCCTTGGTTACCGAGGCGCCTGCTTCGCAAATGAAATACGCGAATAAGCAAAAGAAAATTGCGCTTGTCGCCGCGCAGGAATATCCGGTTATGAACAACGTGATTTTGCCCTCTTATATTGAAGGCGCTCAGGCGGTTGATAAAGATATCGACGTCGAATTCCGCATTGTGGGAAATTGGTACGATGCGGCAAAGGGCGCCGATATCGCGCGTACGTTGTACGCCGAAGGCGTAGACGTTATATTGCCCATAGCCGGCGGTGCTTCACAGGGCGTTATAGCGGCGGCGAAAGAACTGGGCTTTTACATCGCGTGGTTCGACGATAACGGTTTTTCGAAGGCGCCCGGCTATGTTATTTCGAGTTCGGTTATGGAACAGAAAAAAACGGCATACGAACAAACGCTCGCATACTTGGAAAACAAACTCGAATTCGGTACGGCGAAAACGCTCGGTATAAAAGACGGTTATGTGGACTTCGTTTTGGATGATCCGGCTTTTATAGAGTCCGTTCCGGAAAACATACGGACGGCTTTGCAGGAAGCCTACGACAGCATCCGCAGCGGCGCGCTCGTTTTGCCCGTTCAAAATTGACGGTTTTACCGACTTTTTTTCGCCGCTTTTTATCGATAATTTTTGATGAAACCGATTGTGCAGCGCAGCGCAAAATGCTTGAGCGTTTCGAATGTATGTAAAAGCTACGGAAATAAAACCGTATTAAAAAATATAACGTGCGATTTTCCTGCAGGGAATTTTTTTGCTCTTTTGGGAGAAAACGGTGCCGGAAAATCGACGCTTGCCTCTTTAATTTGCAGCGAAAAATCGGCCGATTCGGGAACCATCCTTTTTACGGGAATTAAAACCTGCACCCTTGTTCACCAGCGTCCGCTTTTGGCGGACAGTTTAACCGTCGGCGATAATATCATGTTGGGATCGGAACCGGTGTGTTCCCTTCCTTTTTTGAAAAACGTGAAAACGGACTTTATCGATTTTTCGGCGGCGCATAAAAAAATAGAAGACGTACTGCACTTGTGGAATATCGACGCGGACATCGGGGTAAAGGCGTCTTCGCTGAGCGCGGCGGAACGCTTTTACGCAGCCTTCGCCGCTTCGGCATATAAGAATCCGGACGTTTTTATTTTGGATGAACCGGGTTCCGTTTTGAACGAAACGCAAAAGCATGCGCTGTATCCGGCTTTACGGAATTTTGCCCGAAGCGGCCGCATTGTCATACTCATAACGCACCAAATGAGCGACGCGCTCGAATATGCCGATTCTCTCGTTCTTTTGCGCGCGGGAAAAGAGGCCGTCTGCATGAGTGTCGGCAATAAGGAAAAGACGGGAAAGGCCGTGCAGGATGTTTTATACGGCGGAAAAACCGAAGTGCAAACGAAGGCCGCCCCGCCGTTTGCCGGTACACCGGTTAAAGCGGCGCAAAACGAAGACGAAGATGAAAACAAAAACACGGGCGCGCCGGTTCGGCAAAATCCGGATTGCGCTCAAGCCGTGCTGAGTGTCGAACATCTAAGCTGCGCTCCCTCGCAGGGAGGTGCACTGAACGATATCGGTTTTAAAGTATATGCGCGAAAAATTACCTGCATTTACGGGCACCGCGCAAACGGGCTCGAAACGCTCGAAAACCTTATAACGGGAATGAAAAATTACGCGTATACCGGAACCGTCGCCGTAAACGGAAAGGCCGTCAAACTTTCGCCGCGCCTGTTGCGCGATGCAGGCTGCGGCATTGTACCTTTTAACAGAACGTTCAGAGGCTCCGATCCGGAACTCAGCGTCGAACAAATACTGACCGTTCATTTAAAGCCCGCCGACAAGATAAAAAACGCCGATTACGCCCGATGCTTGATTGAGCGTGCGGGAATTACGATCGGTACGGACGAAAAAGCGTCCGCATTGTCGGGAGGAATGCTGCAGCGGCTCATTATAGAGCGCGAAACGGCCGAAAACAGGAAATTGCTGATTTTATCGGAACCGGAACGGGGACTGGACAGCCGCGCCGTTCAAGCGCTTTCCGAGCGGCTTCGTTCTTTAGCGGAAAGCGGAACGGCCGTTTTGCTTTTTATCAGCGCGGGCAACCCCGACGTTTTCCCCGGCGATTACCGCTTTTTTTTGCGCGGAGGCCGCTTGTATGAAGCGTAAACAAACCGATTTTCTGTTTGCGGCGCCCGCCGCAGGCTTGCTGACCGCATTATGCATTATACTGCTTACGTCGCGCCATCCTTTTTCCGCGGCGGCGGCTTTTTTTACGGCGCCCTTCGGCTCGATATATTATTTCGGCTCGTGGCTTAATACGGCTTTATTTTTAATTATCGCGGGTACGGGAGCCGCCTTTGCCGTACAATCAGGCAATATGAATTTAGGCGGCGAAGGCCAAATTTACGCGGGAGGTTTTGCCGCCGCCGCGACGATGAACGTCCTTCTTCCCGCAACCTCGGTGCAGTCAGTACAATCAATGCAAAACGCCGCTTTTGCGGCCCCCTCCGCTATGTCGATCGCGCTCGTATCCTGCGCGGCATTGGCCGCTTCCGTAACGGTTTCGGCCGCTGCGGCATTTATTCCGGCCGTTTTAAAACTCAAACGGGGAATAAGCGAGCTTATATCGTCGTTTTTGCTCAGCGCGGCCGTCATCCCGCTTATCGATTATGCCGTTTCGGGGCCTTTGCGGGATCAGTCAAAAAATCTTTTGGCGCTGCCGCTCATTCACGAAAGCCTGCGCTTTAAGCCGCTTTTGGAGCCTTCTCCGCTGAATATGTCGGTGCTTTTCGTCGTTCCCGCAGTGCTGTGTTCCGCTCTTTTTTTATATAAAACGCGATCGGGGCAAAGGTTCCGCATTTGCGGATCCGCTCCGGAGTTCGCCCTGTACTGCGCTTATCCGGTACGGACGGTAAGTGCGGCGGGAATGGCCGTTTCCGGCGCCCTTCACGGGCTTGCGGGATACGCCGCCGTTGCCGGCACCTATTACACGTGCCACAGCGGATTTTATGCGGGTATGGGCTGGAATGCGCTGGCTGCGGCGCTCATTGCGCGGTCGAATCCGCTTTTGCTTGTGCCGGTTTCGCTTTTTTTAGCGTATATTTTTACGGGAACAAGTTCGCCGTCGGTTGCGGCGCAAACCTCGTATGATTTGGCCTTTTTGGTGCAAGCCGCGGTTATGCTTTTTATTTCGGCATCTTTTATTCCGAAAGCCGCAAAACGGGAGAAAGCGGTATGAGCGGTTTTTTTGCTTCGATTTTTATGTCGGCTTCTCCGCTGATTTTAATTACCGCGGGGGCGCTCGTAAGCGAATATGCGGGCATTACGGCGGTTTTTGCCGACGGAATTATCAATTTGACGGCGTTTTTATTTTTTGCCTTTGCCGTTTTTACGAAAAATCTTGTGCTTGCCGCCGCGGCAGCCGTAAGCGTATCCGTCCTTCTTATGCACGGCGTCGCCGTATTTACGCATAAAACAAAGGCAAACCCGTTTTTAACGGGACTGTCGGTCAACCTTTTTGCGTCCGGCGCTTCGTCGCTTTTGTCGTACACGTGGTTCGGAACGCGCGGCGTTGCGGCCGAATACATTACGGGAACGTCTGTTTTTTCCGAAGCGTCGATACGGTTTTCGCGCTTTCCGGCCGCGCTTTTATGCTGGGCATGCGCCGCGCTTGTCGCCGTTTTTTTGTACAAAACGGTACGCGGCATGCACATACGGATTACGGGAGACGCTCCCGACGTGCTCCGCGCGCGGCGCATAAGCGTCGAACGCTGCAAAACGTCGGCATGGCGCATAAGCGCGCTGTGCGCAGGCGGCGCCGGAATCGTATATTGTTTAAAATTATCGGCCTTTGTTCCGAACATAAGCGCGGGTAAGGGATGGCTCGCTCTTGCCGCCGTCTTTTTGGGACGCAAAAGCCTGTGGGGCAGCTGTGCCGCCGTTATCGTATTTTCGGCGGCCGAATACGCGGCAAACAGGCTGCAAATATTTTCGGGAAAGTTTCCGCCTTCCGTCCTTATATCGCTGCCGTATATTGCCGCGCTTTTGCTGTTTGCCGTGCTGCCTTCCGTTTCCGGAAAGCGGCGCACATAAAATTCAGCATGGAATTTCAGTATGATATTACGCGGCGTTCAAAATAGCCTTGCGGATGAGCGCACACGGGGCATTTTTCGGGCGCCTTGTCGCCGAAGTGAATGTGCCCGCAGTTTGTGCAAATCCAAAAGGTTTTTTCGCCGTCTTTGTACAAAGAACCGTCTTTTAAGCGTTCAAGCAGTTTTCGGTAGCGATCTTCGTGTTCTTTTTCAATCTTTCCGACCATTTCGAACAATGCCGCAATGCGGGTAAAGCCTTCTTCTTTTGCGGTTTTTGCAAACTCGGCGTACATATCCGTCCATTCATAATGTTCGCCGGCGGCCGCGTCAAGGAGGTTTTCGGCCGTTGCGGGAACTGCGCCTCCGTGCAGTTCTTTGAACCAGATTTCGGCATGTTCTTTTTCGTTGCCGGCCGTTTCTTCAAAGAAGCGGGCTATTTGCATATAGCCTTCTTTTTTTGCCTTCGACGCGTAGAACGTGTACTTGGTGCGCGCTTGACTTTCTCCCGCAAACGCGGTCATCAGATTTTGTTCGGTTTTCGAACCCTTTAATTCAGCCATAATAAGCCTCCATTGGTGTGGTATATAAAACGCCGGCAAGCCTCGTCCGCTTACGCCGGTATTTTTTACAGTTTTGCTATTGCCGACCGTACGAGCGTTCGGTCAAGGATGCCCGATAAAACGGGACGCTCAGCAGTAGGGAGCCAGCAGCGCTTCCAGTTTTTCCCGTCCGATAAGTTTTATAAAGCCTGCAAGGCGCGGTCCCTGCGTCTTGCCGATGAGTACGCGGTACACCGCTTCGAACATCGCTTTCGGCTCCACGCCCGATTCCGACGCTATGTCGTACAGCATTTGCGACAAGGGTTTTTCTTCCGTTTCGTCCAATTTGGAAAGAATGTGCGTGCGGATTTTTTGTATGCAGCTTAATTCGCCGTCGGTTAAATTCTCTTTTACACATTCGGCCGGATTTTTCAGTTTAAAGCGGAACTCTTCGGGCGCGCATTCGGTAATCCAATACCATGCGCACGTACAGCGGCGGCGGAAGCGTTCAAGCTGTTCGCTCTTTATGTCGGGCAGGGAAGCGATAACGGCGTCTATATCGCCCGAAGCCGTTTGCAGCATATTGCACAAATGGCGGAAGGGCACTTGGTACGCGATCGATTCGGGCATGCCTTCTTTTACTTGTGAAAGCTCGTAAATGCGTTTTTCCTTTTCGAACACTTCGTCATTTTTGGCTTTGTCGACGCCCCAAGCAATGCGTTCGGTTTTATCGTAGTCTTCGTAAGTTTTGATAACATCCAAATCGAAGCTGATTGAAAATTCCGTGTTCGGCCGGGTGCCCGCAAACAAATAGCGCGCGATTTCGGGCTGGTATACGTTTAAAACGTCCGGCAAGCTGATAACCTTTCCTTTCGACGACGACATTTTTCCGGGCAAGCCTTTTATACCGATAAAATCGTAGCGGAAGCTCACGGGAGCAGGCCAGTTGTAAATTTCGTCCGCAACAAGGCGCGCCGTGTCGAAAGAACCGCCCTGACTGTGATGGTCCTTCCCTGCAGGCTCGAAAACCGTTTTTTCAAACTGCCAGCGCATCGGCCAATCGACCCGCCAGCCGAGTTTTAATTCCTTTGAAGTGCGCAAGTCGGCTTTTTCGTGCCGGCCGCAGCTTGTGCAGCGGTACTCCACTCCGTATTCGCCGTCGTAAGAAAGAATGTCGGTGGTGTCTTTATTGCAATTGCAGCAAAAAGCCGCAACGGGCCAGTATTCTTCTTCGGCGGGAATTTTATGTTCGTCGTCGCGGTAGCGGTTCAAGCAATCTTTTATTTTGTCGCGGTTTTGCAGCGCTTTTTTCATCCCTTCGGCATACATGCCGCTGCGGTAGCGCTCCGCCTGATATAAAAATTCGGGATGAATACCGACCAGGGGCAGCACTTGTTCCACGTCGACTTCGTGGTGGCGCGCATAAGAAGAGTCGCGGCCGGTCGTATCGGGCACCATCGTTATCGGATAACGCAGGTAGTTTTGCAGCGTTTCTTTTCCCGGCATGTTTTCCGGCACTTTGCGGAATACGTCGTAGTCGTCCCACGAATAAATAAAGCGCACCTTTTTGCCGCGGCTGCGCAGGGCACGCACAACCAAATCGACCGATATGATTTCACGGAAGTTTCCGATGTGAACCGTTCCCGACGGCGTAATGCCCGAAGCGCAGGTGTAAGAATCCAAATCGCCGCGCTCGCGGATTATTTTTTCCGCACATTGATCCGCCCAGTGAACCAATTTAGCCGCGGATGCCCCATGTTCGTTTGTGTTACTCATAAGCGCAAGTATAACAAAAAAGCAAAGGGTATACAACACAATTAATCATCGTAATGACCGCGGCAGGAAATAAGTAAGACAGAGTTTTCTTCTATCGCGTATACCAACCTGTGTTCTTTATCAATTCTACGACTCCAAAATCCTGTTAAACTGCCTGTTAACGGCTCTGGTTTTCCTATGCCCTCAAAGGGATTACGGCTGATGTCCTTAATAAGCTGATTTATCCGTTTAAGGGTTTTCTTGTCCTGTGTCTGCCAGTAAATATAATCGTCCCAGGCATCCAAGTCCCACCGGATTGTTTTATTTTGCATAAGCTCAATCCTCTATTAGCTCATGCTCAGTAAACTGAAGTTTCCCCGCTTTATAATCCGCCATTTTCTTTTCAAGGTAACGCGTATTACTTGCGGAATAAAACGGATCTACGGCTATTTCAAACGGTATTTTTTGTTTTCTGACTGCGGTTTTTGCAAATACGCAAAATGCCGTTGTCATAGTCATCCCGATATCGGAACAAAACGCTTCGAACTGTTTTTTTAAATCTTCGTCCATACGGATATTGATATTTGTCTGTGCCATAATCTGTGCTCCTTTACGCTTTATTGTAAATATATTTATTGACAATGTCAATACAAAAAGGTGTGTTGCGGCTGAACGATTTTTCAGGTATGATACAAGACGCGGGAGGTGCACTCATGATTGCCGCGATTCTGTTCGGACTGCTTGCAACGGTTACCGGACTATTGTTTTGGATATTCATCATTTTGCTCATAGTGAAAGCGGTAAAAAAACAGCCGAAAAAGAAAATCGTAATAAGTTTCGCTGTTTCCGCATTGTTGTGGATTGTCTTTTTTTCATGCGCGATAGTTATCGGAACAAAAGCTTTGATAAACGGCGATCCGCTCGCGGATAAAATCGCCGAAAGCGCCGGAGAAGCGACGGCAAATATTGCGGAGCATTCATACGAAGGCATAAAAAAAGGCTGGAATAAGGCGCTGCTCAACAAAATAAACCGGCTTTCCGTTTCCTTCGTTTCCATACGGGAAATCGATAAAGACGAACGGGATACCTTCGATTTTGCGGATACGAACGGGAAAAAAATATTTGAAATACTGTTGTCGATTGACAATCCGTTGGATGCTTCAAAGAAAATTCCGTACCGAAAGATAAATAAAGAGCAGCTGATTTTCGGAAAAGACGTAAACGGAAACTACATACCCGTGTTTATCATCGACGATTCGGGGCTTTCAACTATTCCGTGGATTTTTACGTTTTTCCTTCCGACCTACAGAAAAGACGGCGCTTCGATGAATATTCCGACGGGTAAATCCGAACTGCGGCTCAGACTCGACGCGGCCGAAAAAGATTCGATAGAAAAAATCATATTCGGCAACACGGAAATTCCGATTCCAAAAGATCGTTCCTCTCAAGCGGCGTAAACAAATAATATCGAGGTGTTTTGCAGTATTAAAACCTGTGCATGGAGGATGGGTATAAAAGTATGGAATTCAGAAAATTGACGGGCGCGGACTTGGAATCGCTGATCGATTTGTATGCACAACTCGACGCCGACATGCGCAAAGCGGATCCCGACAAAATCAAAGCCGCATGGAACGAAATCGAACGGGATGACAAAATCGTGTATTTCGGTGCGGTCGATAACGGAAAGGTTGTTGGCGCATGTTGCGCCGTTATCGTCCCGAACATTACAAGCTTTGCCCGTCCGCTGTGCCTTATCGAAAACGTCGTAACCGACGAGCAGTACCGTAATCGCGGCCTCGGAAAAGAAGTTATCGGCATGGCCGTGCGCAAAGCAAAAGAGAGCGGCTGCTACAAAGTAATGCTCCAAAGCGGCATAAAACGAACGGGCGCCCATGCGTTTTACGAAAAAATCGGCTTCGACGGCGGCACAAAAAAAGCCTTCGATATGCGGCTGGAATAAAAGGACTGCCTTACAAAAGTCAATTACGGGGAGTCATTAGATGAAAACCAAGTTGCCGTATGAGAAACAAAGAAAAATGGCAAAATTCTTTTTGTTGCTGTTGTTCAATTTAATTTTAATCGGCTGCGTAAAACCGCATACGGCACAAACAGCCGAATCCGGCACAGAGCCGTCTCCTGTACAAGAGAATTCGGAATCTTCTATATCTATAGAGGATTTAATAAACAATAATGAATTTTCATTTCATTTGTTGAATAAAAACGGCTCGTATGGCGGTTCCGTAGCTAACGAATACGGTAAATGGACTTGCAATTTTGGACGGTCGTATATATTTTTTCAATATGATTCACATAGAATAGAAAGAGATATTGTGTATGTTTCATATGTAACCTGCGGATTCAATTTGTATGGGACTCCTTCTTTTAGAGGTTATGAATATCCTAAAAAAGAAACCGTTTCAATCACAAAAAAACAAATAGAAGAAAGACTAAAAGACGAGACGAAAAACGAAATAACTAAAAAAGTAATATCCGAACAGGCAAGCTGCCGTGCGCTTGTAATAACCGATAATTTGCGGGTACGGGAAGCGCCGAACGCAAAACCTGAAACAAAAATAATAGGAAAACTTAATAAATTTGATGATATTTATCTTATTGACTGTACCGATAAAAAAGATTCAATAGAAAATCTTCAATTTCCATGGTATAAAACCAGATTGGAAGACGGAAATGAAGGCTGGGTATTCGGCGGTTTTGTAAAGATTTATTTTTTTGATGAAGATATACAGATGTTAAAAGAAGCCTTTGAAAAGGACGGCAGTGAATATACAAATCAATTTGTAACACCGGATGACGACCGGCCGCCGAAGAACCAAGTTTGAAACTAAGTTTTATCTTGGAAGGTGTTAATTCCAAACTTCGCAAATTGCATTTAGTGATATTTTTTTACCGATCCCGGATATCGGGAGGAGCGTCGGGTATTTTTAGTAAGATTTTTTTGACCTTTTGTTCGGATGCCCGTTTGGCTCTTTCGTGTAAATAGTTTTCGGTTTCCAATGCTGCTATTTTTTCTCCGACGGCCGAGGCAATAAACTGATTTATTGAAATATTATCTGTCTTGGATATTTCTTTTACTTTCCCGTGAATTGAATCGGGAATTCTAATGCTTAAAGTACTCATATAATAATACATTTGTATCAAGCACTATTAGCCTGTCGTCCATTATAATATTATATGTAATACCGTTTGTTCCGTCAAGTTTTATAACTCCTGACAAATTATGTTTTTCGCCGGGGACGCATGAATAATCCCCCGTGTTTTAATCTTTATTTACGCATCTTGCAAACCGGGAAAGACCGTGCTATCCTTGAATGGGTGTATCGATAAGGAGTGTTTGTATGAAACTAAAACAAATCTGTATATTCTGTATATGTTTATCGGCATCGTTCCTGTATGCGGAGAATGTATGGTTTTTCCCTCCTTCTACATATTTTCAGTATCAACATCGCTATAAACAACCGTATTTATTTTCTACCGAAAAGGATCTATATTCTATTGACGGAACGACAGGAGAGTTCACTTCTTTTCCGTGTTTTGTTGGTGACGATAAGTATATCTATGTTGTATATGAAGTAATAAGCTATAGATTAGATAGAAAAGATATACATATAAATACTGATTTGTATCAAAGAGTGGATTTTGATAAAACATATGGCATAGTTATTGAGGGAGGAGGATTTTTTACCAGTCAAAACAATTTTATCATAACCTCAGAAAAAATAAATAAAGAATTTATCGAGCTTCGAAAAGATTTACTTAAAGATAGCTACGATTCGTTTTCAGATAGATATTCCGATTTGCTCGATTATACGTGGATAATGCCGAATGTGGTTAAGAGTGTTAAGATGTCCGCTCCGTTTTTAGCGGAAATGGTTAAGGGACAACGAGTAGTGTATGATGATGATATGCTGCGGTTCCGTTGGTTTCTCATGTGTATAGATAAATCTTCAGATGTTTCGGCATTCTTTATAAACGATTCTACTCCCATGGTAGAAGGGGCTGAGGGGAACGGAAAGGGTTTGGTATTGGATATAGATTTTCATATTCCCTCGGATAATCTGGTGGTTTTAAACGGATTTGTAGATACGGATAGGCCGCATCTGTATAAAATGAACGCGCGAATGAAAACGGTACGGGTGCAAGGCGACGGTTTCGATTTTGAATATACTTTTAAAGATTATGTGCATTTTGCACAGATTGATTTTCCCAAACAGGTAACGAAAGTAAAACTGACGGTTACGGATGTGTACGACGGAGAAAAATGGGAAGATATGGCTATATCGGGACTGTGGGTAAACCCCGACATATTAAAAACGGCAAACACCGACCTTGCACGGGAGTATCTTAAATATGCCGAAGAAGGGATGACGGAAAGAATATTGTACGGCTGGCAAATTGAACGTGATAAGAAAAAACAGGAAGAGCGGGACAGAACAAAAAAGCAAAATGTGCAAGAGTAAATATTTTACACAGCAGAAGAGTAAATATATCAGCCAAGGTATCTAAGATATGCAGAGTGTCCGCGAGTTTTTTGCATACGCAAAAAACTCGGTAAGCACCGTTTTCGACAGAAAACGGTGCGACCGGACAAGCGTGCCGCGAGAGAGTAAATATCATACATGAAGGTGTGCGGCAAGCCGTGTTTACCGATTCGTATAGTTTTGCTCGAGCCAGTTGCGGTACGAGCCGGTTTTAACGCTGCGGATCCATGCGGGATTTTCGATGTACCACGCGACCGTCTTTTTTAAGCCTTCCTCAAAACCGACGGAGCGCTGCCAGCCCAATTCTTTTTTGATTTTTGAACAATCGATGGCGTAGCGGCGGTCGTGGCCGGGACGGTCGGCGACAAAGCGGATCGTTTTTTCGATGTCGGCGGCGGATACGGGGGTTCCCTTTTCCTGCAACTTTTCGGCGGTCAGCTCAATCAGCTTGCGCAAAAGGCGGATGTTTTCCCATTCGTTTTCTCCGCCGATATTGTAGGTTTGTCCGGCTCTACCCTTGTTTAAAATGAGCCACACGGCGCTGTTGTGGTCTTCGACAAAAAGCCAATCGCGGATGTTTTTGCCGTCGCCGTAGACGGGAAGCTCTTTTTTTTCCCGAATGTTTAAAATCATAAGCGGAATGAGCTTTTCGGGGAATTGGTAGGGGCCGTAATTGTTCGAGCAGTTCGAAAGCGTTACGGGAAGTCCGTAGGTGCTGTGCCAGGCGAGCGCCAAATGGTCGGAGGCCGCCTTGCTTGCCGAATACGGACTGCGCGGCGCATAGGCTGTCGTTTCGGTAAAATAGCCGTCTTGTCCCAAAGAGCCGAACACTTCGTCGGTGCTTATATGATGAAAAAGCACGTCGGAGCGCATGGAACCGTCTTTGAGCGTCCAGCGGCGTCGCGCGCATTCGAGCAGGGTAAAAGTTCCTTCAACGTTTGTGCGCACAAAGGCTTGCGGGCCGGCAATCGAACGGTCTACGTGACTTTCGGCCGCAAAATGCACGACCGTATCTATATCGTAATCGGCGAACAATTTATCCTGCACAGAGGCATCGCAAATGTCGGCTTTGCAAAACACATAGCGTCCTTTTTCGTCGGTTCCGTTCGAACCGAAGCGGCGCTCTATGTCGGCAAGGTTTTCAAGGTTGCCGCAGTAAGTAAGGCTGTCGGCATTGACGATTCTGCCCGTAAAAGGCGTTTTATCGAACAGGTAGTGAATAAAATTGCTGCCGATAAACCCCGCGCCGCCGGTAACCAAAATATTGCGTAAACGTCTTTCCATGCGATCGAGTATAACACAACAAATACGCCGGAACAAGCGCAGGTTTTGAAATTCCGCGCTTGTCCGATGCCGCCTTTTGGATTATACTGAACCGTACAGCTCAACAAACGGGAGGAATCTGCGGTGGAACAGCTCATGCAAAACGAAGAAAATTCTCAATCGCCCAAGCCGGCCGAATTTGTGCATTTGCATGTGCATTCCGACTATTCGCTTTTGGACGCGGCATCCCGTATTCCCGTTTTAATAAAACGTGCAAAGGAACTGGGCTTTCAGGCTTTGGCGCTTACCGACCACGGCAATATGTTCGGTTCATTGCGTTTCGAGCAGGAATGCCATAAAGCGGGCATAAAACCGCTTGTCGGCTGCGAATTCTACGTTGCAGGCGGCAGCCGGCACGAGCGCACGGGTACCGAGCAGGGCAATAAATACTATCACCTGATCCTCATCGCAAAAGACGTGGAAGGCTATAAAAATCTGTGCATGCTCAATTCGCGCGCCTTTACCGAAGGTTTTTACTACAAACCGCGCATCGACGTCGAGCTGCTCAAACGCTATTCAAGAGGTTTGGTGTGTACGTCGGCATGTTTGGCCGGGCAGCTTCCGCGCCTTTTGCTTGCGGGGCAAAACAAAGAAGCCGAAGAAATGATTGTGCTGTATCAAAGCATATTCGGCAAAGAAAACTTTTTTATTGAATTGCAAAACCACGGCTTGGAAGATCAAAAGCGCGTCGCGCCGCTGCTCATGGCCATTGCCGAGCACATGAATGTTCCGATGGTTGTAACGAACGACGTTCACTATGTGTACCCCGAAGACTGGGTTGCACAGGACGTGCTTTTATGCATCGGTACCAAAAAGCTGCGCAGCGACACAAACCGCATGCGCTACGAAGGCCACCAATTCTATATGAAAAGCGAAGAGCAAATGCGCGGCCTGTTTCCCGATCATCCCGAACTGATTGCGAACACAAAGCGCATTGCGGATATGGTAGACCTTACGATTCCCCAGTACAAAACCGAACAACTGAAAGACTGCCTGCCCGTATACCGAATTCCGGACGAATTTAAAACGCAGGAAGATTACGTGCGCCACCTCGTATACGAGGGCTTAAAAAAACGCTACGGAAATATAACCGACGAAATTACCGAACGCGCCGAACACGAGCTGAAGGTTATTTTCGAAATGGGCTTTGCCGGCTATTTTTTGATTGTGTGGGATTTTATCGCATGGGCAAAACAACACAACGTTCCGGTCGGCCCCGGCCGCGGTTCGGGAGCGGGCTCTCTCGTCGCGTACGCGATGACCATTACCGACATAGACCCCTTCCGCTACAAGCTTATCTTCGAACGCTTTTTGAACCCCGAACGCGTGAGTATGCCCGACTTTGATATAGACCTGTGCTTCGAAGGCAGGCAGGACGTTATCGAGTATACGCGGCAAAAATACGGCGATCCGCAGGTCGGGCACATCGTTACCTTCGGTACGCTCAAAGCGAAGGCCGTCATAAAAGATGTCGGGCGCGTGTTGAATATTCCGCTCAGCGAAGTGAATATGCTGACAAAGCTTATTCCCGAAGGCCCCAAAGTACACCTTTCCGACGCGTTCAATCCTCCTACCGAAAAATACCCCGACGGCGGTCAGCTCGCCCAATACCGCGAAGATCCGCGCTACAAAGAACTGTTCGATTTGTGTTTTAAGCTGGAAGATATAAACCGCAACACGAGCTTGCACGCATCGGGCATCGTTATCGGCAAAAGCGAACTGCCGGAATGGGCGCCGGTGTACAAGGACGGCAAAACGGGCAAGGTTGCCGTTCAATACACGATGGATATTATCGAGCCGTGCGGCTTGGTTAAGATGGATTATTTGGGCTTAAAAACGCTCACCCTTATAAAATACGCTGAGCGTATTATTCAAAAACGACCGGGCTTCGAAAATTTCAGCGCCGAGCACGTAAGCGAAACGGATCAAAAAACCTTCGACCTGTTTTGTGCGGGGCAAACTGCTGCGGTGTTCCAGTTTGAAAGTGCCGGTATGCAAAAGGTTTTAAAACTTGCAAAACCGCGCCGCATCGAAGATCTTATCGCGTTGAATGCCCTGTACCGTCCCGGCCCCATGGCGTACATCGACGACTTTGTCGCCGGCAAATTCGATTCGTCCACCATCCATTATCCGGATCCGTGCTTAAAGGATATTCTCGAAGAAACCTACGGCGTTATCGTGTATCAGGAACAGGTTATGCAGGTTGCTCAGCGCATAGCCGGCTACAGTTTGGGCGAAGCCGATATTTTGCGCCGCGCCATGGGAAAGAAAAAACAGGAAGTTATGGTAAAAGAGCGCTCCAAATTCGTTGCGGGCGCCGTAAAAAACGGATTTTCCGAAGCTCATGCCGGAGAAATCTTCGATATTCTGGTTCCCTTTGCCGGCTACGGATTCAACAAAAGCCATGCGGCGGCCTATTCGGTCGTTGCATACCGCACGGCCTATCTTAAAGCGAATTTTCCCGCCGAATTTATTGCGGCCAACCTGACGAACGAAATTTCGAGTACCGACAAGCTTCCCGTATACATTGCCGAAGGCCGCTCGATGGGCCTTGCCATAGATCCGCCGGACGTAAACCGCTCGGATAAGGTTTTCGACGTTGTGGACGGACGCATCGTCTACGGGCTTTTGGGCATAAAGGGCTTGGGAGATGCAGCAGCCGACGAGATTTTGTTGCAGCGCAAAAACGACGGCCCGTTTAAAAGTTTTATCGATTTTTTGGAGCGGGTCGACTTGCACACCGTAAACAAGCGCGCGCTTGAAGTGTTGATTCAAACCGGCTGCTTCGATAACTTGGGCATAAACCGTCCCACCCTGCTGCAAAATGCGGAGCGCGCCGTTGCCTATTGCGAAAACAAAAAAGCGGACGGAAAATTCGGTCAGGTAAGCTTATTCGAAGATTCCGGCGTGCAGGAATTTGCCGACTTTACCTTTGAAAACTCGGAAGATTATCCCTTTTTGGAAAAGCTGCGCATCGAAAAAGAACTTATCGGCTTTTATATTTCCGGGCATCCGCTCGATCCGTACCGCAAAACAATCGAACGTTCCGTAACGCTCACAACCGACGCGGCTCCGCAGGCTCAAGGTCAAAAAACCTACAGCATGCTCGGCATCGTAAAAGAACTGCGCACGATTATGACCAAAAAAGGGCAGCCTATGTCCTTTGCCAAACTTGAAGATTTGGCCGGTTCGGTCGACCTTACTTTTTTCCCGAAAGTATGGGAGCGCTGCCGGGAAAGGGTAACCGAAGACGCGATTATCGCCGTGAGCGGCAAAATGGATTTTTCGCGCGAACCGCCCTCGTTCCTCGTCGACGAACTTTTGGACATCGACAATTTAAAAGAAAAATCCGTAAAAGAAATTCACATAAAGCTTTCTTCGCCGCTCATAAATCAGCAGCAGCTGAACAAATTTCAGGATGCGATTATCGGCTCGGACGGTCCCTGTTCCGTCTTTTTCCATATGGAAACGGCGCACAAAAAATACACGGTAAAAGCGAGCGCTTTAACCGGCGTTTCTTCCGGCGACGATTTTATCCGTGAATTGGAAAGCTACGCCTTTGTTGAAAGCGTGTGGAAAGAATAGAACCGTTAAATTAAGAACGAACGAAAGAGCCTCTTCCATAAAAGCCGCATTTCGGATTATAATCGGCTTTATGAAAACTTCGCAAACCATGATTTCCACGCTCAGAGAGGTTCCGTCGGAAGCGGTTATCGCAAGCCATCAGCTTATGCTGCGCGCCGGTCTTATGCGCAAATTGGGCAACGGCCTGTTCTTTTATCTTCCGCTGGGAACGCGCTGTTTCCGCAAAGTCGAACAGATTATTCGGGAAGAAATGGACCGCATCGGCGGGCTCGAATGCAAACCGCCGGTTGTCGTTCCGGGAGAATTGTGGCGCGCGTCCGGCCGCTGGGATTCCATGGGAGCAGGTTTGCTGAGGGCGAAAAACCGCTTGGATCAGGAACTCGTCATAAGCCCGACCGCCGAAGAAGCGTTTACCGCGATTGTAAAAGACGAACTGTCTTCATATAAACAATTACCGCTTATTTTGTACCAAATAAACACCAAATTCCGGGACGAAATTCGTCCCCGCTACGGCGTTATGCGCGGCAGAGAATTCACGATGAAAGACGCGTATTCGTTCCATACGGACGAGGAAAGTCTCGACGCCGTATACAACGACTTTGCTCTTGCCTACCGGCGGATTTTTAAACGGCTGGGCTTAACCGTCATTCCCGTACGCGCCGATTCGGGGCTTATCGGGGGAACGGGGTCGGAAGAATTCATGGTCGAAAGCGAAGTCGGCGACGACACGCTCATGCTGTGCCCTAAATGTTCGTATGCGGCAAATACGGAAAAAGCGTCGTGTGCGCCCGATTACGGCGCGATAAATGAAGAAGACTGCACTCAAGCGCCTTTGCCGGCCGAAGAAGTGCAAACGCCGAATGTTAAAACCATAGAAGAACTGACGGCCTTTTTGAACACGGATCCGAAAAAATTCATAAAAACGCTTATTTACCGCGTCGATAATTCCGAAACGGACATGAGCGGCGCGCCGGGCGCTCAAAAGGGCGCAACCTTTTTCGTTGCCGTATGTATACGCGGCGATTTGGACGTAAACGAAGCGAAGCTCGCTTCGCTTTTAAAAGCCGGAAGCGTCGAACTTGCATCCAACGGCGAGGTCGAGCGCATAACCGGCGCGCCGGTAGGTTTTGCAGGGCCCGTCGGCTTAAACACGGTTCCCGTCATTGCCGATGAAACCGTCATGCACATGCACGACGCGGTCGTCGGTGCCTTAAAAACCGACGTTCACTTCCGCCATGTGGAACCCGTCCGCGATTTTATTCCCTTTATCCGAGCCGACGTGCGCACGGTAAAAGAAGGCGACCTATGCCCGAACTGCGGTGCCGTCCTGTATTCAAAAAAAGGCAACGAACTGGGCCATATTTTCAAACTCGGCGATAAATACAGCAAATCCTTAAACGCCGTCTTTTTGGACGAAAACGGTAAACAGCGCCTCCCGCTTATGGGCTGCTACGGCATCGGCGTTGACCGCGCGCTGGCTTCGATTATCGAAGAACACCACGACGATAACGGAATCGTATGGCCGATGACGGCCGCGCCTTATCAGGTTGCCGTCGTACCCGTGCGCTACGAAGACGATATGAAAACGGCGGCCGACCTTTTGTACGAAGCCCTGCAGCAAAAAGGCTTGGAAACGCTTTTGGACGACCGCAATGAACGCCCCGGCGTCAAATTCAAAGACATGGATCTTTTGGGCATTCCGCTGCAGATTGTCGTCGGCGGCAAAAACCTGCCGAAAGTCGAAGTCAAACAGCGAAAAACGGGAGAAAGTGTTTTAATGACGCCGCAGGAAGCGGCGGATTTTGCCGCAACGTTCGTAAAAGAAGCATTGCAAAGGCTGAACGATTGTTCCGATATCCGCATATGAAAAAAATCCCGCTTTTTCTGTGCGCGGCTCTTTTGCTTTCAGCGCAGGTTCTTTCGGCGCTGCCCGGCGTTGCGGACTTTTTGCCGACCGAATCGGGGCGGTACGTCTATTATCGCGATAGCGCGAATGCAGCCGGTGCATACATCGGTTTTTTGCAGTACGACGAAGGCACCTACGCGATCCGCTTTTATTCGCCCCGCGCCGAACGCGGTTCAAAAGAACTTAACGTATTCATATCGCTCGACACAAATAAAGATTACGTTTCGATGACGGGCGAAAAGGTTTTGGAAACGCTTAAGCCCGAAGACGCCGATACGCTCAATTACCTGCACGATTTGTTTTACGAATTCGCTTCACGCCGCAAAAAGCTCGATAAGGCCGAATTCGGCGCAAAGGCTGCGCGCATGGAGCGCTGTACAAAAACCGAAGAGGCGGCGCTTTTCGGCGGAAAATGTACCTTTATCTATGATTTTGCCGTGCCGATTTTTAACCTGTGCGAAATCAAAAACGAAAGCGGCAAAACCATCTTCGGCGCCGTAACGGTCGGCGCCCTTTCTTCTTCGTCGGACACCGCTTTTTCGGCATTTAAGGGACTGCCCGAAAACGCCGATTCCGTCAAGCCGGTCGACGCATTTTCTTCCGGTTCCGAAACCCTTGTGCAAACGGAGCGCGAAACGATGGACGGTCTTTTGCGTCAAATTACCGACAATTTTTGGTTTTGGGAAAGCGAAGCGCTCATGTATACGGATTTTTTGCAAACGGAAGAAAACGCCTTTGACGAAAAAGCTTACGGCCCCTTCCACCTCTTTGCCGCACGGCTTTCCGGAGCGGGAAACGACACCCTTGTCTGTTTTGAAAAACAAAGCCGTGTTTTTTCGGGGGCGGGACTTTTTTTGGCAAACTGCATTTACGACCAAGCCTCGCATCGCTTTGTGTACGACATTCAAATCATCAAAAAGAAAGAGCGTACGGTTTTCGAAATAACCGGATTTAAAATATTCGCCGAATATTATTCGGCACACAAAACTTATTTTAACCGGCTTATGAACGAAACCTTCGCCGCGCCGTAAGGTTCGACTCGTTTAACGTCCGCCGTTATTGAAAGTTGCGCCTATTTAAAGTTGTAACGCGCCAGCGGCGTTCCGATCCACACGCCTTCGCTGCCCAAGTATTCGTTCTTTTCTCCGTCAATTAAAAACTGCACATTGTCGATCGTACCGAAGGCCGTCGCGGTGTAGACCACTTGCATGAGCTGCCCCAAATAGCCCTGTTCGCCGTATTTGTTAAAGGCGAATTCCTGGCTGAAGTTGATGTACGCCGTTTTGTTTTGTACCGATGCGGACAAAAGTTTTGTGCCGGCGGGAATGAGCGATATGTAGCCCTTTTCGAGTTCGGGAATCCCCGGCCCTTCAAGAAGAGCGGTAAGCGCCGCCGTAAGCGGCGTGTTCGTTTTGGGAACCGCGCGGTTCACCTCTTTGCGCTCCACAAAACCGTCGGCGCCTATGGCGATAAAGCACAAATATTGATTCATTTTCGCAGGTGCGGCGGGCTTCGCTTCGGAAGCGGCTGCCTGAGAAGCTGCGGGTTTCGCTGCCGATGAAGCGGCGCTTTTGTCCTTTGTACCGGAAGCGGTCTTTTCTGCGGAAGGGGTTTTTGCGGCGCCGGACTTTGCGGAGCCTGCAGCCGGCGAAGAAACCGGAGCGGATGAATTTGCCGCGGCGGAAGACGGAACGCCCGCTGCCGAACCTGACCGTTCCGCGCCTGCCGATGAAGCGCGGTCGCTCGGCAAAAGATTTCCCGGAGCGCCGGAAGAAGCGCCCTGCGCTTGCTCCTTTTGTGTCTGCGCCTGCTCTTTTTGCGGTTGTTCTTTTTCGAGAACGATGGTTTCGCCCGACTGCATGTCGTCCGTTTTATTCTGTGAAGAAGTTTCGTGGCGGGCGATAAAATCCGGTTCCCGGCCGAATACGTGTTCGAAAAAGGCGGTTTCTTTTAAAACGCCGATAATGTGGTCCTGCTTTACCAAAAAGGCAATCACCAGAGCTACCGCAACCGCAATCCAAAAGGCGGCTGCAATTCCGTTATGCTTTTTGCCCGACGAATCTTTCATGCCCATGAGTATAATCCAAGCACCCTTTTTTGTACAGACCGCCGTATTTCGTAGACACAGAACTCAGTATTTTTAGATCTTTTCCACTTCCTGCTTGGAAAGACCGGTGGCCTGAGTGATAATATCGATTGCAACACCAAGATGTTTTAGATTACCTGCATCTTGTAAGGCTTTCTGGCGCGACCCATCGGAAAAGCCTTGTGCAACACCTTCGCTTCTACCCTTACGTATACCGGCAACAACGCCCTTTTCAAAGCCGATTTTCTCGCCTATAAGGGAACCTTGCCTGATTAAATCATCTTTATGAATATTCAATGACATATACAAGCTCCTGAACCTTTCGTTGTTTTTTGTACTCTCAACAAGTGCATCGATATTCTGCGTAAAATGACTTGTTGCCTGTTTTTTGCAAAGATAGCGCAGCAATGCATGTAATTCATCGTCTTTTTCTTTGCCGTATGCACTCACATTATAGAACACTTTTGTTGTTCTGTCATCAAGGAAAAGACCGCCGTCTTCTCTGCATGTATTTTCAAAGGTGTATACGGCGAGACCCTTGCCGAACGGATCCTGCGTGCAGATAAAGATAACATAACTGTCTTTGAGTTCTGTATAACTTTGACCGCGCAGCAAGTTATCGACGTCCATAAGACTTTGGTAATAACGTGTGCGTTTGGGCAGGTCTGGCGGAATTGATGTTTGAATTTCAATATCGAAAACACGGGAAGTTTCGGCAACATAGACGTCGAGGCGAATACCTTTGCTTTCGTAAAACGGGGCGATTGTCTTTTGCAAAGACGGATATTCAATTTTGCCGACTTTGATATGCAGTAAGCGCTCAAGAATCCCTTTACAGATAGGTTTGTTTTTCATAATAGTACCGAACATAAAGTCATCGGTAAAGGTCAGCTCCTCTACACTTTTGTGACGGGGAAGATAGTCCATACGCGCCTCCTTGGAACATAGATGAGCAAATAATTGCTCACCTATGTTATAGGCGCAGAGAATGAAAAAAACGGAGTTTTTCTCTTAATCAATATTTTTTATTGAATCTCTGTTGTCTTCCGACCATTTGACAGCGCGCCCAATGCCTGTTATATTTTACGAATGAACACGCTTCAAGGAATTTCCGCTTCGGGCGGCTTTGTAAAGGGCACGGCCTATGTCCTTTCGGTCCGCGTCCGGCATCAGATACAACGAATTCCGATCGCAGCGAGTGAAATTCCGCAGGATTGGCAGCGATTTGAAAACGCCCGCACTAAAACGCTGGATTACTTCAATTCGCTTATCGACAAAACCAACACGCGCCAAGCCGCCATTTTTCAAACGTACGTACTCATGCTTTCCGACCCCGATTTTATCGCGCAAATAAAAAAAGAACATGACGAAGCGGCCGAAAACGCCGAATGGATCGTTGAAAAAAAAGTTGCCGAATACGCCGACAAACTGCGCGCATCCGGCGACAGTTACCTGATAGAACGCGCGGAAGATATTATCGACGTATACGGAAAGCTGATCGACAACCTTTTAGGAAACGATCCGCTTCAAGCCGACGATATTCCGCCCAAAGCCGTCCTGTGCGCGGAATTTTTAAGTCCCTCGGATGCGGTGTTGCTTTCGAAAAAAGACTTGTCGGCAATCGTTTTGCATAAGGGTGCGCAAAACAGCCATTTGGCCATTTTGGCGCGCACCTACGGCATTCCGATGATATTCGGCATCGAAGACATTGCGCATCTCGCCCGCACCGGCGACGAAATCATTGTGGACGGCAACAGCGGCAAAATCTTCATTCAACCTGACGAAAGCACGCGCACCGAATACGAACGGAAAATTATTGAAGAAAAAGCGCGCGCCGAAAAACGTGCCGCGTTTTCCGGAAAAAGCGCGTGCACAAAGGACGGATTCGCGATCAAATTATACGCAAACATCGGTTCGGCAAAAGAAGCCGAAATCGCCCTCGAAGAAGGAGCGGACGGCATCGGTTTGTTCCGCACGGAATTTTTGTTTATGGGCGCGTCCGATACGGGTGAAGAAGCTCAGTTCGATGAATACTGCACCGTGCTTGAATTGATGAAAGACAAGCCGGTGGTTATCCGCACCTTGGATGCGGGCGGCGACAAAATCATCGACGACAAAAATCTTCCGTCCGCCGGCGAAAAAAACCCGCTGCTCGGCCGGCGCGCAATCCGTTTGTGCCTTGCCGAAACCGAATTATTTAAAACGCAGCTTCGCGCCCTTTTGCGCGCGGGCGTATACGGCAACCTCAAAATCATGCTTCCGCTTTTGACCGACATAAGCGAACTGCACCGAACACAAAAACTCATCGAAGAAGTAAAGGCCGAATTGAGCGCTTCGGCGGTGCCGTTCAACAAAGACGTTCCGCTCGGACTTATGATAGAAACGCCGGCTGCCGCCCTTACGGCCGACACATTGGCAAACGAAGCCGCTTTTTTTTCGATCGGGTCGAACGACCTTACCCAATATACGCTGTGCGTCGACCGAGAAAACGAACTGGTCGCGCCGATGTTCGACGAACTCCACCCGGCCGTGCGGCGCCTGATTGCATCGGCGGTACGCGCGGCGCACGAACGCGGCATTCCCGTTTCGGTATGCGGCGAAATGGCGGCAAACGGTGCGAACATGCTGCTTTTAATGTCGATGGGAATAAAAAGCTTCAGCGTTTCGCCGAAAAAAATAAGCGATTTAAAAGAGGTTCTGTCCCGCTTTACGCTCGAACAAATCGAATCGCTTAAAGAATGGGCGGACTCTCCGAAAGAAGGCCGCTTAATAAAAGAAAAACTTCAATCGTTTTTTTAAGGGGAGGTACGGTATGGAACACGATACGCAAAATGCGGCGTCTTATCGGAATCATCCGCTCGTCGTTATTGCCGGCCGCCCGAATACGGGAAAATCCACCTTATTCAACCGCTTTTTGCATAAACGGCGCGTTATTACCGACCCGACGCCGGGCGTTACGCGCGATCCCGTTGAAGAAACCGCGCTCATACGCGGCAATCCGGTACGCCTTATGGACACGGGCGGCTTTAAGCTCACGCGGACGACGGGCAGCCCCGAAGCGGTTTTGGACGATTTGGTTACCGAAAAAACGCTCGACGCTTTAAAAAAAGCCGACCTCATCCTCCTGCTGCTCGACGCCGAAGCGGTTACCCCCGAAGACGAAGAATTCATCGCGCTTTTACGGCCGCATTGGGACCGTGTTGTCGCGGCGGTAAACAAAACCGAAGGCGGACGCTTGGAAAGCGAAGCGCAGGAGTTTTACCGATTCGGCTTTAAAGACCTTATCTGCATTTCCGCCGAACACGGAGACCGCATTCCCGAACTTATCGATTTACTGCTTTCCAAGCTGGACTTTTCCGGCGCCTGCCGAGTTGAAGAAAAACCGGCGATAAAACTTGCCGTTTTGGGCAAGCCGAACACGGGAAAATCCACCCTGTGCAACTGCCTTACCGGCACGGACTTGTCGATTGTCAGCGATTACGCCGGAACGACACGCGACGTGGTTGAAGGAAGCTTTTCTTTTAAAGGCAAAATCTTCCGCGTATTGGACACGGCCGGCATAAGGCGCAAGGCGAAGGTTAAAGAAGACGTGGAATATTATTCGGTAAACCGCGCCATAAAAACCCTTGAGCGCTGCGACATCGTGCTGTATCTTATAGACGCCGGCGAAGGTTTAACCGAACAGGATAAAAAAATCATCAAACTTGCGCACGATAAGGGGCGCGGCATCATCTTTGTTTTAAACAAGTGGGACACACAGGAACAGGATAAAAAAACGGCGCGCAAAGCCGAAGAAAACATACGCATTATGTTCGGCCACATGGCATACGCGCCGATCGTCGAAATTTCGGCAAAAGAAAAAACGGGCATAAAGCCGCTTTTAAATACCGCCTGCGAAGTGTTCAATCAACTGAACCGCCAAACCGATACGGGGCCTTTAAACGCCGCTTTAAAAGACTGGCTTACCGCCTACCGGCCGCCGGCTTCGTTCAGCGCGCGCTTCCGCATCCGCTATGGGGTGCAGACAAAGGTAAACCCGGTGAGCTTTTTGTTTTTTGCAACCAAGCCCGAATCGGTTCCGCAATCGTATATCGCCTATTTGAAAAATAAAATCCGCGAAGATTTGGGCTATACGAAAATTCCGATAAACCTCGACATTCAGGCGAGCCGCAAAAAATGGGAAGAGAGGGATAAGCCGTGACGGGATTTTCGATAGGCGATGTTGAGCGGATCACTTCGGTTAAAGCCCACGTGCTCCGTTATTGGGAAGAAGTCATCCCCTCTCTCGCCCCCGTAAAAGATATCGGCGGAAGGCGCACGTATTCCAAACGCGACGTGCAAACCGTTTTGCGTCTTAAATATCTTATTCAGGAAAAAAAATACACGATAGAAGGTGCGCGCGCCGAATTGCTGCAAGAAGCCGCGGCAGCCGGTTCGCAAAGCGGGGCAGATACGCTTATTCCGCAGCTGAACCGCATCCGCTTCGAACTTTTGGATTTGTACCGCATGCTTCACCATAGCGAAAAAGAAGAGCCGCAATGAACGTATTCGCTTCCCCTCCCGAAGACGCCCGCCGTATTTTGGACAATTTCGACGGCATAATCCGCACAAACCTTCCGCTTTCGTCAAAACAGCTTTTGCTTTTGCCCCGCAACATCAAAGAGCTTTCGCACTGCCTTACCGACGAGCGCTCGAAGCGCAGGCTCGGCTACATGAACGACAACGTTATGCTTTCGGCTTACGCGTATTATTTTTTATGGTGGAATTTATTCCGATTGACGTCGGTTTTCTCCGCCCTCGATGAAAACGTTTTTTCATTTTTGCACGACGAAAGCGTTTGCCTCGATATAGGTTCGGGTCCGTTGAGCGTTCCGTTGGCCCTGTACCTTGCCCGGCCGGAACTGCGCGCCGTAAAGCTTACGTGGTACTGTATGGACACAAGCCAAAACGCCCTCGCCTTGGGCGAAAACCTGTTTTTGTCGTGCGCCGCCCGCTTACAAAATGCGCAACATGCGCAAAGCGCACAGGACGCGGACAGCACGCAAAGCGCCAAAAGCGTGGAAGGCGCGGGCAATACACAATGCGCGGACGGTTTTTGCTGGCGCATCGTACGCGTAAAAGGAGAAATCGGCACGCAGATAAAACAAAAAGCGTCGTTTATAACCTGCGCAAATATGTTCAACGAATTGTATTGGAACACATCGCAGTCGCTTGAAGCCGAAGCAAAAAAATACGCCGCGCGGCTTTTTTCGTACGGCGCACAAAAACCGGACGGAAAGAGCGAATGCGCTTTTTTCGTTGCCGAACCGGGTATTCCCCGCGCGGCGCGCTTTATCAGTTTATTGCGGGCGGCAATGCTTCGGAAAAACATGAGCTGCGTATCTCCCTGCCCGCACGAAAACGAATGCCCGATGGACGGCAAAAAAGGCGGCAAATGGTGCCACTTTATACTGAATACCGAAACGGCGCCTTTCGCGCTCAAAAAGCTGTCGGAAAAGGCGAGTCTTGCAAAAGAGCGCGCAGCCATAAGCTTTATTTTCACCCGCCCCGAAGCGCTCTCCCGCAACCCGAAAGCCGAACATGCGGAAAAACGCGGCGCGGACGGTAAAACCGCTGCGGCCGATAAAATACCGTATCGCATGCGCATATGCTCGGATCCGATCGCGCTTCCCGAACACAAAACGGGACGCTATGCATGCGCGCCGTGGGGCCTTACGCTGGTAATTGAAAAAAATGCGCGGGAAAAGAGGCTTGCTTCCGGCGATCTCACGGAAGCCCCGCTCAAAGCGGCCGACATTCAAAACCTGAGCATCGACCGCAAAAGCGGTGCAAAGATTGTCAGACTGTAAATACGAAAATCATATAAACGCGGATTTGTACAATATTTTATTTTACACTGCCATAATGTGTCCACAGCCGGACAATTTTAACGATACCTTCATATTCAATTTCATTAATAACAATTTTTTCCGAATAGACCTGATATACACATCTATGCTGAATATTGATACGTCGTGAATATAATCCAGAAAGGTTCCCGATTAATTTTTCGTATGGTGGAGGGTTTTGAAACGGATTCTTCCGTATAATTTCAATAAGTGCTTTTGCTTTAAAATCAAGCCGAACCGCTTTTAAATTTTTTATATCTTTTAATGCCTGTCTCGCATAGACGATTTTATACATTTCGTCTTACCATTTGACATCGGCCTCATCAATACATTCCGCCAACGAAGCATCTCTTCCTCTTATTAAAGATTCAGTCATTTCGGGAACTGAATTCAAATAGAGGGTTTCTTGAATAGCATGCCAATCGTCTTCTCCGATAAGGACGGCATTTTTGCCCTCACTATTCGTAAGCGTAACAGGTGTTGCCGTTTCATTGACCAAATCTATAACTTTAAAAAGATCCGTTCTTGCCTGTACGGCATTAATTGACGTCATATCGTACCTCCGTTTAAATATAACCGAGGTTCACATATCCGTCAAGGCGCGACGGTTTGCCCGTAACGGTAGCTGCCGTTTTCGTAAAAAAACACCGTCGGAAAAAGCAATTGTTTTTCCGACGGTTTGTGTGCTTATTAAATACACGCTAACGCTTTACAACGCCCGCCGCACTCTTGCAACAAGCGCGCTCAGATAGCCGTGTTTAAAAACTTCACTCAGGTTTAAACGAAGCCCAATCGATAGTGAACTCGGCTTTATACTCTGTAGCAAATCCCGGCTCAAACCAAAAATGCCCGGCAGCGGGATTTTTACCATCACAGAACTGTACGCCGTACACATCGGAATTGATATAAATCCATAAATAGTAAACGGAGGCAGCTTTACTTACAGGAAACGTCATTGAAGTAACATAGCGGACACCTGTTGTATGAGCCGGATCAGTACGGGGCGGGGTCGCCGTATCGTTTTCGGGGCTTATGGTGTAGTTTATTACGTTCTGTTTGACTCCGTTCATATCGTAATAGCCCGGCCGGGAATTACGCAGATCGATAAAGATATTTGATTCTTTATTTTTCATTATTGTCAAAGATGCTTTTCTGAACTTTGCGACAAGCGTTGCATTGCCGGATTCATCAACGGTAATGTATGCATCTTCCAGCAAAGGGGCACCGAAATCGCGCTTCATTCGAGGCATAAGACAACTTAATTTGGTCTTTCCCTTATATGTTTTATTGGGAATGAAAGAACCGTCGTCTTTGGTCCATTTGAAAGTTACCACTGCCTTTATAGCGGAAGTACCGACTTTCACCCTTGCCGTAGGACTGCCGTCGGCGATAGTACCGCCTTCAACTTCACCGCCGGTAATCGTCCATTTATCGACACTATAGCCCTCATTCGGTTTTGCAGTAATCTCAATCGTTTTATTCTCGGCAGCCTTCCCGGCGGAAGTTATATCTTCCCCCTCAGAGATTACGGTAAACGTACCGTTTCCTGAAACAGCCGTAAGACTTAAGTCGTGTGTAATCTCGTCAAATACGACTTCGATAGTTACCGGTTTACCGATAACGGCTTGTGCGGGAGCGGCGACAGAGGTTTCGGTAATATGCCCTCCGGATTTGAATGTAAGAAGATCACCCGTTGCGGTATCTCTAAGCGCATAACTTTTTACTTTCCAGTGCGCATCGGGAACCGCTGAAAACTCAACCGTTTTACCGTTTTCGACTTCGTTTCCGCTGACAATCGCATCGCCGCCCTGAATTTTCGCCGTAAGCGTTCCGCTGCCGAAAGAGGCGAACGACACCGCATGCCGTCCCGATGCCGCCGCTTTAAAGCTCACCTTTACCGTTGTATCGGCGCTTACTTTTACGGATGCCGAGTCGCTGTTGGGTGCTCCCGTGCCGCTTTCAAACGACGCGCCTTCTATCGTCCACGTATCGGCGACATAACCCGTTTTCGGCTTTGCCGTAAAGGTAACGATTTTGCCTTCGGCAATCTTTGCGGAAGATGTTATGATTTTTCCGTCCGACTTTGCGATCAACTCACCGTTTTCATCGGCGGCGTTGAACGCAACGGTATGCTCTTTTACCTGCGGTACCGGATCGGGTCTATTCTGCGCCGCGTTGGGGCAGCCCGTAAAACCGATAAAAACGGCCGTAAAAGCCGCCAAAACAAGCAATATTTTTTTCATAAAATACTCCTAAAACAAGCTTTAAAAAAAGGCTTCCCCGTTTTCTAAAGCTCAGAATTATACCTGATAATTTTCCTCCGATTCAAAAAATGCCCGCGCAAAAAAGCACCTGCTTTTCCGCGCGGGCTTATACATATGATACAAATGCGGAAACGCCCGCCGCTCCGCCATGTACTCACGGCGCCCGTTAGCGACGGTACAGCGAACGTATTCCCTACATCTTATTCTTCCGTAAGCGTAGACCAGTCTACGGTAAATTTTCCTGCATATTTTGAGTGTTCATTCGGTTCGTTCGGACCTGCAGTTCCTTTGCCGTCACCGGACTGTGCGCCCATAACAGAGGAGTTGAGATAAAGCCACAAAAAGTATTCTGTTTTGTCTTTGCTCACGGGAAAGCTCATCGAAGTGACGTAGTGGACTTTTTCCCCCTCAGGATCGTCCGCAGTATCATCCGTGCTTACAGTGTACGGAGCATCCTGTTTAATTCCGTCCATATCGTAATAACCGGGCTTTGAATTACGCGGATCTATAAATGTGTTCGATACAAGGCCCTTGACATTTACATACGACTTTCTGAATTTTACGGTAATCATCCTTTTTCCGTCGCCGTCAACGGTAACTTGGCAACCTTCCACTATAGGTTTAAACTTTTCTCCCTTATCCGGCTGTCCCTTAGCTAAATCAAGATTCATTAGGGGAGCATAAACACTCAGCGTAGCGTCGACTTTATGCAGCTTTAAGAAGCTTACTTTGACCGTCACATCGGAAGTAACTTTGACCTTTGCCGTTGTACTGCCGTATGTTCCCGTACCGGCTTCAAATGCGCCGCCGGTAATAGTCCACGTCGCAGTATAGTTCGCCTTCGGTTCGGCAGTAAACACAACCGTTTTGCCTTCCGTTACCTTTGTGCCGGATGTTATCGTCTCTCCGTTCGCTTTTGTGCTAAGCGTACCGTTCGTATCATTGTCGATGCTGAAAGTGACGGTATATTCAGCGGGAGCATTGTGGGCCGGATTGGGGCAGCCCGTCAGAGCGATAAGGACGGCCGCCAACACAGCCGCCACAACCATACATTTTTTCATAAAACACTCCTATTTCTGCTTCTCAACGAAGCTTGTATATTTTTTCAAACGGAAAATCCGTTCATGTGCCTGTAAATACTTGAACAACGGGAAACGGCATTATTCCCGGCTTAAACGAAGTACGCAACGTAAGAGTCGGTGTCCCCCCCTCATCTTTAAGCATACCGCGAACCGACAGCTGCATTAATTTAATAGTTTTTCCATCGGCTTTAAGGGCAGGAATTCCTCCGCCTTCTTCGGGCGGAAGTTCTTTTTTGGGCGAGTCGTACTTAAAATAATATATGTCGTCTTTCTTTTGCACTTTAACGCCGGGAATTGTGATCGGTTCAATAGTCATATTGGAATCGTATGCAAAACGGGGCAGTATAAGTTTTACCGTATGCGTACCGTCTGCGGCAATGCGGGCGGTCGGGGTTATCTCGTTACCGTGGGCATCCTTCCCGCTCGATCCCGATCCGCTTTGTATAACCTTGCCTTTTTGTTTAACCAAATACTTGAACGTACCCGTGTAGATTTTTTCCGCACTCCACTCGGTATCCGCGGCCGTTTCGGGAATCACAATAGCTATATCTTCAGTATCATCAATCTTTATTTCCGGTGCAGTCAATTTACGTACAATTCCAATCTGCCGCGCCATGGGTACACGCGTATTCGACATCGCGCCGATTCCGGTAAGGCCGTCGCCCGTAAGCAAAATGATAATCCCGTTCGTACTGTTTATGCCGATTTGAACGGTCATTACGGCGTCAGCCTCGATTTTTGACCTTGCAGAATTCTTGTCCGAACCGACAAACCAATGCAGGGTATAATTATTTTTTGATTTTTTTTCGGCATAATACCAAAATTGAGTATCAATCATACCGTTGACGCTCATATTCCAATCGAGCCGTTCGCCGTTATAAATCGTAAGCGAAGGTGTCAGCGTGCTGCCGCTCGAAGACGTAATGTTTCCGTAATACGTGTATCCGTAAATGTCGGAAATATCGTGATTTTCAAGCGCTTCGTCTTTAAACGCATTAAGCAGTTCCGTGCAGGAAACCGTCAATAAAGCAAAAACCGTCAATGCGGCAATGCCCATGCCCGAAAAAAAACGCCGTGCACTCTTTTTTATAACTTCTTTTTCCATAAAAACTCCTGCTTAAAAAGTGTATTTGCCGCCGATGCGGAGCGTAATGCCTTCGGCAAGCCCGTAATAAAATGCCTGCGTTTCGTTGTTGCTGCCTTTTATAAAGTGGATATTGTTGAGCATGTTGTCCAAACCGGCGTACACTTCCAGTTTTTCATCTAAAAATTTCTTCGACGCGTTAAAGCCGACCATAAAATAATCGGGTGTATAGTAGCCGCTTTTTGCCGTTAAAAGCTGGGGCGAATTCCACTGAACGTTCAATGACACTTCGGTTTCGGCGGAAGGGATACGATATGAAACGTTCGCCGTTACCCGATGCGCCACACGCAGCGCAAGGTCTTCCCAGCGCGACGTCCCCGCATCATAAAACTTTGCTCCCGTATACGCGTAACCTGCTTTCGCCTTAAATCGGTCGATCTCGGTTCCCGCCGAAATATCGCCGCCGAAGGTGATCGCTTTATCCACGTTTTGATATTTCCGTATTTGCGGTGAAGAAACGCCGTCGGTAACAACATGGTCGATTAAATCGAGAATATAATTAAAATAGCCTCCGGCCGAAACCGTAAAAAGATTTGCCACGTTTTGCTCGATTCCGACGTTAAAGCTGTGCGATTTTTCGGGAACAAGATTCGGATTTCCGTACAGAATAAAATTACCCGCTCCGGGCGCATAGCTGTGTTTGAAAATCCAATATTTTTGTTTCAACGTAGGGATTTTATAACCCATACCGTAACCGAACCGGAGCGCCGTTTTTTCGCTCGGATTGTATTTAACGCCGAATTTCGGCGTCGCCATAAAGCACACGGTACTTCCCTGAACGCTCGGTGCAAAGTCAAAGCGAACTCCGGGAACGAGCGTCAGTTTTTTATCGAAAAGCGAAACGCTGTCCTGTGCAAACAATGCCGTTTCCAAAGCGTATTTTCTTTTTTCAAAAGATGTACCCGCCATCGATTCAAGGCCGGCGTTTATACCGAAGATAACATCGTTGATTGTGTTCGGCGTCCAGTGGGCACGAACATCGATTTCCGTATCGAAGGAATTGGAATGTGTTCCCGTTTTAGAGGAATGCATGCCGGCTTTTACATGCCGAACGGTATCCATAAAATACAGTTTGCCTGCGGCAAAACCGTCGACATACAGCGTTTCGCCGAACATATATTTTCCCGTAACGCCCAGCTCGCCGCGGTGCGCGGTGTATACCATATCGGTTCCTTTATCGAAACCGGTTTTCGCATAATTACTTACTTGGTGCGAACCGCTGTATACGCCGTACGCGCCGACCGAGCCCCACGTATCGCTCCACGTAAAGGTGTTTCGGAAAAAGCCCAATATTTTTTTTGTGCCTTTATAATAGCGGATCCAGCCGGCAAGGGAGTCTTCGGTCATTTGTTCCCGGCCGGGATTAAAATCGAAGCTGCCGATCAGCGTATTCGTAATATGTTTTCCCGAAACGATAAGATTGGCGGCCGTATAGTTTTTCCAACCGAGTATCAGCGGCATAAAGCCGACTTCTTCGGTAACGCTGCCGGCAACTTTAAGCTTTGTTTTTTCCGTACTTTGCGGGCTGAGGGGCGAAGCATCTGCTGCGCCGCGTTTTGTTATAATATTGATAATGCCGCCCATTGCGCTGCTTCCGTACAAAACGGCATCGGCACCCTTTATAACCTCGATACGCTCGATGTTTTCTACGGGAATCTGAAAAATCGGTGCCGCGCCCGACATATCGGTCGAAACGCTTACGCCGTCTATCATGATTTTTACATACCCGTTCCCAAGTCCCTGCATCGTAACCGATTCGTTGGCATTGCCCGCCGTAGCGGCGCTCACCGCAACATCCGGCAGGGTTTTTAAAGCGTCGCCGACGTTTTTCGCGCCGGATTTTCGTATATCGTCATTCGTAATCGTGCGTTTTTGTTCGGTCGACTCGTCGATTTTCTGCTCGATTTTTTCCGCATCCACAACGATAACGTCGTCTTCGGCTTCCTGCAAAAATAAAAATGTCGCCGAAAACAGCATCATACAACAAATTATGTATCGTCTCACCTCAAAGGTCCTTTGGTGTTCAGCCGCTTTACCGTAAATTAGTTAGTAATGGCTAACTTGGGATGTTTATATAAGTAAAAGATTTTTGTTTTTTTTGCAACAACATTCCGCTTTATTGAGAAAAAATATCGATAACGTCGTGCATTCGAATAGCGCGCAGACGGAAACGGAACGTCCTGCCGCCCGAATCAGTGCAGCGAAAAATCCATAACGAACGAAACGGTCAGGACACCCATACCGGCGCTCATTTTTTTAAACGGTGCGGCTTTTTTAATTGCGGCAAGACATGCCGTGTTTAAAAGCTCGTATTCGCACGGCGTCAAAATCACGGCATCGGCAAGCGTTCCGTCGGGGTTGATGACTGCCCGCGCACGCACTTTGCCTTCCAACCCGTTTGACCGCGCCGCATACGGATACGTTTTTTTTGACGCAATACGTCCGAGCACATAAGACTTATACGTTGCGGCCGCTTTTGCATCGTGCGTATGCGAAAACGAATCCGTAACGTCGCCCGCATTCGCCGCGTCGCTTGCCGTACTTTCGCCCGCAGCTACATACGAAGTTTCATCGACCGCTTCGGCCGCTTGTTCAAACGGTTTTTCCGGCGCTTCGGCGGAGGTTTCCTCCGCCTGCTCCGGCTTTTCTTCCGGTTTCGGGAGGGGAATCGTTTCGGCGGGTTTTGTCGGGACAGCGGGAATACTTTCGTTTTGTACGGGTTGCACGACCGCCGGCGTTTGTTTCGGCGCGCGTTTTACGATGCGAACATTCGACACCGTCGTATCGGAAACAATCGACGCAGGAGAAGAAGAGGAACTCCGTATGCCCCAAAACGGCAGGCAAAACAGCACGGCGACAAGAGCGGCCGTACACAGAGCGGAGCTAATCCAGCGGCTCATGCACAATCCCGATGCGGCTGATTCCGGCAGCCTGTATTTTGGTCAATATCCGTACAATCCGTTCAAATTCGACCGTCCGTTCGCACTCAAGAGAAAGCGCAAGTTCCGGCTCCCGCGCATAAAGGGCTGCCAGCGCATCCTGCAGTGCTTCAAGCGTTACGGCATTGCCGTCCAGTTCCATTCCGTCGGCGGTAACGGCGAGCACCTTTGTCGTATTGTGTTCCTGCGTCGTATCTTCGCTTCGCGGCAAATCGAGCGGCAGCGAACTTCTTTTAAACTGGGTCGACACCATAAAAAAAATGAGCAAAATAAAAATAACGTCGATAAGCGATGTGATGTTTACGACAAGCTCTTCGTCATAACGGGATACAAAGCCGGGCTTGATCATCATATATCTCCTGTACTTACCCCTGCATTTGCCCCGCCGCTTTCCCGCATTCTTGGCCGTACAAATCCATGAGCATCATACGTTTTTCGATAATGCGTTTAAACGTCCGGTAACACAAGAGCGCAGGAATCGAAATTATCATACCGAACGCGGTAGTGAGCATCGCCTCCCAAATACCGCCGGACAAATCCTGAATGTTCACCGCCGCTCCCACTTCCGCCATTTTGGAAAACGAACCGATAAGACCGGTAACCGTGCCGAGCAAACCGATTGACGGCGACACTGCGCTGATAAAATTGAGCAGCCACAGCCCGCGGTTCATTTCATAATACAAAAGAGTGCTTTCTTTAACGAACTCTTTTTGCCGTACCTCTTCCGGCAAAGCCGCAAACGGTGCGGTTTTTTCCTGCAAGCGTTTAAGCACGTCGTTTTTCGAGCCCTTACGCGTTTGAAAAAAATATATGCCGCGCTCAAGGCACTGACAAAAACAAAAACACAGTATCGCCGCAAGCACCCAGTTAAGAGGCCCGCCTAAATTAATAAATTCAATCAATCTCATAGTCAATTTGTTTGTCTATACTAACATAAAACCGATAAAAAAACCATTGTATTGTGTCGGTGCTTATTGATATTTTTTCTCAATAACGGTTAAAGTTGTCCGTTTTCGGGTGTACACCGCCTGCAATATCGCCCGCGTTCATTGACCGTTTATAAAAGTTAGTATATTATAACTTTGTGGTTTTTATTCGATACCGTTTTACACTCTTATGACTTATTTTAACGAAATATTGAATTCTTTCAGAAAAAACGGAATGCGCGTAACCGAACAGCGCAAGCGGCTGCTCTCGATCATCTTGCAAAATTCCGATTTATCGCCGAAAGAATTGTTTTATATCGCACATAAAGAGGATGATTCGATCGGTCGGGCAACCGTATATCGGACGGTGCGTTTACTTCAGGAACTCGGCTATATCCGCCGGCAGTACGTTACGATAGTAAAAAAACGGCAGACGGACACTGTATAAAAGCCGATTTTCCGTCTTTACCGGAACAGCGCGTGCAGCTCTTTCGCGTACAGTTCGGGAATTTTAAAGCGCATAATTTCCTGCTTCGCCGACAATTCGACGCCGGGTTCAAACGCTTTTGCAAGCAGCGCAAACGCGTTTATGCGTTCAAACAGCTTAAAGCCGTTTTTCCCGTTCACCAAAGACGCCAACTCGGCATCGAACAGTTTTTTAACTTCGGCGTTGCGCAAAAGTTTTTCGTAGCTGTCGTACGCAATGCCCTTTTCGGCGGCAAACGCTTTCACTTCTTCTTCGGAAGGGACGATGAGGGCCGCAAGATATTTTTGATCCTGCCCGACAACCACCGATTGGAACACAAAGCGCGATTCGTTGATTTTCATTTCGATCGGCAGCGGCTCGACGTTTTCACCGCCGCGGAGCACAATCGTGTCTTTTATGCGGCCGCGCAGTACGAGCTCGTTGTCTATCGTAAGCATTCCCAAATCGCCGGTATTGAACCAGCCGTCCTTATCGATAACCTTGGCCGTCAAATCGGGCTTTTTGTAATACCCTTTCATAACGATTGCGCCGCGTATTTGAACGACGCCCTTATGCCCGGCCGGAAGCGTTTCGCCGTGCTCGCCGACAATACGCGCTTCAACGCCGCGTATGGGAGAACCGACCGTACCGAAAATCGGCCGGTAAAAAGGTCGTACCGAAACAACGGGAGCGGTTTCGGTCAATCCGTACCCTTCCACAAGCTTTATGCCGACGGCGGCAAAAAAATCGTCTACAACGGGAGGAAGCGCACCTCCTCCGGAAACGGCGCCGCGGAACGCGTTGCCCAACTTTATACGGATTTTTTTAAAGATAATCAGGCCGCCGAGCAGTTTAAGCGGATACAGCAAAAGCCACGGCAGTACAAGCAAAATCCATTTGGGCGCTTGCGGCGTTTTTTTGAACCGGGCGTTTTTGTTGAATAAGATTCGATCGATGTGCGTGTGCAAAACCGCAACGTCCGTAAAAAAACCGAACAGTATAAAAACGATTCCGCCGGCTTTGCGCATCGCGCGGCATATGCCTTCATACAGCGCTTCAAAAACGCGCGGAACCGCCGGAATAACCTGCGGATTTAATGCCTGAAAATCGGCAAGCATGATGCTTCCGATGGGCTTCGAATAGCAAAGAGCCGCGCCCTGAATAAGAATGATATACTCGCAGGCGCGCTCGAATGCGTGCCATACGGGCAGTACGCACAAGGCGCGTTCTCCCGGGTTCAAATTGATGCGCTCGGGAAGTTCATCCAGCTGCGCCATAAAATTGCGGTGACACAACATAACGCCCTTAGGCTCGCCGGTTGTGCCGGATGTAAAAATAATACAGGCGATATCCTCGGCCGTGCCTTTTTCAAGCTCGGCTTCGACCTTTCCCGGATGCTTTGCGCGGTAGTCGACTCCCAAAGCCGTAACGTCGCCGAAAAACAAAAGATCCGTTTTAGCCTTTTTGCATTGCCGCGCAACATCTTCGCCGACCGATTCAAAACAGATGAGGCGCTTTAATGCCGGCAGCGATTCTTTTATGCCGATTATTTTAAGCACTTGGGCGGCATTTTCGGCGATAACCGTTTTGCAGTCCGCAAACGCCAAAATATACGCAAGGTCTTTTTCCGACGCATCGCAGCCGCGCGGAACATCCGCCGCACCGATCGCCATAATTCCCAAAGAGGACTGGAGCCATTCATAGCGGTTGTCGGAAATCAAGCCGACGTTTTCTTCGCGCTTGATACCGAGCGACAAAAGACCGGCCCCGAAATCGAGGACTTTTTCGAGCAGCTCTTTGTACGTAAAAAATGAAAAAGTTCCCGCCGTGTTTTTAAAATATTGTGCCGGAATTTCGGGCCATTTCCCGGCGGAATCTTTAAGCATTTTCGGAACGGTCTGCTCCATACGCTCCTCCTTTTACAAAAAAACAAAATCTCAAAATTTGTCATTTTGACGTATACAGATATACTATAGCGCACATCTGTAAAAAAATCAAGCTCGGCAGAGACAACGCGGCAAAGAAAACAATATTCGGATAAAACGGGATGCGCTCCAAACATTTGTCAATATTCGACAAATGTCCACACAAAATGTCACTTGTCGTCTTTTTAAATTAGTCCATACTTTTTCGATATTGTCCATTTCAAAGAAAGTCGGCTTGCGTTATGCTTAAATCGGAATGACATATTTTAAGCATAACTTTTTTTTATATTTTTGTATGCTCGCAATTATCGCCGCGTTTTCGCTCCTTTCCGTTATGTCCGGCGCCGTCAAAATTCCCTTCGGCGATGTCGTCAGCGTCCTTTCGGGAAACGCGGAAGCCGTGCAAAACAAATCTTTTTCGTACATTATTTTCAATCTGCGGATTCCGAGAACCGTTTTGGCGATAACGGTCGGATCGGCGCTTGCGCTCAGCGGCGTCGTGATTCAGGCGCTCGTGCGCACAACCCTGTCGGAACCGTATTTGTTGGGCGTTTCGTCGGGAGCGTATTTGGGTGCCGGTATTTATTTTATTTTTGCGGTAGGCTCCGGTGCGCTCGGCAATGTCGGACTGTCCGCTTTCGCCTTTGCCGGTTCGCTTTTATCGATTGTACTCGTGCTTGTTATGTCGTCGATTAACGGAAAAGCGTCGATGACAAAATTGATTTTGTCCGGCACGATTATTAACGCGTTTTTTATATCGATTGCAAACTTTATATTGACGCTTTACGGCACGGCGGACGGAATCACGGGCATCAAATTTTGGACTATGGGATCGCTCGCGCAGGCAAATTGGGAAAACATACGAATTCCCGCGGGAACGACGCTTATCTGCACGATCTTTTTTATTTTGACTGCGCGCAGCCTCAACGTGTTCGTTCAGGGCGATAAGGCGGCGCAAAGTTTGGGCTTAAACACCGACCGCTTGCGCGCACTTCTTCTGATCATCGTAGCGATATTGACCTCGGTTATCGTAAGCGTATCCGGCATCATCGGCTTTGCAGGCCTTATCGTTCCGCACGTTTGCAGAATGTTGTTCGGTACCGACCATAGAAAACTGATTCCCGTATCGGTATTGACGGGCGCTTTCTTTTTGCTTGCCTGCGATACGGTTGCCCGCACAATTATACCGAACGCGGAAATTCCCATCGGCATAATCACGGCAATCATCGGCGCGCCGATTTTCGCCGTTGCGCTCATACAAAGTAAATACGGGCAGAGGGAAGGATAACTTTTTGAGAACAACTTCGCATGGGAGCAAAGACGTGAAAGACACGGCTGAAACGGCGGCATTCGAAATAAAAGATTTGGAAATTACGCTGGGCGGCAAGCGGATTCTCAAAGGCATAACGCTCGATATTTTAAACGGAAACAATTACTGCCTCGTCGGCCCCAACGGGAGCGGCAAATCGACGATGCTGAATATTTTAACCCAGCACCTTTCCAAATACGGCGGCACCGTACTGTATGCGGGAAAAGATTTAAAAAAATATTCAAAAAAAGAGTTGGCGCAAACGCTTGCATACGTTCCTCAATTCGACGCCGGCGCATTCGATTTTACGGTATACGAATACGTCATGCTCGGACGAAATCCACATAAGGGCTTATTCGACAAAGACACCGAAGAAGACGACCGCATTGTATCGCATATTTTGCAAAAAACGAACCTTGCCGATTTGGAGAACCGAAGCATCCTGACGCTTTCCGGCGGAGAAAAACAGCGGGCAATCCTTGCACGAGCCTTGGTGCAGGAACCGGACGTCCTCATATTGGACGAGCCGAGCAATCATTTGGACATAACGAACCAAATCAAGCTGATGAACCTGATTGTTTCGCAGCAAATCACGACAGTGACGGCTTTGCATGACCTCAATTTGGCGTCGCAGTTTTTCGGCAAACTGATTGTGCTTAAGGAAGGACTCATTTATGCGCACGGCAACACCGCCGACATTATTAATCCGCACATGATCCGCGATGTGTATCATTTAAATTCCGAAATCGAATTTAACCGGAAAACCGGTCATATTGATATAAGCTTTTATAATCAGGAGGACATATGAAAGCAAAAAAACTTTTTGCGATAACGGCTGCAGCGCTGCTGTTATCTTCGCTTTTAACCGCGGCCGAAACCTTGTACCCGCTGACGGTTACGATATTCGACGCAAGCGGCAAAGAAATGCGGCAAACCGTTTCCAAGCGGCCGACAAGGGTCGTTACGTCAAACGTATCTTCCACCGAAATCCTGCTTAAATTGGGATTAAAAGATACGATAATCGGCATTCTAAAGCCCGACAACAAAATTACGAACGAATACGCCGCGGATTTCGCCTCGTTTAAAGTAATCGGCGACAAAAAAAGCTTGTCGAAAGAAGCGGTTTTGGCCGCCCGGCCGGACATAATCGTCGGACGCGATAAGCTGTTCAACGCAAAAGCGCTCGGAACCGTCGCCGAATTGAATGCAGCCGGCATCGCGGCCGTGCCGCAAAAGGCGAGCGTTACCGGCATAAATCCCGTTCTTGAAACGGTGCTCGAAGACATACAAACCTACGGAAAAATCTTCAACGCTCAAGACAAAGCCGCCGAACTGACGGCGCAGCTTGCCGCACGCATTAAAGAAACCGACGCGCTGGTGCGCTCGAAAGCAAAGGGCACGCAAAAGGTTTTGGCAATGACGAATTTTAACGGCAACGTTTTCGGTTCCTTCGATGTTTCAACGGGGCTGCAGGGCAACGTTTTGGCACGGCTCAAGCTCGTTCCGGCCTTGGACAAGCCGGCAAACGAATTGGGTCTTGAAAACCTTGTAAGCATGAACCCCGACATTATCTTTTACATTACGGCCGACCGAAACGCCAAAAACGATCCCACCGCCATACAAAACCTGCGTATAAACGGTGCTTTGGCAAACGTCACGGCGATAAAAAACAACGCCATTATAGCGATCGCTTACGACGATTTTATGGATTACGGCGTCAGAACGATAGAGATTTATTCGAAACTTGCAAAAGCGTTGTATGGTAATTGAAACTATACAAAACGGTACTAAGCCGACAAGCCTTTGCGTTTTGGACCGGTATATTTTTGAAAAATACTTGGGACAGGATCAAAGGCTTGCGGATTTTACCGTGCGGGGAATAGACTTTGAAAACCGCGCCGACGAATTGAGCCCGTGGCCAGCACAGAGCACATTGTGCAAACACAATGTAACGGTCTTTTCCGGGCACGCGGGTGCAACATATGAACTGTTACAAAATCGGTATGACGGCTCCTTTGCACACACGGTTTTTGCCGGCTATTCCCTTTCCGCCCTTTTTTTGCTGTACGCGCTCACGCTGCAAACAAAGCAAAAATGCGCCGGATACATTCTCATATCGCCTTCGGTATGGTACGAAAGGTTCGACTCGTATTTTTTAGAGCGTGTTGCAGCCGGCGCCGTAAAAAACGAAAAGCTTCTTTTTATCTGGGGTAAAAACGAAGGAAAGAACAAAGAACTTTTGCAGGATCTTCCCCGCAAGGCCGAAAAAATCGCCGGCGCTTTAAAAGCCGGTAACGATGTAACTTCAACAATATTCGAAGGCGACCACCACGACTATATAAAAGAAAAAATCGGCTGCGCGCTCGACTGGTTCGTCCGCAGTTACTGAAAATCCCGCGCCGGAAAATCAGGTTTTGCGCAGTTCGTTCGGCGAATACCCGATCTTCGATTTAAACAGCCTGCTGAAATACAAGGGATCGTTAAAGCCGACTTCCAATGCGGCTTTTTTTATCGAATAATTATTATGGGCGATCAAATCGATTGCTTTTTTTAATCTGAGTTCTATAATGCGGTTTTTTATCGTTTCGTTGCGGTATTTTTTATATAAATACGAAATGGAATTTGCACTTACGTGCAGGGCAGAAGCGATATCGCCGAGCGAAATGGCTTCACTGAAATTCTCGCTTAAATAATGCTCCGCCTTCTCGATAATTCCGAATTGCCGAAAATCGGTAAAATCTTCAAGTTCAAACAGCTTTTTAAATACGGAAGAAAGAAAGCGTTCGCGTATAAAATATTCCCGCAATTCGTCGGCCGACGTTTCGGCAAGGTAGGTTTGAATGTCGTGAATGTACGCACCGTAGTTGCTCAAGGAGACGCAAAAATTTTTATCATACACGTCGTTGTGATAGATGTTAAAATATACAAAGTCCTCGGCGCTTTTTACTTTAAATCCGATTTTATGGCCGGACGTTGCGTAAATCAGTGTTCCTTCCGAAGCCGCAAACCGCTGATTGTCCAAACAAATGTCGGCCCTGCCCCGCAGCGGGAACATAAAAGCGTTGAGTACGGTTTGGTAGGCTTCTTCGTTTCTGTCTTTTGAGCGGGTAAACAAGCGAATATTTTTAACCCGCAACTTGCCGCTGCAATAAAAATACCGCAGCTTGATTAAGTCTTGGCTGTCCATACCTCTCTCGTATTTTAGTCTTTACTAACTTATACAAAGTCTAAAATATCGCCTCGGTTTTGTCAATAAAACGCCGCATAAAATCCCGCCCTTGCCCAAGCGTTCATTGTAATGTTGAAGTTCAAACTTGTGTCGACATCGGAACTTCCAGTACCGCATCGGACATTGCAAAACTGGAACATGGATGAATATAATTAAATTCTATGTCCGCAGCACGGCGCCCGTCGGTTTTTAGGGGAACATATACATTACCCGAAAGAAGCTTTGAACGACACCACCCGCACTCACCGCTACGGCAACGTGCCGGAGCAATAATACCGGCTCGCTCGATCGCCACAAGCAGAGGTTCATCGGCAGAAGCGGAAATATTATATTCTTTACCGCATTGGATAACTGTGAGATTAAAAACTTTCCGGCGTATTTCCATAGGATAACCCGGTTGATTCCAAGGATCTTTTATCATTCCGAACAGTTCTCTTCGAACAAGTTTTTTGCGTAAAGAAAGCTTTTCAAGTTCTTTATCGAGAAAGTTATACATAGCCTGTGGGCCGCACATGAACACGCTGAATGCATTTCCGCCGTATTTTTTTATTAAATCCGCTGTTATAAAACCGTGTTCAAAGCCTTGTTTATCCTCGTCGGATAGCACATAAATTACTTTTACTTTATCGCAGACGGCACATACTTCATCAAGCTCTTTTCTATAAGTAATATCTTCTTCCTTTCGTGAACCATATAGAATAATCAGCTCGAAATCCTCAAGCTTATCCCTTAGTGCATAAGCCATTCCTATGAAAGGCGTTATCCCGGAGCCGCCGGCCAGAGCTACAACTTTTTTTTCATCTCGAGGTCTTTCATAATACAGATGGCCTTGCGGACCTGAAATAATGAGTTTTTGGCCGACTTTCCATTTGTCGTGAATATACAAACTGGCAAAGCCCGCATCGTTGCGCTTAACCATTATGTGATATTCACCGTGTTTTGCATCGAGGGGGGAAGAGCAAAGCGAATAAGGACGGGTTGTCGTAACTCCGCCGATAGAAAGTGATACGCTGATATACTGGCCGGCACGAAAAGATGCAAGCGGTTCGTTATGTTCGGTTTTTAATATGATTATTTTTGTGTCAACCCCACAATTACGAATTTCGGAAATAACAACATGTTGTTTTTCGGGATGACGTTGTTTTGCTTTTTCATTCGTAATAAAACTCTTCGGCAGAGGAGTTGCAGGAGCAGCTTCGATCGCAGCTTCACGGAACTTCGGCATATTCTTAAACCGGAGCATATCCAGTGCGCCTATTACATTAATCTTATAGTTACACTTTTTTGTCATATTTTTAAACCTCCTCTGCCTTCATTTCCGCAAGAGTCTTTTTTGCAAGCGTATCCCCGCTGAATATCGCGGAATTGTATCCGTCTCCTCGAATACTTGCCGCACCGACAAACTTCAGCCCCTTAATAGGAAATTCACTGCCCATCATCATCATACGCGGCATCATGCTATCCCAATCTTTTAACTCAAAACCATAAGCAGCACCCTGTGGCGTGTTTACATAGTTACACATTGTCCAAGGAGTTGCTATCTCTATTTCTTCAATATATGGCTTTATTATATAACCCGTACGTTCTTCAAAAAGGTTAATAAGTTTTTCTGCAAAAGCAGTCTTGGTGTTTACATAATCATCCTGCTCCACATTTGCCCAGTCGTCATCCATAAATGCGCTGGTTAGAGAAATAACACAAGTGCCCTGAGGAGAGAAATTCGGATTAATTACATTATAACAAACCATAACCTGATTACAATTAGTTTCTCTGCGTTTCCCGGCCTCATATTCTTTTACCGTATCGGCAGAAGTCGGAAGGAAAATAGTATAGTCATGAATACCGAGCTCCTCTGCACTTACATCAAGCCCCAAATAGACGATAAACATGCGGGCTGAATAAGTTCTGGCATTACCGAGTTTGACCATGCGTTCCGGGACAACCTCGGGAGGACACATTGTTGCATAGACCATATTTTGATTCATATTGCATAAAATATAGCGTGTATTCACTGTCCCGCAAGTAGTCTCAACACCTCGTACAGCCTTATTATCATCAAAAAGAATCCGTGTCGCAGTACAGTTCATCCAAACTTCCCCTCCAAATTTACGGAAGCATTCAAGCATTCCCGTGGTCAGTTCGTTACTGGTCTTGTCGGGGATCCAAGCACCGTGAGTAACATATAGCCAAAGCATATTTACATACTGCAAAAAAGACAAATGATCGGCATCTACGCCTAAATATCCCCAGTATGTATTCATAATATCTTGAGCAAGCTTCGGCATTTTCATAGCTTTAAAAACACGATTTACACTGTAGCTCCCGAGGCGTAAAAAATTCGGAAAATGTTTTTTCATATACACGGGGTCTGTCTTGCCGGCAACGCTCAATGAATAATCACCGGCCGCATGAAATTCCGTGCCGAGATCAAAGAGGTTCTGTATGGATTCACGACACCCCGGTACAAGCCGCTCCATCTCATTTACAAAATTTTCTATACCGCAAGGTAATGTTGCATCGATATGTGTCTTTCCGTCACTTGCGGTTGTAATCACACGGAAATTGTCAGGAATTCGGTGCCAAATAATATTCAGCCCGAAATCATTCACAACCGTTTTTCTGCAACCGCCCGGATTCTCGGCAGTTCCCCATTCGCATATTTCATGTAAAGCCGTTTCAAATTCAAAACGCCCTCTGCGAAAGCTTGAAGCACAACCTCCCGGAAGATTATGACGCTCAACAAGAAGAGTCTTTTTCCCTGCCAAAGCCATTCGACAGGCGGCTGCCAAGCCTCCGTTACCGGCACCGATTACGACAGCATCATATTTCGGCATAGAACGCCCCCTTTAGTTATGTTATCATTACTAATTATATCAGTCTTTACTCATACGTCAAGTTTTTGTCTTACCGATTTTTCCCTCTTCAGATAATTTTAAATATCGACATAAAATCCGCACATAAAATCCCGCCCTTGCCCAAGCGTTCATTGTAGTGTATGATTTTACGCGTGAAAACGCAACAGAATTTCAGTTTGATATATGAAGATGACGACCTTGTCGTACTGAATAAAAAAGCGGGATTGGCGGTTGCCGCCGACCGTTACGATCCGGAGGCTCCGCGTTTGGATCTCGAAGCCGAAAAGGAACTGGGGCCTTTGTATGCGGTTCACAGAATCGACAAGGACACGTCGGGGCTGATTTTATACGCCCGCACCGAAAACGCTCAAAAAAAACTTTCGCAGGCTTTTGAAAAACGCCTTGTGCAAAAAACATACCACGCGCTTGTATACGGCAGACCGCTTTGGGAAACGCTGCGAGCCGACATGCCCCTGCTGCCCGATGCGGATTTACGCCACCGTACCGCGGTCAACCGCAAATCGGGAAAACCCTCCGTTACGGATTTTACCTTTTTAGGACAGTGCGGGCCTTTTTCGTGGATGGAAGCAAAGCCGCTGACAGGGCGCACACACCAAATACGGGTGCATGTAACCGAATGCGGTTTTCCGATCGTGTGCGATCCCCTATACGGGCCGGCGGGACAAAAGAGCGTGCGCCTGTCGGAACTAAAGCGTTCGTGGCGCGGCGATCCTTTTGAAGAAAGGCCGCTTTTATCGCGGCTCGCCCTTCACGCGTTCCGGCTCGCCTTCGACCATCCCGTAACCGGTAAACCGCTTGTCTTCGCCGCGCCCTACCCGAAAGATTTGGAAGCCGTGCGCAAACAGCTTGCCAAATTGTACAAAACCGACCCACTTGCACACTATGAAAACTGAACGTCTTTTTTTTGCGCGCACGCGCCTATGCATACTTTTTCTACTGTGTGTTTTTGCGCACGGCGCTTTCGCGCAAAGCGATGCGGGCGCAAAACTGAATCCGTGGTTTTCGCAGCTCGACCTTTCTTTTGCGAGCGGCGGCACATATGCAAATATAAAAGAATTCGTGTATAAAAAGAATTCGGCGGGCAAATATGCGCTTTTAAGCCGCCTCGATTGGAAAGACATTTTCATGTGGACGGTCGGCGCAAAACTCGGCTGCGATATAAACCGCTGGCGTTTTGTCTTCGATTTTTCGACGGCTTTGCCCGTTCCCGGCCCTTCGTCCATGCAGGACCGCGATTGGAAAACGCTCGATTCGGCCCTTACCGATTATTCCGAACACCCGATGCGTCTCGATTCTTTTTTCGGTACGGGAGCAAGCCTTGCTTACCGTTTTTTTGATACGGAAGTTCTTATCTTGGGCGCCGGCGCAGGCTTTGCCTATACGGCGACAAACCTGACCGCCTACGACGGAAGCGCTTTCCTGCCCTCGCAAAAAAACTACAGCGGGGACGTCGTTTCGTATTCGCAGCGGATATATGAACCGCGCATTATGCTCTACGGCGAATGGAAACCCTTCAGCCTGTTTGAAACACACGCACGTCTTTTCGTATCCCCTTTCACCTTTATTCGCGCAACGGATACGCACTACGCAATAGTCGATGCTTCGGGCGCATCTCTGGCACCGGCAATCGGCAAGCAATATTCCGACCGCCCGTTCGGCCCGGCATCATTTAAAGCGGAACTCGCCCTGCGTTTTAATCTGCCGCAAAAAAAATCCGCGGGCGAAACGGAAAGCGAAAAACGGACACATCCGGCTTCGGTGCGCCATGCCATTGCATTGCAGGCTGATGCCGCCTTTGTACCGGAATTAAAAGGGGCTTCATATTCTCGTTCGTCAAAATCGCTACCATTCGCAAAAACGGGAGACAAAGCCGGATCTTCTTATTTTTCTTTCGGAATTTCTCTTGCATATTGTATGCGGATACGCTGAATGCGCCGCCTGCGCTGTTCTTCAACCGTAAACAAAAGGCCGAATCGCAAAACATGTTCGGACGTTTCGGGCAAATAACCGAACTGTTCCAAAAGCCAGCCGGCGATCGTATCGTATTCCTCGGATGCAAGCTGCAAACCGAAGATGTTATTCACGTCGCTTAAAAGCATGTCGCCGGGAACGATAAATTCCGAAGAACTTATCACCGCGATACGGTCTTCGGGTGCTTTATCGGAACCGTTATATTCGTCGATTATGCGGCCGAAAACGGCTTTAAGAATATCGTCCATCGTTACGATGCCGAAGTTGCTTCCGTGTTCGTCGACGACAACGGCAAAATTCCTCTTTTCGGTTTTAAACGTGTGCAAAAGCGACAAAGCCGTCTGCGTTTCCGGAACGAACAAAACGCGGTGCATGATGTCGCCGAGCGAAAAATCCTTTTTGCTGCCGGCGTAAAATAAAATATCTTTAAAATGAATAAGCCCTTCGATTTCGTCGAACGAAGATGCGCAAACCGGCAAGCGCGAATAGCCCGACTCGGAAACCGCCTGCACGACTTCCTTGTACGAAGCGTCGGCACGGACCGTTTTTACGAGTGTACGTGGACGCGCAATATCGCGAAGGCGCAAATCGGTAAATTCGAAAATCCGGTGCAGCAGCTCTTTTTCGCCGCTTTGCAGCGTTCCCTCTTGGCCGCCCACATCGAAAAGCGTTTTCAGTTCGCCTTCGGTAAGCCGCCCCGATTCGGGATGTCGGTTTTTATTCAAAAGCGACGTCAGGGCTTGGACGATTTTAAGAAAAATCCACACAAGCGGCGAAAGCGCGCGCCGAACAACGGTTAAAAAATCGGCAAAGCGGGCGGCGGTTCGCACTCCGTTCGATGCAGCGATCGTTTTGGGAAGCACTTCGCCGAATACAATGATAATAAAAGTCATACATGCCGCGGCAGCGGCATTCCCCTTACCGCCGAGAAGACTCACGGCCAAAGCCGCCGCAAGCGACGAAGAAAGCGAATTGACAAAATTATTGCCGATAAGAATCGCCGTTAAAACTTCAGGCATATTTTTTTTCAAATATGCAATGCGCTGCGCCTTCGGTTCCTTTTTTTTAAGCATTTGACGCAGCTGAATATTCGAAACCGAAAGCAGCGCCGTTTCGGACGATGAAAAAACGGCGGAAAAAGCGATAAGCACAATCAGCACAATAACGGAAACCAAAACGTTCACCGTTCGACCTCCGCCTTTATGTGCACTTGTCTGATTCGTCTGCCCGACATCAAATTGACGGTAAAACGCCAGCCGTCGAACACAATAGAATCGCCCGGCTGCGGCACGGCGTCCAGTTTTTCCATAATAAAACCGGCAACCGTTTCGTTAAAGTCGGAATGCAGCGGTATTCCCAGTTTTTCGGACAAATCGATAAGACGCGTTTTGCCGCTGACGAGCGCTTCATTTTCGCTGATTTTTACTTCTTTTTCGCTTTCGGGAAAATAATATTCGTCGTTTACGGTTCCGAAAATCTCTTCGGCAATATCGTCCTTAGTAAGAATTCCCGCCGTACCCGAATATTCGTCCAGCACAACAGCAATCGTTTGATTGTTTTCGTACAGCGCTTGCTGAATATCGGTCATGTTTTTCGTTTCGAGAATGAAAAGCGGCGGCCGCATAATTTTTTTTACCGAAAAGTCCTTTTTGCTGCCCGAATACGGCAGCAGGTCTTTAACGTACAGCACGCCGATAATATCGTCTATGTCCCTTCCCCTCACGGGAAAAAGCGAAAGGCGCGATTTTTGTGCAAGCTCGAGTATTTCGGTATAGCCGGTGTTTTGCGCAATGCTGACGATTTCCGTACGCGGCACCATAATATCCTGCGCTTCAAGATCGGTAAAGGTAAACACATTGCGCATCATTTTTTCGCCGGCCGAGTGAATAAGTCCTTCTTCGCCGCCGACTTCGATAAAGGTTTTGATTTCCTCTTCGGTAAACGACACCGTCGGCGAAGCAACCTTAATGCCGAAAAGCGCGATAAGGCGCGAGCACAACAGGGTAAAAAAGCGCACGAGCGGATTGAACACATACGAAAAAAAAGTTATGGGACCTGCAAGCGTAAAGGCAACGCTTTCCGGCCGGGCGGCCGCTGCGGTTTTGGGAAGAATTTCGCCGAAAATCAACAGCAAAAGGGTTGCACTCACGGACGCGAGCGCAACGCCTAAAGACTGCCCTCTCGAGCCGAACAAGGTAAGCGCGAGGGACGTAAACAAAACCGATAAACCTATGTTTACGATATTGTTGCCGACAAGCACCGTGTTTAAAAGGCGTTCTTTGTTATCCAAAAGTTTTCCGGCTTTCAGCGCACCCTTGTGTTTTTTATCGCGCAAAAACCGCAGCCGCAGTTTGTTTATCGAAAAAAACGCGGTTTCGGCTGCCGAAAACATCATCGAAAAAAAGATAAGAATAAGGGTTCCCGACACTATCAGCGCGGTCAACATATCGCAACCCGGCCTTTTTATTGAGCCTGCGCTTTTTGTGCATTCGGAATATTCGAAAACGAATCGATAAGCGACAACAAATCGGCGCTCATCGAGCTGTCCGGCGCGGCGTTATACGCTTGCTGTAGATAGGTTTTTACGTCTTCTTTCGACACCTTTGTGCTTTGCATGGCGTAATAAGCGGCGGCATAATACAGTTCCTGAATTTGAGTTTTCGTTAAAAGATCCGATTCGCCGAGCAGCACCAAAAACGTATTCACCGCACCGTCGTAATCGCCGGATGCCGCCAGTCTTGCTCCGTCGAACGCCGCTTTACGCACCTTGTATTTTCCCAAAAGGCCGCTTTTATTTTCAGGATCGGAAGCGACGATATCGGTAAACAGATCCATGAGCGTCATATGAAAACGCTCGGGAATGGCTTCTATATATGCATCCGTCGCTTTTACTTTGGCAGTCCCCGACGCTTTTTGCATTTTTGCATACAGCGCATTGACTTTTCTTTCGTTGCCGCGCTCCGCGCGGATAAGTTTTAAAACATCGGCAGGCGTCTTTGTCGAAGTCGTCATCGGCAAAAACGCGAAAGGCTGCCCGGCTTTGGTAACGAGCAGGGCTGAAGGAGCCGCTATTACCCCCATAGTCGTTGCAAGGCGGTAATTTTTGCTGCTTTGGCCGGCCGAAGGAGAAGTAATATATTCGATATCGATTCGCAACAGCACGTAGTTTTTGCCCGCCGCTTTTTTGAATTCTTCCGTATCGAAAATATCGACTTGAAGCTCTTCACTTACGGTATCCCACTTTAACCCCGTAAACAGTAAAAAAATATCTTTATTTTCCGCCTGTGCGGCCGAAAGGGCGGTGTTAAAGTCGTCGTACCATACGGGTGAATCCGTATAGCAGCCGGTAAAAAAAATCGGTAAAAAAAGTGCGAAAAGCACGGCCGTCATTATGGCGGCACAAACGCGTTTGCGAAAATTCATACGGTTTTACTTCCTTTTGCTTTGTCCCGGAACATACATCAATGCGGAATTTTATGCGGTGCGCAAGGCCGCGCGGGTATCCACAATACGGCGCATATCGACTATATTGTTGACGATGATATAGCTGTCGTACACTTCTATTTTGCGCTTTTCGACAAAGCGGTTCACCTCTTCGCGGACGGCGTCCACGGGCAAACCGGCCCAGTGCGAAATATCCTGAATCGTCAGATTGAAGCGCATGGTGCGTTCGTTCGGATCCGCCGGCGTCTGCATTTCGGCAAACATAAGGAAAACATCGGCAATGCGGGCTTGCGTGTCTTCGATAACCAAAATTCTGAAGCGGCGCTTTTGATCGTAAATACGCTTGCAAAACAATTTAAGCAGTATAAGCGCAATCTGGGGATTGCCGGTAATTAAAAGTTCGAAGTTTTCTTTATTGAATTCCAGCACTTCAACCTTGTCCACCGCAACGGCCGTTGCCGAACGGGGAGAATTTTCCAATATGGCCATTTCACCGAAAAATTCGGACGGGCGCAAAATATCCAAATTCTTCTTTGCGCCTTTTACGCATTTTACAAGCTGCACCGAGCCGGATTGAATCAGATAAAAACTGTCGCCCGGTTCGTATTCGGCGATAATAACGGAGCCCGGCTCGAATGTTTTGGCAAAGCGCGAAAAGGCCGGAAGCGAAAACTGCTTTAAAGCGCCGGCTCCGGTACCTGCGGCTTCTTTTTCCGATTCTTCAGCCGCAGCTTGTTGGCGCTGGTTGCCGCCACGCTGTTTTTGCATATCAAGCTTGCGCTTCGTATTCGTATACAGCCGGGCCGCTTCTTCCTTATTTGCCGCATTCGGAAATCGCGACAAGAGCTTCATGCACACGTCGCAGCAGGCTTTATACTGTTCGTCCTCGAGAAAGCTTTGCGCAACCGACAACATGCCCGTCGGTTGGTCAACGTCGGCGTTGCTGTTTAAGATGGATTCCGTTTTACGGTGAATGGCGCGCAGCTGATTCGAAAACACGCGCAGCATTTTCATAATGATCGCTTTATTTTCGCTGAACATTTTTTCGAATTCGGCGACGTTAAGCGCTATAACCAGACTATCGGCAACAACCGTTGCGGTTTCTTCGCGCGGGAAATGTCCCAAAGCCGACTTTACGCCGAAAAATTCGCCGCGCTTTATATGCTCCGTTTGCGGTACGCCGGTTTCGATATCGGTACTTGTTAAAACAATAAGTCCCTGCTGCAAAATAAATATTCTTTCGTCGCGATCACCCGAGAAGTAAATAATCGAACCTTTTGTGTACTGCATTGCCTTAGGCATGACTGTTCCTCTGACTGTCTGAGATACGGCGAGTTCCGAAATCGACACCGATAGCACGCCGGCAAAACAAATCGGCGCATCCCGGAATTCCGTACGTTTATTATAACATAAAACATAAAAATATGCTATTGTTTTTTTTGCAGCTTTTTTTTGCGACGCAGCGAAGAAAGTCCGTTTTTTTCGCCGTCGACGCCTATTATAATGTATATGAAGATTATGAGTTTTTCGCCTTTCGGCTATGAAGGCGCTTTGGTCACGATCGAAGTGGATTTGAGACGCGGCATTCCCGCAGTCGACATGGTAGGTCTTGCCGACAACGCGGTGCGCGAATCGCGGGAGCGCATGAGAGCCGCCATACGGAACTCAGGTTTCGAGTTTCCCGTTGAACGGGTACTGATCAGCTTGTCGCCGGCGGATGTAAAAAAAGAGGGTGCCGGCTTCGATTTGGCAATCGCGCTTGCCGTGCTGCACAAAAAAGAGCATCCGGAATACGGGATCGCAAAAGATGCGGCGCTCGTTATGGGGGAATTGGAACTTTCAGGCCGCATACGGGCGGTACGCGGCGTTCATGCGGCGCTTTCGACCGCACGGGAATACGGCATACGCAACTGTATAATTCCCGCGGAAAATACCGCCGAGGCGGGCGTTTTTTCGTCGATGAAGGTCTTCCCCGTGCGATTTTTAACGGACGCCTTTGAACTGTTTTCAAAACTTGCGTCCGAAAGCGAACAAAAAGATGCAGACGTCGGCACGGACTGCGGCTTTACCGAATCTTTCGATACGGACACAGGTGCGCACGATCGTACCGCGGAATTGCCCGCCGCACGCTCAAGCGAATGCGCAAACATAAAGGACGAGCCGGTTGTTTTTTCCGATTTTCCGCCGCAAGCGGATTACCGCGAAATAAGCGGACAAGGTTTTTTAATCGAAGCGCTGCAAATAGCGGCTGCGGGAAGACATAACCTTATCGCATACGGCCCGCCCGGCTGCGGAAAAACGCTTGCACTGAGCCGCTTTTATACGCTTTTGCCGCGCCTGACGCACGAAGAGGCCTTAACCGTAACGCGCATTTACAGCATCGCCGGTCTTTTAACGTCCGGTACGCGGATATTGCAGGATCCGCCCTTCCGAATGCCGCACCAAAGTTCAACCGCGGAAGGGATTATCGGCGGCGGCATGCACTGCCGCCCCGGAGAAATATCGCTTGCACACAACGGCGTGCTGTTTTTGGACGAAGCGGCCGACTTCCGCATATCGGTTTTACAGGCTTTGCGCGTGCCGCTCGAAGAAGGGAAAATCACGTTAAGCAGAGCGGGACGCAGCACCGAATACCCGGCTCACTTTCAGCTGCTTTTGGCGGCAAATCCGTGCCCCTGCGGCAATTTCGGCAGTACGGATAAAATTTGTCTGTGCCGGCCTCAGGCGGTCGAACAGTATTGGAGACGTTTTTCGGCACCCTTACTCGACCGAATCGACATCCGCGTTGCGCTTATCGGTCCGGGCGAGACGGTAAAAACACGCGAAGGGGATGCGGACGGTTTTTTTTCGGCCGAACAAAGGCTGTCCACCGCGCAGCTGCGTGAGGCGATCGCCGATGCGACGGCCATACAACGCAAGCGGCAGGGCAAACCGAACGCCCGGCTCGAAGCGGCCGAAATTCGGCAATTTTGTCCGCTCGGCGAAGAGGCCGAGCGCTTTTTAACCGAGAGCGCCCGGCGATTCGCTTTTTCGGCGCGCGGTATACACAGCTGCATAAAACTTGCGCGTACCTGCGCCGATACGGAAAAAAGCGCGCGCATTCAAAAACATCATATGGAAAAAGCGGTGCTTTTCCACCGGAACGCCGGCGGCATCCATATGATGTTTTAAACCGTGCTTAAGGCTGATACTGTATGTTTGAAATAAGCCAGCACAGCTTTTTGCCCGCTTCGTTCAGCGTGCCGAGGTTTTCCGTTATGGGAACGTAATCGTCGTTTTTTTGCCGGAAATTCGGGAAAAAGAGGTCGTACTGACCGGGCACATACAAGGCGCCCGCATCAAACCCGGCCGGCTTTGCCATATCGTCGCCCTGATAGATGCGGGAAGTAAAGGTTTTGCTCGTTTTATGCGCTTCTTCCCGGAACACTTCAATGATGTTCCGTTTACCTTTACGCATATCGTACAAAACGCTGTCGTCTTGGAAGTATACGGTCACTTTTTGACTTTGTTCGATGACCGTTCCCGTGTAAGTTATACCGTTCACATTCTTCGATACGGCAGTCTTTGACGTTTTAACCGCTCCGTAAATTTCCTTTACTTTACCGAAATCGTTTGAAGGCAAAAGCACAATATCGGCGCCGTCCAAACCGGAAAGCAGCAAGCCGAGCGTTCCGCTGTCGCGGACAAAGCGGACGTCCAAACTGTCGGGCCCCATCGTCGAAGAGGCTACCGCGGTTTGCAGTGCTTTTCTGACACGCGCTTCACCCGGATAGCTTGAATTCGTTCCGCCGTAGACGATAACCAGTTTAAGCGTCAATTTTGCGCTTACGTCGGCAAGCTCTTTCGTAACCGAGCCGGGAATGATTTTTTCGGCTTGGGCATAGGCCTTTTTCGCCTGACGGAAGGCCGTATAATTTGCAAGTTTTACCTTCGCATCGCCTTCTTCCGCATACAGACCGGCGGCTTTTTGTTTAAGGAGAGCACTTTTTTCGGCGCTGCCTTTATAACCGCTTTGCCACGAATCCGCCTGAGCGTAATATTCGGAAGCTTTTAAAAGCGTGTCGGGGTTTTTGGATTGCGCAAACGATTCGGCCGCATCATAACAAAGCAACGCACCCAGCTCGTTTACTTTTTCGTTCGGCTGTGTGCCGTATTTTTTAGCACGCTTTAAAAACGGCAGCGCATCCAAGGCCGACGCGGGAGAACGGGCGGTCTTATATATGCCGAGCGCCTTCGCATATAAAGCCTCGGCGGCCTTTTCTCCGGCATCTTTTTGAAGCTGCGTATAATCCACAGGTTCAAAGCGGACGATTTCCCTTTTTCCGGCTAAACCGTTCGGATACTGCTTTTGCAAAAGTTCCACGCGGCTGTACAGCACAATCCAACCGGGAATTGAATCGGCAATGTCGGCATACACAAGCTGATCGACTTGGGCACGCTTGATCATGTCGGCAATGAAAAGCTCCGCCTTATCCATTTCGTTTTTATACACTTTTATGTACGAATCGGACGTTTTGCCGTCGATAAGAAGCGCGGCGGCGGAAACGGCTCTGTCTACGGGATTTTTTCCCGAAACCTGCATACTTGCGCAGCCGACCGCAACAAAAACACAGGCGGCCAACACGCAATAAATCGGTTTGATTTTCATATAGTTTTTCATACGTCCAATATAATAAAAAAAGCGATTTCCGTACAGGGGTAGATTTTAAAGCCAACCCGATATTTTTTTTCACATCAGAAATTCCGTAGTCCGCAAAAGCCGCAAATACCGGTCCGATATTTGATTCTTGCTGCTCTAAACTCTTTTCAAGTAAAACTACTACTTGTTGAGCTATTGTTCTGTTTTCATTTTTTGCAATATATGAAATTTTTCTGTAAATATCTACAGTACAATGATTGCGATATAATTGAAGACATTTCCGTTGCCGTTATAGCAGTTTAACGAAATTTTTGTTATTATAGGTTTATCTGCCGCATTCCCGGTACTCTCTTGACCTTAAAAAAGGATAACGCAGCATATATTTGGGAGACTATAAAAATGAACAAACCGATTTGTTGTTTGCTGTTTATTGTGAGTTCACTCGGCTTGTATGCACAAAAGTACATCGCCGTAGATTACGACAAGAGCTGGGATCATTATGTCATAGATAACAAAGTGAATGTCCGCTCGACGCCGAGCCTTTCCGGTGAAAAACTGTTTCAGCTGAATGCAGGCGATGCGGTTCGTATTATCAAATGGAATAAAGATTGGGAATGGCTTTTAGAGGAAGGCTATTATGCACCGTGGTACAAAATCTCCTGCGCCCAAGGGACGGGTTATATCTGCGGTCGATATATTTCCTGCAAAGAGGCTGTAGGGGATCTCGATAACGACGGGGAAGATGAGATTTTTGCATGTCTTTGCATTACCGAACGTAAAGGAGGGGCGGTTTCCGATGTCCATCCAAGTTTTTATAATGTAAATAAAAATCATGTGCTGATAAAAAAATCACATATTGAACATATTGATTTAGAAAAATTTTACAAAAAACCCATTGCGGAAGATACGTCTTATTCGATAGTCAAATGCGAAGACTTGGTACCGAATGTATCGTTTCTTGTTGCAATAAGCGGCTTCGGCGATTCAAGCGTTGGAGGCGACGGCTGGTCTAAAGCACGATATTTTTATTTTGTAAACGGGACGTTAAAATATTTTGCGACGCTTTCCAACAGTTGGTCTGAAACGCACCATGAAACAGTCGAAAAATTTGAATTTAACGGAGACAGGATAGAACATATCAATACTTATATAAGATGGGAAAACGGCAAGGAATCGGCTCCCAGAATCAAGCGCATATCTTACCGGTGGGATGGGAAAGATTTTATAAAAATTGAAGATTAGAAGTACAGATCAAAAAAATTCGGTTTTTCAAATCTTATGGGCGATTATGAAGAAACCGGAGCGGGACATTGCAATAAAGGTTTGCATTTTTTCTTCTCGGTTTGTGCAAGGGGATGCCGCGGAGGTTTAATGAACTTACGACGGCTATTAAAGAGTTTTATGCACGAATCGGATATGAAAACGGCTTGGATGAATTTATATTTAGAGAACGATTCGGCAATTTGTAAAGCAGATACGATAAAAAACGCCGTCCGAAATATCGCCGTCACTTTTCGGAACTTTTTGCCGGTGCGGAAATCTACCCGGGCGGATACGGAATTATTCGGAACGACCAACCGGATTTGTCATGCGACAAACTGTATGAAAACAAAAGCACTGAAAAGGGAATACGACCTGTCTCCGGTCGACATCAAACAGCCCCGATAGTCCGGGGCTCTCCCTCATTACCGCAGTTCGGTGAGCTCCACTTCAAACACGAGGTACGCATTGCCCGGAATGACGCCGGGGATGCCGTTCGCTCCGTACGCCATATTCGGCGGCAACACGATTGTGCGTTTTTCGTGCAGTTTCATGTCCTGTACCATAACGTCAAAGCCGGGAATCATTTGTCCGGCACCGGTCGTAAAGCGCAGCGGAGAACGTCCCTGCGAAGAGTCGAACACCTGTCCGTTCAAAAGAGAACCCGTGTAATGCACGGCGGCTTGCCGGCCCTTGCCCGCCTTGTTGCCGCTTCCGTCTTTTTTTACAAGGTAATAAATACCGTTCGCGTCTTTTTTCGCGCCGGGGAATTTCGCTTCGATTTCTTTAAAGACCTTTTCACCGGCTTCTTTTTTTAAGCGGTTAAAGTCCGCTTGGGTCGCCGTAAACTTTTTCGCTTCGCTTCCGTTGCGGATAATCGTTACCTTTTTTATCACATCGTTTACAAGCATCGAATTGACAACGTCCTGTCCGGCGACAACACGGCCGAACACGGTATGCTTTCCGTCGAGCCACGGCGTTGGCACAATTGTAATAAAAAACTGACTGCCGTTCGTGCCCGCACCGGCGTTCGCCATCGAAAGAATGCCCGCCTTATTGTGGCGCAGATCGGAAACGATTTCGTCCGGGAAAACATAGCCCGGCCCGCCGCGGCCGGTTCCCTGAGGATCGCCGCCTTGAATCATAAAATCCTGCTCATCACCGTTTTTTTTGCTTATAACGCGGTGGAATTTCAAGCCGTCGTAAAAGGGCTTTCCCTTCGCCGCATCGAGCGCTCCTTCGGCCAAACCGACGAAATTCGTAACGGTTAAGGGAGTTTGCTTATAATACAGTTCAAGTACGATATCTCCGCGCGTCGTTTCCATAACGGCAAAAACGCCGTCCTTATCTTTTATGCTGTCCGTTGCTTTACTCATTTGAGCATACCCTCCGAATAAAATTGCCGCAAAAATCGCCGTAACGGCCGTTTTTTTAAAATTTTTATGCACATCAATCTCCCGTTTTTAAGGCTGTCCGACTTTTATACTCGGACAAACACCAATTATATACGGCGTCCGCTCTGGAACCGTAGGATTTGGCGAGCCTGTCCGACACAAAAGGAATTTTCGCCGCATCCGCCTGTATTAAGATATAACACACAATGGAATCTTCGGTTTCAACGGCGTTAAAACTTAAAACCAAATTGCCCGGCTTTACGATGTTAAACCCCTTGTAAACAAGCTTTTCCGTATTTACCGCACGAAAAGCGGTTTCGCCCGAGTCTTCCGCATACGAAAACCGGTATACGCAGCCGTTCAGCGAGCGGTCTTTTTGGTACACGTACGAAACAAGTCCGTCCGTTTTTCGGTCGACGGGGTCGGGAATCGTTTTGCGCTCTTCGGGATTGTTTACCGTATGCACGTCGGTATATAAGGTTTCCCATCTGTTGCGGGAATTCGAATAATACTGAATGCCGGTCATAGTCGATAAATTGCGCAAAACGGCCGAAACTTCATCGATGCCGCCGCCCGTTTTCGGAATAAGATACAGCGATTCGACGATGAATACCGGCTCGTTTTCTTTATCCCACGAAAAAGCGGCTTTTTTGCACAATTCCGTGTCGGGGCAAAGACCGAGCGTAACGTTCTTTTCGCCGTAAAATGAACGCTGAATACGTCCTTTTTGCAAAAGTTCGGCCACCGTTTCGGCAGGCAAAAGACTTTGCAGCGCCGGAGCGGCGCTTTCGCGGCCGGAAGTACTTTCGCCTTCGCCCGCAAGCGCGCACAAAAAAGCGCACGCAAAGGCAAAAAAAAGCGCGCACACTACAGCCTGTGCTTTCGGTTTATTAACGAACACCTTTATATAAAACCCTCACTTGTTTATATAAACCTTCACCCTCGCTTTTGGTTTCAATGTCGCCGATATCATTTAAAGTCGTGTGGATAAGGCGGCGCTCAAAAGGATTCATCGGCTCGAGCAAAACGGACGAACGGCTTGTTCTTACGCGGTCTGCCGTCGTGTATGCGAGGCGCACTAAGGATTCTTCGCGCCGTATGCGGTAATTTTCCGTATCGAGGACAATCTTCGTATCCGGATTGTCGAGGCGGCCCGCATACACGTTCGCCAAAAGCTGGAGCGCGTCAAGCGTTTTACCCTTGCGACCGATCAAAACCGACGAATTCGGCGACGAAAGCTTTATACCGATTTTATACTCTTCGCGGAACATCACTTCGGCCGTGCATTCGTAGCCCATTTTACGCACAACCGAACAGATAAAATCGATAAGTTTTTTTTCAAATTCATCCTTGGGCAGGGGATCCGCAAAAAGCGAATCGCGCGATGCGGCGGCGTTTTCACGCCTTTCTTTTCCCGCGTGTACATCGTCGGTGTGCACGCGGATTTTTACGTGGCCTTTTTTAAACAACCCGTTTTTTTGCGTTTCGATAATTTCAACGTCAAACTGGTCTTGTTCCAAACCGAGATCGGCGGCCGCAGCTTCAATAGCGTCCCGTTCGGTTTTTCCTTCATATTCATATACCATAGCGTACCTCGCCTAATTAAAATCCGTTTAATTTCCGCCGCGCGCTTACTTTTTCCGCTTTTTTAAAACCGGCTTTTTATTTTCTTCGGCCAGTCCCATTTCAACGCGTTTGGCGTGCATCATTTTGTTTATAAACATTTGCTGAATAAGCTGCAAAAAGTTGCTGACCGTCCAATAAAGCAAAAGTCCGGCAGGCGCGCTGTAAAACATAAAGAAGAAAAACAGCGGCATACCGTACATCATAAGCTTCATGGAATTGCCGCCGGCAGCGTTCGCCGAAGCGGTTTGCGTAATCTTGGTAAACAAAAGCTGCGAAGCGACATAAATAATCGGCAAAAGCCTAAGCGCCGATCCTCCGATAAGCGGAATCGTCGACGGGAAAATATAAATACTGTCGCCGACCGACAAATCGGGAATCCAGCCGGGAATAAACATGGCACCGCGGAATTCAAAATAGTTGTTGAACAAATTGAACATTGCAAAAATAAGCGGAAACTGAATGAGCAGCGGCAAACAGCCCGAAAGCGGATTATAACCCGCTTCTTTGTAGAACTTGCCCATTTCCGCATTCATTTTTTCCGGATTATTTTTGTATTTATCCTGAATTTCCTTAATGCGCGGCTGCAGTTCCTGCATTTTCAGCGTCGAAACCGAACTTTTTTTCGTCAAAGGGAACATGGCGACTTTCAGCAAAATCGTCATTAAAATAATCGAAACGCCCCAGTTCGGAATAAGTTTGTAAAAGAATTCCATAAGGAATTTCAAAAAGGTTTCGAGCCAGCTCAGCCAGCCGGAACCGAGCGCTTCATCGAGTTTTAGATTCGAAAGCTTCCAATTGTTTTCGGCGGCATTATTGTATATGCCCAGATTTTTTTCGACCTTGGGGCCCATGTACACATAGTACGAATCCTGCGCAAAAGAGCCGGAAACGGGCGCGCGGACTAAAAGGAGTTGCGCGTCCTGAAAGTTGTCCACTTCGTTTTTGGTCGAATACGAGGCCGACTGAATCGCCGATGAAGTTAAAGGAATTACCTGTTGCACAAAGTATTTTCCGGCGACGCCTGCCCAGTTGAAGCCTTTATCGTACACTTTAACCTGCCCGTTCGACAAGTTAAGCTTTTTTACTTTTTCCTTTGTGTAAAATATAAAGGTCCGGCGCTCGTAGCGGTCAACCTTGGGGTTGTAATACGGCCCGATTTGCGGCGAACTGCGCAGCGTGTATGCGGCATCGCCGAACGCAAGACCGTTCATGTTTTTTGCGCCGTCGATCGTAATATCCAGTTTAAAAACGTATTCTTCGGGATCGAAGGTATACTGCTTTACGAGCGTAAACGAATCTTGACCGCCGGTCGAATTGGTAACGCTGAATTTTTTATAAAAGCCGATCGTTCTGTCGTCGATGATTTTTGCGTTGAACAAATCGTTTACAATCGCGTTTGCCGAACCGCCGAAGGCAAGCGCAAAAGCGCGGTTCGTCGGGCTGATGTTTTTTGCCATTTGAACGGGCTTTCCGCCGTCCGAATGGTCTTTTAATTCATAACCGATAATATCCCCGCCGCGGTTTGTAAAGCGCACTTTAATCGTCTTCGTTTCAATAACGTATTCCCGTTCTTCAAGAACCTCTTCGCCGGCCGCATCTTCGTCTTCAACCGGCTCTTCCGCGGAATCGGCTGCGGAAAGGCGCATCGAATCGGAACCCTGCGCCGCATTTACTGCGGAGGGAGTGTTCGCCGTGTTTTGCAAAGTTTGACTTTGCACCTCGGTATTTTCGGCCGGCTGCGGCTTCGAAAAAAATTTGCTTTGAATAAAAAACGACGCAAATAAAACAAGCGAAGAAAGGACTATAGCCCAAATTGTATTTTTATCCATTTTTTCTCCTGATAAAATAGTAGCCGGCTTTTTTACGGAACGGGATCGTAGCCTCCCCGGCAATAAGGATTGCACCGCAGTATGCGTTTACATGCCAAAAAAGAACCTTTAAACGCTCCGTATTTGCGTACCGCATCGAGCGCATATTCGGAACAAGTCGGATAAAACCTGCACGACGGCGGAAAAAGAGGCGATATGCATATTTGATAAAAACGGATCAAGCCGATACAAAAAAAGGTTAGCGGTTTTTTAAAAAAAATCGGTATTTTCATACAAACAGCCCGGCTTTTCCGCACAAATCCCGCATTTCGGCGCATCTTTTTTCAAGCGAATCGCTTCCCGGATATACCAATAAAACCATATCGTAGCCGGCGCGCATATCCGCCCGCAACAGACGGTATGCTTCGCGGCTTAACCGCTTGCTCCGGTTGCGCTGAACGGCGTTTCCGAAACCTCTCGGAAGGGCAAAGGCGATTCGGTTTGCGTCCGTGCCGGTAAACAAAAAAAACAGTTTGGCGCCGGCCGTATGAACCCTTTTCCCTTTTTTAAACAAACGCTGGATGTCGCCGCTCTTTTTTATACGTTCGTTGGCGCCGAACGATCCGGTTTTACGCGGTTTTATTTCCATTTATGCCGGATATCAATACGGTTTTTTTTCGTCGGATACGGTCAGTTTATAGCGTCCTTTTGCTCTGCGCCTTTTAAGCACCAAACGTCCGCCGCGTGTTTTCATACGGGCTCTAAAACCGAATTTTCTGTTTCTTTTAACTTTGCTGGGTTGATATGTCCGTTTCATGGAACACTCCTCTTATATACAAGAGCTTCACAAAGCGGAAGCCCCCGAATTTTAATAACGGTTTGTTAGAATAACATGTTTTGAAGAGCTTGGTCAATAGGCGGATTCGGCTCAGTCCTCAAATCGGTCGGGAAAGAAATCCCGGGACGCTTTTATGCGGACGAGGGACACAAAGCCGCCGCGATATTTTTTTGCAAATTCGTCGATTGTGTATTCTTCCCCTTTTTCGAATACCGAAAGCTGAAAGCGCCCCTGCGAATCGAACCACGGGAAAAAGGCGGCGGTGCCCGTAAAAACCTGCCGCTCGACCGTACCGGCTTGGGTTTGCGGCAAGCTTTGGCGCACCGCACCCAAAAAGAAACGGTCGGCTTCGGTAACGGCAAGCACGTAAAACAGCGGCTTTAAAAGTTCGACCGGATAGCCCGAATTGAACGCGTAGCCGGTTTTTTTGGGTACGCCGTCGGCATCGATATAATACGCAAAAGCGTCGGTTTTTACGTCGGCTCCGGAAGTGTTCCGGTCGTACACGATGTCGGTACGTGCCGAAATTGCGGCGGCCGCCAAGGTTCTGATGTTTTCGAGCGATTTCGCATCCGTTTGTTCTTCTTCGAGGCGCACGGTGCCGCCCGTAAGCGGTTTTACAAGCCCGTCGACAATCCATTTTACGAAGTTTAACGATGCACCCTCGCCAGAGATTTTCCCGCTTTTGTGCAGCGAAGGAAGTAAAAAACGCACAAGGCCGATCATTTGCTTTACGCCGTCATAGGAATACGAAAAAACCTTTGTATAATTCCACGGCAGCGTATAGCGCGTTAAACGCGAAAGATCCTCGAGCGTCGCGGTATAAAAACGGTCGAAGCCGACGGGAACGGGAACCCCGCCTGCGGCAACGGCGCCGAATACGACAAAATCGGCAAGGCATTTTTCTTTACCGGGGAAAAAATCGGCGTACACCTCACCGTCGGGCACAATATAATAACGGATGTGCAACGGTTTTCCCGTCAGTGCGTCGCGGTATAAAACCCAGCTGCCCGGCGCGGTTTCGGGCCATGTTTCAATCCATATTTCTTTTGCCGTGTTTTCGTTTTCCGGCGGAAGGGCGGACGGAACGTTTTTTTCCTCGGCGGACTTTTCGGAAACGGCGGCCGGAGCGGAAGCCTTGCCCGCATTCGAAGGAATCACCGTTACGGGCTGAACTCCCGTCTGCAAATCGTCGGCCGGTTCGCCGACGGAAGGTGCGGCCGGATTTTCCGAAGACATTTCAAGATTGTTTACGGCCATAAGCACTTTTTGCCGTACCAGCGGCGCAACGATAATGCGCATTTGGCCGTCTTCTTCTTCCTGCCGGACAAGAAAATAATCGCCGACCCTGTTTTGCATCAATTGCGGTTCGGCCGTGCGAACGATTTCGGGATCCTGCATAAACCACGTTTCAATCAATTCTTTGCGGCACGAAGCGGATTCGGGAATTTCGCGGACGGGAGGCGCCTTTGTTTTTTGCGCAGCCTGTGCGTACAAAAACGGAACGCCCGCACACAGAAAAACCGCACAGGTAAAAAAACGAAAAGAACGCAACAAATTTTTTTTACGCGCAAAGCTATGCGTGAGCCGTCTTTTTTTCATCGGGGTGCCTTCCTTCGGGGGCGTTTGCCAACAGCAGCTTTAAGCGGTTAAGCTGATTGACTTCGCTGGAACCCGGATCATAGTCTATTGCGGCGATGTTCGCGTCGGGGTAGCGCGTGCGCAATTCCTTAATCATTCCTTTGCCGGTAACGTGATTCGGCAAGCACGCAAAGGGCTGAACGCAGGCTATATTCGGCACGCCTTCTTCGATGAGTTCAACCATTTCGGCGGTTAAAAACCAGCCTTCGCCGGTGATGTTGCCCAGCTGAACGATGTCGTCGACGCCGCGCATCAAATCGTAGATCGACGAAGGCGGATCGAAGCGCCGGCTTTTTTTCAGTTCTTTTTTTATCGTCTTTCGGAACAATTCCAAAGCCCACACCAAAAGCCGCGCATTGCGTTCGGTCTTTTTCGAAAACGCGAGTTTTCTGTGGCGGAAAATACCGTTTGAAAACGAATAAAACAAAAAGTCGGCCAAGTCGGGCACAACGCATTCGGCGCCTTCGCGTTCGATTGTCGAAAAGATGTCGTTGTTCGCCGTCGGGTGGAATTTGACGAGGATTTCTCCGACAACGCCGATGCGCGGTTTGCGCTGCGGCAACAGCGGCAGTTCGTCGAATTCGCGCACGATATTTTTTACAAGCCGGTTGTATTTAAACACCGACAGCGACTTTAAAGTTTTTTGCGCTTTTTCGTTCCACTTTTCGTAAAGTGCATTCGCCGAACCGCTGACCGCCTCGTAGGGGCGGGTACGGTACAGCACGCGCATGAGCAGGTCGCCGATCATAACCGAGCGCAGCGCCCGTATAAGGAGCGGAATCGTTATTTTAAAGCCGGGGTTTTTTTCAAATCCCTGAGCGCTCAGCGAGATGACGGGTATGTGCGCCCAGCCCGCGTCGGCCAAAGCGCGGCGGATAAATCCGATGTAGTTTGTCGCGCGGCAGCCGCCCCCCGTTTGCGAAATGAGCAGGCTCACGTGATTCAAATCGTACAAGCCCGATTTGAGCGCGGCAATCATTTGCCCCGCAACCAGAATCGACGGATAACAAGCGTCGTTGTTTACGAATTGCAGCCCCGTATCGACGGCCGCCGCATCGACTTCCGGCAAGATGACGAATTTGAATCCCGAATACAAAAACGCCTGCTGTACCAAGCGGAAATGAATCGGAGACATTTGCGGCGCCAAAATCGTATGCGTAATCTTCATTTCTTTTGTGAAAACGGGGCGGCTGTAAGAAGCGCTTCGCACAACGACTTCGGTATGGCGCCGTGCGCGCTCTTTTACGGCGGCAATAAGGCTTCGTATGCGGATGCGCACGGCGCCCAAGTTTGAACCTTCATCGATTTTTATGAGGGTAAACATGCGCCCCCGTGCGTTCAGGATTTCTTCAACCTGATCGGCCGTTACCGCGTCCAAACCGCAACCGAAACTCGTAAGCTGCACAAGTTCCAAATTCGGCATGCCGGACGCAAAAGAGGCGGCGCGGTACAAACGGTTGTGATAAGTCCACTGGTCCACAACGCGCAGAGGCCGTTCAATGGAACCCAAGTGCGCAACGCTGTCTTCGGTTAAAACGCCCAAACCCAGCCCGGCAATCAATTCGGGAATGCCGTGGTTGATTTCCGGATCCAAGTGGTAGGGACGCCCCGAAAGAATAATGCCGCCCGCTCCGCGCCGAATAAGTTCTTCGAGGGCTTGTTCGCCCTGCTCGTGAACTTCGCTGCGGAATTTTTCCTGTTCGTCCCAGCCGGCTTCGACGGCATCCTTTACTTCTTTAAATGTTAAATCGGGAAATTTTACGCTCAATTCTTCATACAGGCGTTCGCCGAGCCGCTTTTTGTCGTATATGGGCAAAAAGGGGTTCATAAAGGTAATCGAAGGATCGCGGCGCAACTCGTCCACGTTGTTGCGCAAAACTTCCGGATAGCTGGTAACGATCGGGCAATTGTAGTGATTGCCCGCCAAGGGGTCTTCCTGCATTTCGTACGGAGCGCAGGGATAAAATATGAATTTAACGCCGGCTTTCAATAATGAAGCGACATGGCCGTGGCTTATTTTTCCCGGATAGCACACCGATTCGGACGGAATGGTTTCGAGCCCCTGTTCGTAAATTGCGCGGGTTGAACGCGGCGACAAGCGCACGCGGAAGCCCAATTTTGTAAAAACGGTAAACCACAAAGGATAATTTTCGTACATGTTCAAAACGCGCAAAAGCCCCACGTCTCCGCGCGGAGCCTTATCAGGCGTTAAGGGCACATACGAAAAAAGCCGTTTGTACTTCCATGCGAAAAGGTTCGGCAGGGGGCCGTCTTTTCCGGCTCCGGCCGTATTCGTATTGCGTGCGTTCGACGCATCGACGACGTTTTCCGATCCTTCGATTTCGGCGCCGCGCTCACAGCGGTTGCCCGTAATAAAGGTTCTGCTTTTTCCGCCCGTGCTGAACGTATTTATCGTTAAAAGACAATTATTGGAACATTTTCCGCAGCGGCGCAAATCCAGCTTCACGTTAAAAGATTCAAGCTGTTTAAGATTCGCAATGCCCGAATGAATTTGCCCCGTACTGACTTTTCGTGCAAAGGCTTCGGCTTCTTCGGTCGTTGCGCCGGCAGGCATAGCCGTCAAATCCTTCCACTGATCCATGGCGATTAAAGCCGCGCCGTAGGCGCCCATGAGGCCTGCAACGTCGGGACGGAACACGTTTACGCCGGAAATCTTTTCAAAAGCGCGCAGCACCGCGTCGTTGTTAAAGGTTCCGCCCTGTACGACGACCTTTGTGCCGATGTCGCTCGCTTTACGCAGTTTAATGACTTTAAACAGCGCGTTTTTTATAACCGAATACGAAAGTCCGGCGGAAATATCGGCAACGGTCGCGCCTTCTTTTTGCGCCTGCTTTACGCGGCTGTTCATAAAAACGGTACAGCGGCTGCCCAAGTCCACGGGGTTTTCGGCCAAAAGCGCCTTTTTGCTGAAGGTGCGCACGTCCATGCCGAGCGAGCGCGCAAAGTTGTCCAAAAAGCTGCCGCAGCCGGACGAACAGGCTTCGTTCAGCTGTATCGAAGTGATTGCGCCGTCTTTCATGCGCAGGCACTTCATATCCTGACCGCCTATGTCCAAGAGGAATTCGACGCCGGGAACAAAAAAATCGGCGGCACGGTAATGGGCGATCGTTTCGACTTCGCCCGCATCAACGTTCAGCGCCGCCTGAAACAGCGCTTCGCCGTAGCCGGTCGAAACCGCGCGCGCAATGTATACCGATTTCGGCAAAAGCTTGTATAAATCTTTTAAAACGCGCACGGCAAGTTCAACGGGATTTCCCGCATTTACGTCGTAAAAACGCCACAAAATGCGTCCGTCGCAATCCGTCAAAACGGCCTTGGTCGTCGTCGAACCGGAGTCCAAGCCCAAAAAAACCGGACCGCTTATATCGGCAAGTTCGGCCGTAGCCGCCATTTCGGCCGCATGGCGCTTGTGAAATTCTTCAAGTTCTTCTTCGTTTTTAAACAGAGGCTGCAAACGCTGAACTTCTTTCATTTCGGCGCCGACAAGCGTTTTAAGCGATTCGCGCAATTCGGCAACCGTCGGAAACTTGTTTTTTTCGCCGCTTTGCACACAACTGTACGCGCGTTCAGCCGACAAAGCCGCTCCTTCGGCGACAAAAAGCTGGGAGTTTTCCGGAACGATGGCGGCCTTCCCTTCAAGTTTTAAGGTAACGATAAAACGCTCGCGCAACTGATCCAAAAAGTGCAGGGGGCCGCCCAAAAAGGCGACGTTCCCGCGTATGGGCTTTCCGCACGCAAGGCCGGATATGGTTTGGCTTACGACAGCCTGAAAAATACTGACGGCGATATCTTCGCGGCGGGCGCCCTCGTTGATAAGCGGCTGAATGTCGGTTTTGGCGAATACGCCGCAGCGCGCCGCAATGGGATAAATCGTCGAAAAGCCGCGCGCAAGCTCGTTCAAGCCGGGCGCATCGGTTTCCAGCAAGGCCGCCATTTGGTCTATAAAGGCGCCCGTTCCGCCGGCGCAGGTACCGTTCATGCGCTGCTCCATGCCGCCGGTCATATACGTAATCTTGGCGTCTTCGCCGCCCAATTCGATAACGACGTCGGCTTCGGGAATGCGCTTTTTTACCGCCGTCGTCGAGGCGACGACTTCCTGTATAAAAGGAACGGAAAGCCAATGCGACACGGCAAGCCCGCCCGACCCGGTTACGCGGATGCTCAAGCGCTGCGTTTCCTTTGCGGGGTACTTCTTTTCAATGCTGTCCAATGCGTTGCCGACTACGGTTATAATCGTAGAGCGGATATCGGCGCGATGGCGCTCGTATTGGCTGAATACGATTTCGGAATCCGCATCCAATGCGACGACCTTTACGGTCGTAGAGCCTATATCTATACCTAAACGAACCGGCTCGGAAGCCGGTTTGAATAAAAGCTGTTCCACAATATCGATATTCTACAGGGATTGTCATAAAGAGGCAATAGCGGTATGCTGTTGCAATGAAGCGGTCCTTACTTTCTTCGGGTATAAAACTGTCGCTGTTGACTTTTGTATCGCGCATACTGGGCCTTGTGCGGGAAATGACAAAGGCCGCTTTTTTGGGAACTTCGGCGCTTGCCGACGCGTTCGGCGTAGCCTTTATGATTCCCAACCTGTTCCGCCGCCTGTTCGCCGAAAACAGCATATCGGTTGCGTTCATTCCGACATTCAAATCGTATCTTGAAGATTCCCGCCGCGGCGAAACCAAAGCCGACGTGCAGGCTTTTTTGAACGCCGTATTTACCGTTGTAAGCTTTACGACGGCTCTGACGGTGATTGCCGGCGTTATGGCGGCGCCGTACATAGCGCCGCGCTTTTTAAAAAACGCCGATTCGTCGGTTGTTCCCGAATTGATTTTTTTAACGCGCCTTATGTTCCCGTATTTGTTCGTCATATCGGTTGCGGCCTTTTTTCAGGGAATTCTAAACAGCGTAAACGTGTTTGCGCCGTCGGGCTTTACGCCGATTTTATTCAACATCGCCGTTATTTCGGCAGCCTACGCGCTTTCTTCCAAAACGGCCAACCCCGCGCGCGCAATGGCTTACGGCGTCGTAGCCGGCGGCACGATTCAAGCGCTGTTCCAACTGCCCTTTGTAATAAAACAAGGCTTTAAGCCGGCCTTTACCGGCATACGGCGCGCGTTTTCCGATCCGGGAACACGGAGAGTGCTCACGCTTATCGCGCCGACCGTCGTCGGCATGGCGGCTTACCAGCTCAACGACGTTATCTCTACCGCCCTCGCCGGACACGCCGGAACGGGAATCGTATCGAGCCTTCAGTATTCGCTGCGCTTGCAGGAACTGATTCTAGGCATTTTCGCCGTTTCCGTCGGTACCGTTATTTTGCCGGATTTGTCTTCGCTTGCAAAGAAAAAAGAATGGCAGTCGTTCGAGCGCATGCTCGTTCAAGCCGTGCGCATCATCGCGCTCACGACGATTCCCGTAAGTTTTTTCGCTTTTTTGTTCGGCGAACACATTATCGTTCTCGTATACAAAACGCAGCGTTTTTCGGACGAATCGGTTGCGCTCACCTTGCAGGCTTTCCGCTTTCATATTGCGGGTTTGTTTTTTATCGCGCTGAACCGCGTCATTGCGCCGGCTTTTTACGCGCAAAGCAACACAAAGGCGCCGACCCTTGCGGGTATAGGCGGCTTTGCCGTAAACATCGCGATTGCAGCCCTGCTCATACGGCCGATGAAGGGCGGCGGCATTGCGCTCGCCCTTTCGCTTGCAAGCTTTGCAAACACCGCCTTTTTGTTCGCGCTTTTGTCGCGCAGCAAAACGATACGTGCGCGAAAACTTTTGGCGACGGCTTCGGTTTACGCGCTAAAACTCGCGCTTTTTTCGTGCATAGCCGTCCTCGCGCCCTATTTTCTCAAAGAGCGGATTTTCGCGCCCTTCGCTTCGATGCACCGCTTTTTTGCACAGGGGATTCCGCTGTGCATAAGCGCGCTTATGTTCGCCCTTGCCGGCGCGATACTTCTTTTTGTTACAAAAGACCCTCTGCTTAAATCGCTTATGAAAAAAAGGACTTCGCATACCGAACATTTTACGGAGGCACCATGAAAATTACGGCGCTATGTATGAGTTCGACAATTCAAAGAACCGCGGTGTTTGAGCGTTTATGTGTAGACGAAGTGAACCGTTCGGTGCGCTACCGCCTCGACGCTTCGGGGAAAGCGGTCAATGCGGCGCGCGTGCTCAATCAGCTGGAAAAAGGCTGCGTTACGCTTGTTTGTCCGGCCGGAAAAGAAAACAAAGCCGAATTTTCCGCAATGGCAAAAAAAGACGGCTTAAAGCCTGTTATAATCGCCGTTCCCGGCCGCGTACGCGAATGCTGTACACTGCTGGACAGGGAAAGCGGGCGCACAACCGAATTGGTTATGGACGAGCCCGACCTTGCAGGCGAAGCCGACAAAAAAGCGGTGCTCAAAGCCGAAAAGCGATTGATAAGCGCGGTACAAAAAGCGCTCAAAACCTCCGATGCGCTGCTGTTCGCGGGAACTTCGCCCAAAATATGGGCACCGGACTTAAAAACGCGCATATGCAAAACCGCATGCGACAAGGGCCGCGTTCTGCTCGTAGACTTTTGGGGCAAAGAGCTTTTAAACGTACTCGGCGTGTGCACTCCCGCCGTTATTAAAATAAATGCAAAGGAATTTTGCGGCACCTTCGGCCTTTCGGCCTCGTGCAGCGACACGGAACTGACGGACGCCGTATGCGCAAAAAGCCGCGAACTGCAAAACTGCATTGTCATAACGCGCGGAAAAGACGGCACAATCGCGTCCTTTTGCGGCGAAGCGTTCAGTCATCCGGTCGAGCGGGTTAAAGCGGTGAATCCCATCGGCTGCGGCGATTCGTTTTCTTCGGGCTTTTTATACGAGTATCTTAAAACTTCTTTTTCGCACGGCGGAAAGCCGGATATTGCCGCAGCCCTTGCAAAAGGAACGTATTGCGCCGCTCGCAATGCCGAATGCGAAAAAGTCGGTACCTTATATGAGGTTTAACTTCGGCCGCTGAAATAGCGCGGCCTTGTTAAACGCCGAGTTTCGGCAAGCCGAAACATCGCGGATTATCGTGCGCTTACGCGCACGAATGCAGCGTCTTTCGAAAATCGATATTTTCTCAGCCGCTACATTTTAAAGAAGATTAAGTCAGGCTTCGAGCGTTACGGTTCCGTCTTCCGCTACCGAAACGGTCATGCCCGTTTGCACGGTTTGCAAAAACTCGTCGCCGAGACTGTCCACAACCGGCATGTTTGCGTCCGTCCACACATCCGCCAAAATGGCGCCGGCGGCGGCAAGCGAGTCTATCGGTTTTGAAAACAGCATGCATGCCGGCTGGCGGCCGAAAGAGGCTGCCGTAAACAGCACCATGCCGCCGGTCGTAGAGCCGATTGTCTGCGGCAGGCACAGGGCCGAACCGGCGAGTTCTTTTCCGTATACGTCGGGATTGTTTTGGTCGGAACACGTACCTTTTTTATCGCCGAACATAAGGCTCTTTTGGTAGCTTGCCAGCGTATTGAATCCGTTCCGTGAAACAAGCGCTTTCGCCTTTGCACTGCCCCTTGCAATAACTCGTCCTTTAAATGTTTTCATTGTGCTTCTCCCGTCGTAATGTAGGTAAAGATTTCGTCATCGGTATAATAGCGGGCGCTTGTGTACGTGCGCAGTTTGTTCGAATTCGTGATAACCGGCATTTTTCCGCACAGAGGATTGTTCATATACATAAGCGGGCAAATACTGCTGAGTATGACTCCCGTTTTTTTGAGCTTTTCGGCATACGGGGTTTTTGCAAATTCTTTTTCAACGCCGGGCGCACATGTCATAATGACGGGCACCTTCAATTTGCCGCCGAATTTTTCCAAGCGCTCGGTCCACGATTTAAGCTGTGCAAGCGACAAGTGCGGACAGCCGATAAAGCAAAGTTTCGGCTTTGCATCCGGATTTTTCCAAATGCACGGATACGACGCTCTTACGCGTTCGAGTTCCGCATCGTCTATAATATATTCTTGGGCGTTTTTTTGAAGCAGCGTCTGGCCGAGCTCGACGGCTTCGGGCGTCAATCCTTCAACATGATACAAACCGACCGCTCCGTTCGAGGCCGCTGCGGCTCCCATGTCTTTCAAAAAGGCCGTTGCCGACTCGTTCAATTCGCTTCCGAGCCATGAATCGAGTCCGACGATATAAGGCACGTCTTCAACGACCTTCATGCCGATCGCACTGCCTAAAATTTGCGCTTCGGGTTTTTTCGTCGTTTTTACGACCACCTTCCACGTCGCCTTGCGGCCTTCTTCGGTTAGAAGCCCGAAATACGGAACATAGCCTGCGATGCTGCCGAACAATTCTATGATGCCGCTGTTACGGTTGCAGCGGGCGCCCAAAACGCTGTTTGCATACACAACGGCGCTGCTTTCGGCCCAGCTGAGTATATCGCCCTTATTCGGCTTGTTGCCGACTTCGCTCATGTAGCACGCGCAGGTAAAAGCATCGTCGCTCATCATGCCGAGCTTTTTAAGCTGCTGTTCGTAATCGCTTTGCTTCGAGTACATGACTTTGAACAAAAGATTTTGCAAAAAGTTTACCGGAATTTCGGGTGCCAGCGGGCGCGGGTCGGCCGAAAAAGGCTGAGAGCTGACAGCCCCGCTTTCTATAAGTTTATCCATGAGCGCGTACACCGGCTTCATAACGCCCAAGCCGAAACTTGTTACCAAGTGTCCGCACCGGCCGGTAACCGGCACCATTTTTTCGGCGCCGAACGCTTCTCCGTACGCGACAAGGGTTTTCATAACCTTTGCAAGCGTTTCACCTTTCGCGCCGTCGAGAATTCCCCTTTGCGCGGAATCCAAATTCATATTGCGAGCCTCCGATATATAGAATCATGCCTTTTGCATGCAGGCATTCCTGCTTCGTCCGCAAAGCATGCACACACAGCTTATACCTACAAAGAAGGCTCGTCAATAGAGATGTCAATATTCAAGTACAATCATCTGGTGGCAGTCGATCTCGGGCACAATAAAAGTCAGATTGTCTTTCGCATACTCGAACGGAAGTGCGGTATGCTGCGGTTCCAGCATGACGTTTTTTATTCGGTGCGGAAGACGAACTTCCGTCGTTATATTATACAACGGAACAATATCTTCAATGACTTCTATGTTCTTAAATTCCTGCGCGTTTCCCGAAAGCGTTCCGCGGTTTGTCGTATGCGCGAACAGTTCGTGTACAATGTAGCGCTTGCGCTTTTTTTGCTCCGTGAGCGTTACAACTGCCTTATCGGGAAGCGAAACGCGAATTGTTTTATCGGCGTCCAAAAGCCGGTCGAGCGCATACATGACGATTTTTTTGTGATGAAGCGAACCCGTTTTTCCGTAATCCGAAAAGATATTCCAGCTTATATACACCGTATTTTTTGTAAAAACGGCCGCTTCTTCCAAACGGGCGTCGGGGTTATTCGGAGTATGCCGGTGCGAACAAAAACTGTACGTATCTCTGTTAAAATACGAAGGCTGCCGATACAGGGGGCACTTTCCTTTCAGCCGTTTTATGTCGAAGCCTTGCGTATACATGACGTGCGCCGTTTCGCCGATGCCGACTTCTTTGTCCGCTATGACATAGTCGGGACAGGTTTTTGCAGGACCGCGGTATGCGGCGCCCACATCCAAACAAAAGGTATCCGAGTCACTTGCCAGAGCGCTTTGACCGGAGGCCAAAATCTTTCCGCCCTTGCTTATATAATCGGCAAGCCGCTTTGCCGTCTTTTTATCGAGGCGAACGGTATCCGGCAATATAATAACCTTGTAGGACGTAAAGTCGGATTGCAAATCCAAAAAGCGGTACAGATACTTTCCTTCCATGAGGATTTTATTTGCACCGATATCGCCGTTGTAGATTGTGTCCCTGTTTGCAATTTTCGTATGTACGGCTTCTTCGCTCAAAACACCCACGTCGGCAATGTTGTAAGCGTCTTCGCACCACGGCTCTTTTTTTTCAACTTCGGAATAAGCGGCACCGATAAGACGGTATGTGTCTTCATTCATTTCTCCGGAGGGATGCAACTGATCTCCTATCGAACACTTTGCCCCGTACGCAATCGACAAGGCCGTTTCATAACGGAGTGCGTTCGGGTGTTTAAAGCCGCCGAATTCACCCCACGTACTGTGAAATTTTCCCGTCATGCCCAAATACTCTTTGTTCAACTGCATAACGTACGATGCGGAAAGCGGAAAGTGATTATAGCCCCAGCCGCCGGTAGGCAGACTTTCAAGTTCCAAATGCGTGTCGTTTTGCGCAATGTCGCGCCGCCCCTTGGGAATATGGCCGCCGTTATGAAAAATCGTACAGGTTTTGCTGTATGCGCGGATCGTTTTTTCAACCCGCTGCGCGTAGCGCTTGTACACCAACTCGGCTTGTTCCATAGCCGCATCAATGTTGCGAGGGTCTTTTCCGCGCTTGAGAATCTCGTTCCGGCAGGATGCGCAATAACACGGCTGAATCGATACGATATCCAAAAAAATACCGCACGGATCGTATTTTTGCATAACTTCTTCTATTTGTTTTTCGAGTAAGTCCATGTAGCCGGTGTTAAAACACAGTACGTGAAAATACGGCTCACCGGTAAAATCCGCAGCCCAACTCAATGATTCATCCGCTCGGCGAAACAGCCATTCAGGGTGCCGCACCGCTTCTTTTTCGTCCAAGCCGGCGGATATATATACCGGAGCGCGCACGCCGATTTCTTTGCATGCGTCCAACTGAGCTTGCAGCAAATCGAACTTTAAATGCGGATGCATTTCGTTTACCTTTGTCGGATGATACGACCAGCCGTGATGGCATTTTGAAAATACGGTTATCGAATTGACATGGCCTGCTTTCAAAGCATCCTGAAATTGTTTTTTATCGAATTTTTCTCCGATTCCGGGTATTAAACCGGAAGTATGAAAATCCAAATGGACTTGTCTGAATGCCAACATACTAACTCCTTATAATTTTAACCTTTTACGGCGCCGGCCGTCATTCCGTCTATGACGTACTTTTGTCCGAACAAATATAAAATCGTAACGGGAAGCGCTACCAGCACAAGGTTTGCAAATACATAATTCCAATAGTTAAAGTATCTGCCGAAAAAGTTATACACAGTCAGCGGCAGCGTCCAACACTTTGCCGTATTGAAAAAATACAGCGGGATTTGAAAATCGTTCCAAATAAATATGGCAAGCATAACAACGGTTGTAACGACGATAGGTTTAAGCAAAGGAAATATAATTGAGAAAAACACTTTCATCGGCGGATAGCCGTCAATAAAAGCCGCTTCATCCAATTCCCGCGGAACGGTTCCGATAAAACCGGTAAACATAAAAACACCCCACGACATTTGTATGGCGGCAAAAACCAAAATAACACCGACATAAGTTCCGTTTAAATGCAGAAGCTGCAGTAAGCCGAAGGTTGTGATAATCTGAACGGGCGCGATGAGGCCTGCAAGAAAATATGTGTTCAAAAATTTCGTAAAACGATTGATTTTTCGTGCCGCCAAAAAAGATACCATCGCCGAACAAAAAATACAGATTGCAACGGCAAAAAAGGTTACGACGATGCTGTTCATTGCCGCACGGAATATATTCGCTTTTTTTATAACATACGCATAATTCGAAAACAGCATTTCCGTCGGAAAAGCCAACGAAAACTGGGCTGCGCGGGCGGCGGTTTTAAGAGAGCCGAAAATCATAATCAACAGCGGAATAATAATCAACAGCGACAGCAAAATCATACATATTTCCAGTATGAGCAGTGAAATATGTTTTTTATGCCCGGGTTTTGTTTTCATGCTTCCACCTCCTTTCGTTTAAGCAGGGTATTAACGGTGTAAGAAACGGCAAAAACCAAAAGGAAAAGTATCAAACCCATTGCCGTCGACCGACCGAAGCGTCCCTGCGCAAAGGCCGTAAAGATATAGGTTCCCAATACTTGAGAAGCAAAACCCGGTCCTCCCGCCGTAATAACAAATACCTGTTCGAAAACTTTCAAGCCGCCTATCGTATGCATAACAATCGTAATGGTTAAAGCCGGCCGTAAAAGGGGCAGCGTAATATAAAGAAATCGCTGCCAGGAAGATGCACCGTCTATTTGTGCGGATTCGTAATAATCGGCGGAGATGTTTTGCAAGCCCGCAATAAGGATTGCCATCGTAAAGCCGCTCCACCGCCATATTTCAACCACAATGGTGGTAAACAGCGCGGTTTTGGGATTGCCGATCCAGTCCGTAGCCCAGCGTTCCAAGCCGATTGCCGTTAAAAACGTATTTAAAAATCCGTTGCTTTTAAACAATGCCTGAAACAACACGCCCGCAATTACGATACTCAATACCGCCGGCAGATAAAAAATCGTACGTAGTATATTTTTTGTTTTCAGCGGCTTTACCAAGGCGAGAGCAAGCAATAAGCCGAACAGAACTTTAAATACCATGGTAAAAAATGCGAAGATAAACGTATTCTTTAATGCCAAAATAAAATTCGTGTCTTTAAATAAATAAATAAAATTTTCAAATCCGATAAAATTCGGAGAAAACAAGCGCATGATATGCCAATCCGTAAAAGACAGCACAAAGGCGGCCAAAATCGGCATAACAAAAAAAACGGTATAGATAATCAATGCGGGAAAAGCAAAATAGTTCGGATACAAAGAATCGATTCGCTGTTTCTGCACAAAAACCTCCTCTTACTGAAACTGACAAAACTGCACGCATAAAATCAAGGGTGCTGCCCAAAAACTTCGGTTTTGGGGCAGCACCTGCAAAATCTTTAATGTTCCTGAAACTTAAAACCCGCTCTCTTTACGTGCCTTCATATAATCGGTATATAAAACATCCCATGCTTTAAGTACCTGTTCGGGTGTTTTCATTCCGGCCGTCATTTCAACGTAATACTTCCACAATTCGGACAATATAGGAGAAGCGACATTCATTGTTGCATTCATTTCATACACATATTTGCCGGTTTTTATATATGTATCAACAATATTCTGAACGGCGGGAGGAACGTTCCCTCCGTTAACATCGGACAAACCGGGAAATCCGGGAAATGCCGCAAAAAGCATATTTTGGTACTTCGGGCGCGACCAGATTTCAAGAAATTTCCGAGCCTCTGCGGAATTACCTTTTTTCGGGACAAAGAAACCGCCGACATAGTTACCGGTGGCTATCAGGTCACAATTATCGGTAAAGGGTATATTCCAGCATCCGATTTCCGCATTAGGCCATTTCGCAAGGATATCAATGATAACCCATTCGCCGTTGATCATCATTGCGGCTTCTCCCGATGCTACAGCTTCTTTTGCCATATCATAGGTAAAAGACAAGTGATCTTTATTTACCAGCCCTTCCTTGAACAGTGTATTATAACGGTCGAGAATGGTTTTAAATTCGGGAATCTGGGACCATTTGATTTTATTCGTAAGCAGCTGATTCCAAATCTGAGGCTTGTCGGCAATCGAAATGGGAAAGCCCAAGGTCATAAAAATTTGCGTTGTCCAGCTTTCTTTTTCGGAACAAGCGACGGGGACAATTCCGGTTCCGCTTTGTTTAATCTTTCTCAAGATATTAAGCAATTCATCCCACGTTGTCGGTTGTTTATCCGGAATCCCCAGCTTTTTAAGTACGGCTTTGTTATAGTAAATGCCGCCGAAAAAAGTTGACGATTCTATGGGCAGGGCGAAGATTTTGCCGCTTTGCGGATCTTTTAAAATATTCGGATTTACCAAACGCGATATCCACGGCTCGTTGCTCAAATCCACCATCGTTTCATTCGCGTTCATTTCGGTATTGTTCGTAGGAACATTATACTTAACGATATCGGGGACTTCGCCTGTTGCAAGTTTTGTTTGGAGCAACGGATAAAATTGATCTGCGGGTATTACCTGAAATTCTACCGAATAGCCGGTATCCGCTTTTACTGCAGCAGCCATATCCGCATACACATCACGCCAGCTGCTTTGCGGCATCATTAAAGACAGTTCAATCGTTCCCGCTCTACCCTCGCTTTCTTTTTGGCCGTTTGCAAACAACCAACCGAATACCAGAAAAAAAACACACAGTCCTACCGCAATCTTTTTCATAGTACCTCCATACATAATACGAATTTGCAACGTAAGCTCGGCATAAAGAGCTTCGACATTTTGTCAGTCGACGCTCTTTACCGCTGCTTTTTTTACTTTTTAAAACCCGCTTTCTTTACGCGCCTTCATATAATCGCTGTATAAAACATCCCAGGCTTTAAGCACTTGTTCCGGAGTTTTTATTCCGGCTGTCATTTCAACGTAATACTTCCACAATTCCGGTAAAATCGGAGAGGCCACGTTTACCATCGCGTTCATCTCGTACACGTACTTACCCGTTTTGATATACGTATCCACAATATCCTGCACACACTGAGGAACGGGACCGCCTTTCACATCGTTCAAACCGGAAAATCCGGGGTGCGCGGTAAAATACATATTTTGATACTTCGGCCGCGACCAAATTTCAAGAAATTTTACCCCTTCTTTTGCGTTGCCTTTTTTCGGAACAAAAAAGCCGCCGACATAGCTTCCCGTAGCAATGATATCGCAGTTATCCGTAAACGGGATATTCCAATAACCGATTTCAACGCCGGGCCATTTGGCCATCATATCCGAAACGACCCATTCGCCGTTGATCATCATTGCGGCCTTCCCTGTTGCAACGGCTTCCTTTGCCATGTCGTACGAAAAAGATAAGTGGTTGTCGTTTACCAGTCCTTCTTTGAATAACATGGTATAGCGATCAAGGATAGTTTTAAATTCGGGAACTTGCGACCATTTGATTTTATTCGTAAGCAGCTGATTCCAAACCTGCGGCTTTTTCGCAACGGCAACGGGAAAACCCAGTGTCGTAAACACCTGCGTTGTCCAGCTGTCTTTTTCGGAACAGACAACGGGGATGATTCCCGTTCCGCTTTGCTTAATTTTTCTTAAAACATTGAGCAGGTCGTTCCATGTTGCGGGTTGTTTTTCCGAAATTCCCAACTTTTTAAGCACGGCTTTGTTATAGTAAATACCGCCGAAAAAACTGGACGATTCTATGGGCAAAGCAAAGATTTTACCGCTTTGCGGATCCTTTAAAATATTCGGGTTTACCAAGCGCGATACCCACGGCTCGTTGCTCAAGTCCACCATTGTTTGGTTCGCACTCATTTCGGTGTTGTTTGTGGGTATGTTATGTTTTACCAAATCGGGAACTTCACCCGTAGCCAATTTGGTCTGAAGCAGCGGATAAAATTGGTCATCGGGTATCACTTGAAATTCTACCGAATAGCCGGTATCCGCTTTAACCGCTGCAGCCATATCCGCATACACATCGCGCCAACTTCCCTGCGGAATCATCATGGACAATTCCACCGTTTTCGTTTTGCCGCCGCCTTCTTTTTCTCCGTTCGCGAACGGTAAACCGAATGCCAGGCAAAACACACATAATCCCAACGCAATTTTCTTCATAAAACCTCCTTTATTTTTTAGAAGTACCGATTGGCCGACAGACGGATTAACCGGTACTTCTTTTTTGCTTTTTAAAAACCGGGTTCTTTACGTGCCTTCATATAATCGCTGTATAAAACATCCCATGCTTTAAGCACTTGTTCGGGTGTTTTCATCCCGGCCGTCATTTCAACGTAATACTTCCATAATTCCGGTTGAATCGGTGCGGTTATGGGAACCATATCGTTCATTTGATATGCGTACTTTCCCGTTAAAATATAGGTTTTTACCAGCGTATCGACTGCCTTGGGCACGGCACCGCCGTCAACATCTTTGAAACCCGGGAATCCCGGATGAGCCGCCCAATACAAAGCCTGATACTTCGGTTGCGCCCATATTTCCAATAATTTTTTTGCAGCTGCGACATTGCCGCGTTTCGGAATAAACAGCCCCTGCACATAAGCGCCTGTTCCCATAAGATTTTTATCCATAAAAGGAATAATCCATGCGCCCATATCCGCATCGGGATATTTGCTCTCTATATCCGATAAAGCCCATTCGCCGTTAAACAGCATCGCCGCGCGGCCTTCAGCCACGGCTTCTTTTGCCATGTCATATGTGGCGGAAAGATGGTCGGCATTAACCAAGCCTTCGTTGTATATTTTCATAAAATCGTTAAGTATCGTGCGGAATTCGGGAACGTCGCTCCATTTTATTTTATTTTGGAGTAATTTATTCCATACCTCTTTTTTATCCGACAAGGCGACGCCGAAGCCCAAAGTCGTAAAAACCTGCGTAGTCCACGAATCTTTTTCACACATGTAAACGGGAATAACGCCATTTCCTTGTTTTTTGATCTTTCGCAAAACGTTAAGAAACTCTTCGTATGTTTTCGGTTGCGTTTCGGAAATATTGAGCCGGCGGAACACTTTTTTGTTGTAATATACGGGACCGAAAAAACTTGAAGATTCAAACGGCATTGCATAAATCTTTCCGTCGATGGGATCTTTTAAAATGTTCGGGTTTGAAAGCCTCGAAACCCATGGTTCATTTCCGAGATCAACGGTATTATTTACCGTATTCAAATCGACATTGTTCATTGGAACGTTGTACATAAAAACATCGGGAACTTCGCCTGTCGTGAGTTTCGTTTTTAAAAGCGGATAATACTGGTCATCCGGTACAACTTGAAATTCAATAACATACCCCGTGTCTTTTTTTATTTGTTCGGCCATATCGGTAAAGACATCTTTCCATTTTGCCTGCGACAACATAAAAGAAATCTCGACGTTTTTCGTTTTGCCGCCGCCTTCTTTTTCGCCGTTCGCAAACGGCAAACCGAACGCCATGCAAAACACACATAATCCCAACGCAATTTTCTTCATAAAACCTCCATAAAAAGTTTTCAATACAAAATCGTTTGATTTATTCTAAAACGACTTTTCCGAATTCGGAATGTACAAATTGACATATTTATATGGAAAAATCGAACTTTTTTGCCGCCCTGTCGCGAAAAAATATGCTATACTGCAACCGTGAAAAAAATAAAACTGCGCAAAAAAATATTCATTCTCTATACGGTACTGTTATGCTGTTCGGCCGCGCTCGTGTTTGCCCTACTCTACAGATATACCGTACGAATTTTGACGAACAAATATACCGACAGCGTTGCCGATATCGTCCGGCGTACAACGCGACAAACGGAAACCCTGCTGCTCGATCTCGACCGCACGGCGCTTTTTTGCGTAACCAATCCCGTTATTACCGGGTTTCTCTCCCACACGCTGAGCTATGATCAGTTAAACGCGGCCGAGCAAAATCTTTTAAATAAAACGCTTATAACTATTGTGCTGCCGGCATCGCGTCCGCTGCTTCGGACGAGTCTTTACAATGACAAGGGCAAATATCTTTCGTTCGGGATTCCCGACGATATCGATACCGTTAAACGTAATTTCGCTTCGAATTTTTTTGCAAAAAACATAACCGGAAAAATCTTTTTGGACAAAGCAAACATATCGCTGCCTCATCCGGATTTTTGGGGTAAAAATCGGGACAGACTTTTTATCAGCATTTCCAGAATTATCATGGATGTATACGGATTTAAAGAATCGGGGATTGTCGAAATTCAGCTTCCGTTTGAAGAGATCATAAAAATTTTAGACAGTCCGACGACCGCGGATGTCGAAAAACTCATCTTTAACGATAATTTTTTAACGGTATATTCCGAGCATAAAAACGATGAAGGTTTTTATAAAAAAATAATCGGACATATTTCCTCTTGCGCCGAACAGAGCGGCATGTTTAAAACAAAAAACGGGCACGCTTCTTATATCGTTTTTTTTGCCAAAGCGCCGTCGGTCGGCTGGACAACGGTTTTTATAGACGATACGTCCGTGCTGAAAAAACTTATACGTCATATAAGCTTTACCTTTTTAGTGCTTACGGTAATGCTTATTGTTATTTTCGCTTACATTACTTTTTTTACCGCAAAAAAATTAACGCAGCCGCTTGAACTCGCCATAAAGAAAATCGGCGACACGACCACGGCTCTTTCGGAACCGGCTGCTTTTACGGATTTAAAAGCGGAAGATGACGAATCAAGTTTTATATCGTCGACCTTTAACCGCCTGTTCGAAAAATTACAGGACTCCATAAGCGAAAAAAACACGGCAAAAACCGAAGAGCTGAAAGCGCATTTTATCGCATTGCAATCGCAAATCGATCCGCATTTTTTATACAATATGCTTGCGGTTATAAGCGCGTGCAGCAGGGAAAAAAACAATGCGCTTGTTATAAAAATCTGCAGCGAGCTTTCGGCAATGTTCCGGTACATCACCGTTTTTAACAAACCGATCGTTGCTTTGCAGGATGAAATCCGGCATACCGAAAACTATCTTTCACTTATGAAAATACGGTTCGGGGAACAAGTCGATATCCGCATCGACACGGAAGAAGGAATGGAAAGCGAAAAGATTAAAGTTCCGCGGCTCATACTGCAGCCCTTGGTCGAAAACTGCTTTGCGCACGCTTTTAAAAGAACCGAACCGCCGTGGAAAGTATACATTCGTTTGTACCGTACCGGCGATTTTTGGCACTGCACCGTCGAAGACAACGGCTGCGGCATCGAAGAAAAAAAACTGTTTGAGATTTTTTATACCATCAGCGAATTTCTCATTGACCCGGCGCAGCATATAGAAGAAGTGCGCATCGGCGGCATGGGCTTGATAAATACGGGAGTACGGCTTAAAATGTTTGTCGGAATGCAGGCCGTTTTCGAAATACATAAAAGCGTTTTAGGCGGCACCGAAGTTCATATCGGAGGGACGGTACATGATCCGCGTATTTGTTGCTGAAGACGAACCGCTTATTTTACGCGACATATCGGATCTTATACCGAAACTGAACAAGAATTTTTCGGTTGCAAAAAGTTGCACGAACGGTAAACAAGTGCTGCAAGCGCTGAATGACGAAATTCCCGATGTGCTTATTACCGATATTCAAATGCCCCTTATTACGGGACTTGAACTGATTGAGCACATTGTAGCCGAAAAACTGCCGATAATCTGCGTTATTTTAACGAGTTATAAAGAATTCGACTACGCGCAAAAAGCCGTCGGCCTCAGTGTATACCGCTATTTACTCAAGCCCGTTGACGAAGGCGAACTTTCCGCCGTTTTGCATGAAATCGAAAAAGAAACCGCCTCGATCGAATATAAAAACCGGCGGCGCGAATGTCTTTCTTTGCAAAAAGGCAAAGGCGAATACGCAAACAAAAAACTTATTTACGCTATCGAAAAGTACATTCTCGAACATCTGCACGAAAACATCAATCAGCAATCGCTCGCGGACAACTTCAAATACACGGCTGCCTATATCAGCCGCGTGTTTAAAAAACACACGGGATTGTCTCCGACGCAGTATCTTATCCGCGCACGGATAGACAAGATGAAAGTCTTACTGAAACAAAACCCGTCCCTGTCCGTTAAAACGATTACCTCACTCATCGGCATTGAAGACCCGCTGTACGTGAGCAAACTTTTCAAAAAAGAAACGGGAATGTCCGTAAGCGAATATAAGAATACATGCAAAATATAGTCGGCTGACTGTTCGAGCAGCCGACATTCGAATTAATCACAAAAAGGGAGAAAAATAATACATGGCTAAAGGAAACAAAAACAATACGGCGACTATCGGTTTCGAACAACAGATTTGGGCTGCTGCCGATATTTTGCGCGGCAATATGGATGCGGGACTCTATAAGCATGTCGTTCTCGGGCTCATCTTTTTGAAATTCATCTCGGATAAATTCGATGCACGGCGGCAAGAGTTGCTTGCGGCCGACGACGATGCGGAAGATAAAGACGCCTACACCGAGGTGAACGTATTCTTCGTGCCGCCGTCGGCACGCTGGAGCGTTATTTCCGAAACGGCACATAAAGAGGAAATCGGCACGGTTATTGATGATGCAATGCGAGCAATTGAAAAAGAAAACAAACGGCTGAAAGATATCCTTCCCAAAAATTATGCCCGCAGCGAATTGGATAAGCGGCGTTTGGGAAACGTGGTAGACTTGTTCACCAATGTTCAAATGGCCGAACACGGCACCGATAAAGATATTTTAGGCCGTACCTATGAATATTGCCTTGCAAAATTCGCCGAGCAGGAAGGTAAACGAGCGGGGGAATTTTACACGCCGGCTTGTGTAGTACGGACACTCGTTGAAGTGTTGCAGCCGTTTAAAGGACGCGTATACGATCCGTGTTGCGGTTCCGGCGGGATGTTCGTACAGTCCGCCGATTTTGTAAAACATCACTCCGGTAATATCAACAACCTCTCAATCTTCGGACAGGACGCCAATCCGACTACGCGCAAAATGGCATTGATGAATCTCGCTATCCGAGGAATCGAAGCCGACCTCGGCGATTACAATGCCGATACATTCCACCACGACTTGCATAAGACGCTTAAAGCGGATTTTATCCTCGCCAATCCGCCTTTCAATCTTTCGGATTGGAACGACGGCAGTTTAAACGATGATCCGCGCTGGAAGTTCGGTTTGCCGCCTTCCGGAAACGCCAATTTCGCGTGGCTCCAGCATATGATTTCACATCTTTCACCGAACGGAAAAATCGGCATGGTGCTTGCCAACGGTTCGCTTTCTTCCCAAACAGGCGGGGAAGGTGAGATTCGCAAAAGAATAATTGAAGACGATCTCGTAGAGGGCATTATTGCTATGCCTACACAACTGTTTTATACGACGCAGATTCCGGTATCGCTTTGGTTTATCAACCGTAACAAAAAACAAAAAGGAAAGACACTGTTCATCGACGCTCGCAAAATGGGAACGATGGTCAGCCGGCGTCTGCGCGAATTAACCGCTGAAGATATCGGCAGGATAAACGCTGCCTTTCAAGCTTTTAATGCCGGGACACTTGAAAATGTACAAGGTTTTTGTTCCGCCGTCACTACTGCCGAAATAGCTAATCAGAATTATATCCTTACCCCGGGACGCTATGTAGGTATCGAAGCCCAAGAAGATGACGGCGAGCCGTTTGAAGAAAAGATGACACGATTGACCGGTGAGCTCTCGGAGTTGTTCAAACGTTCAGGCGAATTGGAAGATGAAATCCGTAAAAAACTGGGAGCGCTCGGGTATGAAATATAAACTTTCCGATATTTGTACTTTTACTGATGAGCGAATTGTTGTCACCGATTTGGATTTAAATAATTATATTTCTACGGAAAATATGCTTCAGAATAAAGAAGGCGTTATTCGTTCGGCCCGATTACCGACCGTCAATCAAATACAAGCCTATCAACCGGGAGACGTGCTGATTTCCAATATCAGACCATATTTTAAAAAGATATGGTATGCCGACCGCAGCGGCGGATGTTCAAATGACATACTGATATTGCGGGCAAAGGAAAATACGTATCCCGGATTTCTTTATTATTTACTTTCGGATAATGCTTTTTTTAATTACGCTACAGCCACGGCAAAGGGAACAAAAATGCCGCGCGGCGATAAAGATGCAATAATGAAGTATGAAGTTCCCAATCTACCGATTGGTATACAAATTAAAATTGCGGATATACTATCCGCATTGGATGCTCAAATTTCCAACAATAAAGCGATAAACAATCATTTAGAGCAGATAGCGCAGGCGATTTTTAAATCGTGGTTTGTGGATAATGCCTCCAATAACTGGAAAAGCGTTAAGCTCGGTACTGTTATCCAAGAAATCCGAACAAAGGTCAAGAATCAATATTTGCCAGTATTATCTGCGGTAAGAACAGGTAATCTTGTGCTTTCAGAAGAGTTCTTTACGAAACAGGTTTATAGTAAAGATATTGGCAGATATATTGTTGTCGAGCCTAATGACTTTGCTTACAATCCCGCCCGCGTCAATATCGGATCGATTGGGATAAACACCTTTGGTTTTGCAGGGTGCGTTAGCCCTGTTTATATTGTTTTCCGTTCTGAACCTGAATACCACAATTTTTTTCGATTCTTCTTAAAATTGCCAAATTTTCAAGAAGAATTACGTATACGAGCATCCGGGTCAGTTAGACAATCATTGAGCTATGATAATTTTGCACTTATTCAAATATCATATCCTCCAATTGATTTTGTGCGAAAGTTTAATTGTTACTACACGGATATACAGACAACGCTCGGACAGCTTAAACTTGAAACCGCCTGTCTCGCAGCAATTCGCGATACTCTCTTACCCCGTCTAATGTCCGGTAAATTATCGGTAACCGACCTCGAGGATGCTAAATGATTGTTTATCGCGGTGTTATTTTCAATCTTATCGTCCAGAGCGCCAAGTATGCGAGCAATTATCCGCTGTTCCGCTATATCAGACGGTACGGAAACGGTTATATCTTTCATTACAGAACCGGAAACTTCTTTGAAGGTCGTACCACTTCCCATATTTTCTATTCTGTTGCGATTATGGACAAGAAGATAATACAGAAACAGATAATCTGTGTTAGCATTCGGTATAATGCTCTTAAAGCCCTGATTGGTACATACTTCATTTCCCGTGATCGCCACATATCCGATAGGAGCTCGTGATGTAAATAGGATGCTATGTTTCGGCATAAGCCGCGCCGAACAACTGTTTAAACCTTCTCTTGTAATGTTACGCATTCCATGATGAATAAATCGCCCTTGAAGCGTCGATAAATCCTTCGGTGTTATCCAAACTATATCACCACCGTAATAGTTTTTATTCGTTGTAGATGGGGTCGCACCTCCGATAATTTCGCCGAGATCTGCAAGTATGCAATCTTTCCACTTTCTCATATCATTCCTCTCCTCAGCCGATAAATTTTCTATGCGAATTTTTTACATTCGCCTGATTGACCATTGCATAGGTCATTGTCGTATCTATTTTCACATGGCCGAGTAAACGTTGTACTTGTTCAATGGGCATGCCTTTATCGATTGCCCGCGTGGCAAGGGTGCGCCGGAATTTGTGCGGATGAACCTTTTGTATATCCGCACGCTTACCGATTTCGCGAAGCCTTGTCTCTACACCGCCTATTAATAACCGCTTATACGGCAGGGCAAGCGATACAAAAAGAGCAGGATTGTTGTCGGTACGGCAATCGAGGTAGTTTTGCAGATGAATCTTTGTCCGTGCATCGAAGTAGACCAATCGTTCAGTTTTGCCTTTGCCGAACACGACGCATTCCCTTTCATGAAAACTGATGTCTTCCCGATTCAAACCGACCAACTCGCCGACACGCATCCCCGTAGAAGCAAGCAAGTCGATCATTGCCAAATCGCGGACGTCGTCACAGGCATCACGAAGCAGTTCCAATCCTTCGTCGGAAAAAGTATCTTTGATTATTTTATCCGCCTTTATCTTATGGATTCGACGGACGGGGCTTTTGAGGATATAATCCTCGTCCTCCAACCATCCGAAAAAGCTGCTGAAAATCCGCCGCATATTGTCTATTGTTACTTTACTTGATTTTCGTTCTTTTTGATAGTCGGCAAGGTAAACCCGTAAATCGTCGGTAGTAATCTCCCGTACGGGTTTTTTGACGCTGTTTTGCATCTGTCGTATAGTTGAATCATAATATTTCAATGATTTTTCCGAACAGCCCTCTACCCCCTTTGCCGCAATAAACATTTCAAGCAACCCTTCTTTTTCCTGTTGATCGGAAGCTTGCCGCTCAATAACATCCACATCGTGAAAGTAGTATGCCAGCACCCGCTGCAGTTCCGCCTGCTGTGCTGTGTCGAGCAGCGGTGCCATACGCATTTGTATCGCCGTAATCAGTTTGTCCTTCATTATTCCCCCTGTCTTTCGGTAAGTAATTGATTTATAATGACAGCAAGGGGAAAGATAAACAATCATTTAGAGCAGATAGCGCAAGCGATTTTTAAATCGTGGTTTGTGGATTTTGAGCCTTTTGGCGGAAAGATGCCGAAGGATTGGCGAGAAGGCATTCTCTCTGATATTGCTACCGTTATGATGGGGCAGTCACCCGCAGGAACGACTTTCAATACAGACGGCATTGGAACGGTATTTTATCAAGGACGTGCCGAGTTTGGTTTTCGCTTTCCTTCACGTCGCCTATTCACCACACAATCTAAACGTATGGCGATGAAAGGTGATGTACTTGTGAGCATCCGAGCTCCTGTAGGGGATTTGAATGTTGCTTTTGAGCCTTGTTGTCTCGGTCGCGGTCTAGCGGCGATCCAAAGTAATAATTGTCAATCTTTTACTCTCTATACGATGTTTGTTTTAAAACGAGTTTTAAATATATACAATGGCGAAGGTACTGTTTTTGGATCCATTAATAAGGATGATATGATGAATCTTCCTATACTTATCCCTTCCAGTCAGATACTTCAGCGGTTTGAGGTACTAGTCAATCCCATAGATGCAGCTATCGAAACAAATTATGTGGAAAATTGTCATCTTCAAAATCTCCGAGACGCTTTATTTCCCCGCCTTATGTCGGGAGAAATTGATGTTTCACATCTCAAAACGGACTAAGACGCAGCAAAACGGATAAAACTAATTTCACCAAGATCTCACTTGTGTTATCATTACAATGTGCTTGCAAAAACACTTTTTTATAGTATAATACTATAACAGAGGTTGACTATGGCAAGCACTTTGGTTCAAATCCGTGTTGATGAAAAACTGAAAGACGATGCGGCTGCCGTCTATGAAAATCTGGGGCTTGATTTATCGACAGCGGTACGTATTTTTTTTAAGCGCAGCGTTGCCGAAAACGGTATTCCTTTTAGTATGAAATTAGGAAACTATGATCGGGATGCCGTAAGAGCACGGATTCCGCAAAACGTACTATCGGCAATGCAGGCAATGGCACAAAGCGCAGCTTCAAACGGCATTTCCGACATGAGCCTTGAAGAAATCAATACCGAAATCGATGCTGCTCGCAAGCGATAACGGGATGCTTTTGTACGCCGTCATTGATACGAATGTTCTTGTTTCCGCATTCTTAAAAGAAAATTCCGTTCCCCGTTATATTATTGACTATATGTACGCCGGAAAAATTATCCCTGTCTACAATGAGGAAATCATTGCCGAATATTCCGCCGTGTTGCATCGTTCGAAATTTTGCTTTCCGACGGAATCGGTCGATATTGCAGTGGATGCGATACAAGAAATAGGCTTAAAATTTGACAGCATAAGTATAACAGAGCCGATACCCGATCCGAAAGATATTGTTTTTTATGCAGTTACATTGAATGCACGGAAGCAGTTTGAAACCTATTTGATTACGGGTAATATAAAACATTTTCCTGCAAATCCTTTTGTCGTAACGCCGCGTCAATTTTTGGATATACTCACACAATAAGCCGATAAATGATTGTTTACTTCTTGAGGGGTTTCGATATAGAATATAAAAGAAAGGGGTATTTCTATGTCGTACACAGAGGCAGACTATGAAAAGGCGG